>JAFGQI010000090.1 GCA_016935755.1 Anaerolineales bacterium
ATTCTTCAAACATACTGCCAGGTTATCACTTTTCCCTCCCCTTGACTAGACCTGACTCGTACCCTTTTTTTATATTGAGAATTGCTGATTCCATTTTCAGGCGGTTGCAAAATAAGATCATCTATGATAAAATCCTGCCCGCCAAATAGGGCGCGTGGCTCAGTCGGTCAGAGCGTACGGTTCACATCCGTAAGGTCGGAGGTTCGAGCCCTCTCGCGCCCACCAGAAATCCCCGGTCGAAATGGCCGGGGTTTCGTTTTCCTCCTGGACACCCGGTAATACTTTGTGGTAAAATCTTGCCGTTGTACCAGAAAGACAGGTTGACACGATGATCTATGCAAACGCTTACGGTTTTTTGCTGCTCTCCGCTCTCGGCGGGGATGTTCGCATTTCCTTATCGGAGTGTGCCTGCTGATCGTCTAGCTATACGAAGTTTTTACGGCCACGGCGCACTCCTGCCCGTGGCCGTTTGCTTTTCCAAGACCAGGCGAATCCAATCCGCCAGCAAACCAGAGCCACGGGTGTGCACCGTGGCTTTTTGATTGCCCTGCTCGCGGCAGAGCATTACCCTGCCCAAGGCAGGAACCGTTTTGGAGAAGTTACTATGTCTATCCTGACCACTGAAAACCTTTGTCTATCCTTTGGCGATTTCGATTTATTCGCCAACATCAATGTCAGCGTCGCCAACGACAGCAAAATCGGGCTGATCGGCCCCAACGGCATCGGCAAGACCTCCCTGCTGCTGATCCTGGCTGGCATCCGCCAGCCCACCAGCGGGAAGATGCACCTGGCACGCGGCCGGCGCCTGGCCTACCTGCACCAGGAGTCCATCGACGCCTTTGCCAACCAGGAGAATACCGTCTACAGCGAGATGCTGACCGTCTTTGCTGGCCTGCGCAGCCAGCAAGAAGGATTGACTATCCTGGAAACGGCGATGGAAAACGGAGACTCGAGCGAGGCGACCCTGCAGGAGTACGGTAAGCTGCAAGAAGCTTTCGAGAAAGCTGGCGGCTATGATTACGAACTGCGCATCCAGCAGACCCTGGATGGGTTGGGCCTGGGCAAGAAATCCTGGCAGATGCCGCTCAATCACCTCAGCGGAGGTCAGAAGACTCGCGCTCTGCTGGCGCGCCTGCTGCTTGAAAAACCCGACCTGCTCATGCTGGATGAGCCAACCAATCACCTGGATATCGAGGCGGTCGAATGGCTGGAGCACACCTTGGGCGCTTGGGAAGGCGCGGTGATCATCGTCAGCCATGACCGCTTCTTCCTGGATAACACGGTCAACACCATCTGGGATATGAGCCGCAGCGGGATCGAAGACTACTCGGGCAATTACAGCGCCTATTTGCTGCAGAGGCAGGAGCGCTGGGAATACTACGAGCGCGTCTACAAAGAAGAGAAAACCCGCCTGCTCAACGAGGTGGATTTCATCCAGCGCAACTGGGTGCGCGCCAGCACGCATGCTCGCGCCCTGGGCCTGCTGCGCCGTCTGAGCCGTGACCTGGCAGTCGTCGATACCTACGGGATCATGGCTTTACGCAACGGCAAGAAGTGGTCAGAATTCGATCTGCGGGTGCGCCCTCTAGATGTGGTCGAAGCGGTGCGCAAGGTCAACGCCATCCAGCTGGTGGGGAACAAGCCCCGCCAAATCCGCCCGCGCCTGGCTGTTGGGCATACCAGCGGCAACCTGGTCATCCGGGCCAACCGCCTGACGGTGGGATACCCTGGCAACCGGCTGTTCAAGGTGGATGAGCTTGAACTGCGCCGGGGTGAGTGCGCCGCGCTGATCGGGCCAAACGGCAGCGGGAAAACCAGCTTCCTGAAAACCCTGCTGGGCCAGCTGGAGCCGCTCTCGGGAACGGTCGCTTTGGGCGCCAGCCTGAAGATCGGCTATTTCGCCCAGGCGCAAGATGCCCTGGACGACAGCAGCACCATCCTGGACGAGCTGCTCCGTCATGCGCCGCCATCTTTTCCCCAGGATCAGGCGCGCAGCCTGCTGGCGCAGTACCTGTTCCAGGGCGAGGATGTCTTCAAATCCATCGGGGTTCTCAGCGGCGGCGAACGAGCCCGGCTGGCGCTGGCGATCCTGGCGCTGGAAGGCGCCAACCTGCTGCTTCTGGATGAGCCGACCAACCACCTGGACATCCCCGCCCGCGAGGTGCTGCAGGACGTCCTGGACAGCTATAATGGCACCATCCTGCTGGTGTCGCATGATCGCTACCTGATCGATCAGCTGGCTACCCAGGTGTGGGAGCTGCGAGGGAACAAGATGATCATATTCCAGGGTCGCTACCGCGAGTTCGTCCTGCGGCGAGGAGCGATCCAGGATGGCGGCGGCAGGCAGCCAGAAGCTGCGCGCCGGATTATCCTTCCCGAAAAGCCAATGGCGCGCGATAATCATATCAAGACCCGCCGCCGCGCCCTGGAGCTGGAAATGCTGGAGGAGCGCATCCGCGAGAGAGACCTGTCCATGCAGCGTCTCTCCAGTGAGTTGGAAAAGACCAGCCGGCAGGCAGGCGCTGGCGCTCAGGCCAATGCCTACAAACGCATCCAGGATTTAAGCTGGCAGATTGCCCAGACCCAGGCTGAACTGGACAGCTTGATGTCCGAATGGGAGAAACTGGTCGTATGAAATTACCACTGCGCGCCTACTGGCAGCTGCTTTCCGCCCACATCCGCCCTCAGCAGGGTCGCTTTATCTGGATGGCGATCCTGCTGTTGGGCAGCATTGGTTTACAGATCGTGAATCCGCAGATTATGCGCACGTTCATCGATGCCGCTCTGGCTGGAACTGCCATTCAAAATCTGGTCATCGCAGCCCTGGCCTTCATCGGAATCGCCATCTTGCAGCAGATCATCTCCGTGGTGGTGGTGTACTTGAGCGAAAATGTCGCCTGGAGCGCCACCAACGCCCTGCGCGCCGAATTGGCCCGCCACTGCTTGAACCTGGATATGGGGTTTCACAATAACCACACCCCGGGTGAGCTGATCGAACGCATCGATGGTGATGTAGCTGAGCTAGCAACCTTTTTCTCCCAATTCGTCATTATCCTGGCCGGGAACCTGATCCTGATGATAGGCATCCTGATCGCCTTGTTCCTGGAGGACATACGCGCCGGCCTGGCCTTTGGCCTGTATGCTCTGATTGCTGTGGTCATCTTGAACAAGGTGCGCGATATTGCCGTTGTCCATCAGAAAGCCCGCCGGCAGGCCGAAGCTGACCTGTTCGGCTTCCTGGAAGAGCAGCTTGCCAGCACCGAGGATGTTCGCTCCAGCGGCGCAATTGATTTCAGCCTGCGTGAACTGTTCCGCTGCCAGGCCAGCATCCTGCGCCACGACCGTAAGGCGCAATACAAGAACTGGATCATCAACCTGGTGATGGGTGGATTGCTCACTCTGAGCAATATTCTGGCGGTTGGCGTGGGCTATTACCTGTACACCCAGGGCAAAATCACTATCGGCACGGTCTACTTGTTCATCCACTATATCAACCTGCTGGAAGTCCCCATCTGGACTCTGACTCACGAAGTACAGAGCTTCCAGACCATCGGGGCTTGTATCGAGCGCCTGACCGCCTTGCGCCAATCTCAACCTAAAGTGCTTGAAGCCGCAGAGGGATGCCAGCTGCCCAACGGGCCATTGGAGCTCAGCTTCAACCAGGTTTCTTTCTCATATCTGAACGGCATACCGCAAGATACCCGCCAGGTTTCCCCCACCTCGGGAAATGGCAGAAATCAACCAGCCAATAACACCCACTGGAAAGAAAACAACCAGAACGAACTGGTGCTGAATGGGTTGAGCTTCCAGCTGAAACCTGGTAAGATCCTGGGCCTGCTTGGACGCACTGGCAGCGGCAAATCCACCCTGGCGCGGCTGATCTTCCGCCTGTATGACCCCAGCAGCGGAGCTATCTGCCTGAACGGCAGCGATATCCGCCAGGCGCAGCTGAAAACCCTGCGCGGGCGGGTGGCAATGGTCACCCAGGAGGTGCAGCTGTTCCAGGGCAGCGTGCGCAATAACCTGACTTTCTTCGATGCCAGCATCCCCGATGGGCAAATCCTGGCTGCCATTCAAGCCCTGGGCCTGGATGACTGGTACAGATCCCTGCCCAATGGGCTGGATACTGTGCTCGAGGGAGGCGGGCGCAGCCTCTCGGCGGGCGAAGCCCAGCAGCTGGCCTTCACTCGGGTTCTGCTGCGCGACCCCGGGCTGGTAATCCTGGACGAAGCCTCCTCACGGCTGGACCCGGCCTCTGAACAGCGCATCGAGGTTGCCATCGAGCGGCTGCTGCAGAACCGCACCGCCATCATCATCGCCCACCGCTTAGGCACGGTTGAGCGCGCCGATGAAGTGCTGATTCTGGAAGATGGGGAAATCGGCGAGTATAGCAGCCGCCAGCAGTTGGCGAGCAACCCGGCCTCGAAATTCTATCATCTGCTGCAAACGGGTCTGGAAGAGGTGCTGGCATGAGCGTTGAAACCAACTTACCCTCGCCATCCACCCCCTCCGCATCAGCTGAGCAGAAGGCTCCTGCCCTGCCCGCCTGGCGGGTGATCTGGAGCATGCTGGCGTTCCGACCCTGGTATTGGTTTATAGACTTCCTCTCGGTGCTGATCTTCCGCGCCAGCTGGCAGCTGCTCCCAGGGCTGATCCTGCGCCTGTTTTTCGATCTGCTGGCTGGGGAAGAGACAGCAGCAGGCTGGACGATCTGGGGCATCATCGGGCTGTTTGCGGCTTTGTGGGCAGGGCGCGCCATTGGCAGCTATGGCTTCTACTATGCAGATGTACCCCTGTTTGCCCATGTGTCCACCTTGCTGCGTAAGAATCTGCTCAAACACATCCTGCGCCGCCCCGGAGCCATGCCTTTACCCGACTCAACCGGCGAGGCGATCAGCCGCTTCCGCAACGATGTCATGGAAATCCCCCTATTTGTCATTTGGTTTAATGACATCCTGGTGGGTTTCCTGGTAATCCTGGTTTCTATCGGACTGCTGCTGACGATCAGCGCACCCATCACATTGCTGGCACTGGCGCCGCTGGTCGTCGTCGCGGTGGTGGCAAATGCCACGGCCAAACGCATTGAGCGCTACCGCCGGGCCAGCCGCCAGGCGACCGGCAAGGTAACTGGCTTCCTGGGCGAGATGTTCGGCGCTGTCCAGGCAGTCAAAGTCGCCGCGGCAGAAGAAAGTATGATCGCCCATTTTGATACGATCAACGATGAGCGCCGCAAGTACACCGTACGCGAGCGCCTGTTCGACGGCATCCTGGATTCGATCTACCGCAACACTGGCAGCCTGGGTACGGGTGTGGTGCTGATCCTGGCCGGGCAGGCCATGCGTCTGGGCGCATTCACGGTAGGAGATTTTTCACTCTTCGTGTTCTTGCTGCAAAGCATGAGCGACCTGACCACTTTTGGCGGCATGCTGGCGGCGCGCTACAAGCAGCTGAGCGTCTCGGTTGAACGCATGTACCGACTGATGGAAGGCGCCCCACTCGAAGCGCTGATTCAAACCAGCCGGGTGGATCTGGATGGCCCGCTGCCCAGAGTGGCCTATCCCCACCGCTCCGCCTCCGATCACCTGGAAACCCTGGAGGTGCGTCGGTTGAGCTACCATTTCCCTGGAAGCTCGAATGGCATCCAGGATATCCATTTTTCCCTGCCGCGCGGCAGTTTGACCGTGATCACTGGCCGGGTAGGTTCCGGCAAGACCACCCTGCTGCGCACCCTGCTGGGGCTGCTGCCCAAGAACGCCGGCGAAATCCTGTGGAACGGGCGTACGGTGAAAAATCCGGGTGATTTCTTTATACCACCTCGCAGCGCCTATACCGCCCAGGTGCCGCGCCTTTTCAGCACAACATTGCGAAATAACATCTTGCTGGGTATGCAGAAAAGCGATGATGAGATCCGCCAGGCGCTCCACCTGTCGGTGATGGAAAATGACCTGGAAGATATGGAAAAAGGGCTGGACACACTGGTGGGGCCGCGTGGAGTGAAGCTCTCAGGTGGTCAAATTCAGCGCACCGCCGCGGCGCGCATGCTGATCCGCCAGACCGAGCTGCTGGTGTTCGATGATCTTTCCAGCGCGCTGGATGTGGAGACCGAACGGCTGCTGTGGGAACGCCTGTTCCCGACGATAAATGACCAGGAGTCATCTGTCCAGGCAACCTGCCTGGTGGTTTCACACCGCCGCCCGGTGCTGCGCCGCGCCGATCAAATCCTGGTTATGAAGGATGGCTGCATCGTGGCGCGTGGCAAACTGGATGAACTGCTGCAAACCTGCCCCGAGATGCGCCAGCTGTGGCTGGGCGAAGAAGCGAAACAGGATTGATCTCCAGCCACCCACCTGGAGAGCAAGGCTGCCTCCCCACCTTCGAAGTCTAAGCTGTCTCGGCAGGCTGCGGGGCGTCGTCCCCGCGCAGCCGCTTCAAGATATCATACCAGAAGGATGATCCCTGCGAGACCGCCGTGGCAGTGAGGACCAGGCCGAGAAGCTTTTTCAACACCCAGGCTGCCCAAACCTGGCCGGATGCCTCCTGGGCCGGAAAAGTTCCCGGTACTGCCCACCATCCGAATTTCAGGTTTAACGTCTCCAGATCCTTCAGCAAAGGTGCGATTTCTGATCCGGCTCCATTCTCGGCCAGGTATTGATCCGCCCTGGCAGCGGCTACCATGCGCATATCGGCGTTATCCCACAGCTGAACCGCCAGGTCAATGCTGTCCACGCCCAGAAGCAGGGTGATAAATATCGACAGCAGGATCACCACCCTCCGGGCATAAGCCCGGAAGGTAGCCCCGGCCTGCTCCATTAGACCAGTGAACCACATGCCGACTCTGGAGCGCAGCTGATTCAGATCGGTTATTCCCTTCTTGACCAGAGCAGCCAGGCGGGTTTTGGCTTCAGAGTCGGGCATGTTTTCAATCAAGGCCAAGAGTTCCAGCGCGGTGAACTCCTTCCCCATCAGACCAGCAAAATCGAAGAATGCATCCACCAGATTCGCGACCGGGATGCGCTCCACTTTTTGGGCTTCCACCTGCAGGGCTGGGGCCAGGAAGCCCATCAAACCCTTGTAACGCACAGGCGCCTGCGATTCGATTTGGGGCATCTTGACGAAATCCCCCACCTGCTTCTCCCCGGCAATCTGGACCAGATATTTTTCCAATACCTTGCCGCGCGTCTCAAAGGTCTCCAGAATCACTTTGGTGATGATAGATACAATCTGGCCCAGGATATAATAAACCAAGACCAGACCAACGGCTACTTCAACTACTTGTGAGAAAGACATATCCACCTCCCAAGCTACTAATCCATAGGGCTGCTTCAGCTATACTATTTCTCCAACTGGATCCTCATTTCTGACAACATTACTGGACCCAAATATTATGGGCTTGCCTGCTCCGAGGATAGGACAGGCAGATAAATGAGATATTCCGCTTCATATGCACCCAGGTCAACAATTGGAGGAATGCCGTTCCCCAGGTCAGGGATCGTATTAATGTCCACCCGGCGGGTTCTGCCACCCAAATCAATGGGCAATAATTCAGCGATATCGCCATCATAATCCCGATCATAGATATCTGCGGGCAGCGCTGTGTTGTTACCACAGTCGATAGCCGGGGAGGCGGGCTGCAAGCGCAGATCACCTACCACTAAATTGCCCCATTTATCCAGGTAGGATTCTTGCCAGAAAAGCGGGTCGGATGTTAGCAGAACTCCGGAGCAAGCAGAGCCCGAGGGGCACCCTCCTTGAATCAGGCTGTAGCTGACCGCTACAGTACCGCTCATGTTTGCAATCTGGCTATCTGCACCGCCGGTATTCTTCCAAAATATGCTGTTGTCTACTATTAAGGTGCTTTGGAAGTTGCGTACACCTCCCCCCAGAGTGGCAGCTGCGTTGCCGAAAAAGGTGCTGTTCGTCAGGTTGGCAGCGCTATTATTGGCATAGATCCCTGCACCATAATTGGCAGTGTTGCTGTCAAAGGCAACATTAGTGAGGGATAGGTCGCTGCTGAGATGATAGATTCCTCCCCCCCATGACGCATAATTAGCTATGAAGATGACATTCAGCAGGCTGCCGCTGCCACCATCAAAATATAGCCCACCACCATCACCATTGGCCGAGTTCTCGTCCAGGGATACATCGATCATGGTGGGCTGACTATCTACGTTATACATACCCCCACCGGAGGCCTGGGCGATATTACTGATAAATTGAACATCCCTGAAATCAGGTTGGCTGCCATCTTCGTTATAAACCCCTGCACCATTATCCGCCTGGTTGATAGCGAATAAACTCATCCAGACTAATGGGTTGCTGGCATCATTCAGCATACCACCACCATCCAGGCTGGCAGTATTTTCTGAAATGGTCACATCAATCAATTTGGGTTGGCTGGCTCGATTGTGAATACCAGCGCCGCGAATCGCGTTATTATTATGGATCTCAGACATGGACAATTCTGGTGCGCCCTCCCGATTATGCATCCCGCCACCGTATTGGGCCTGGTTATTGCTGATCTTGATGTATTTAAACTTAGTGGTTCTCTCGCTAATTAACATAGCTATAATTGGATCGGCTAATGCCAAAACCGCCAAGTAAGGTCACTTGTTCTTGCGGAATTTTC
>JAFGQI010000091.1 GCA_016935755.1 Anaerolineales bacterium
ATCCCAGCCAGCGAGGTTGCGGCTCTGACACGCCATCGCAGACAGCCTGGGCGCTGACCGGGCTGATGGCAGCGGGGAGGGCCAACACTGATGCGGTGCGCGCTGGTCTGCACTACCTGTTAATTACCCAGCAAGCCGATGGAGCCTGGCCCGAGCCGCCTTACACCGGCACAGGCTTTCCGCGGGTGTTCTACCTGCGTTATGATCTGTACCGGGTGTATTTCCCCCTGCTTGCCCTGGCGCGCTGCCAGGCGCTGACCTCCCGATCAGGAGATGCGATACAAAACCGCGACCCTCAGCTTTCTCTGGTTATTTCCTCTACAGCGCAAGATAATCAGCCTTTGCGCCAGAAAGCATTGGAAGTGCTGGAGGAGACCAGCCGGACATTTTACATCCCGATCAGCCGCCTGCCTTCTGGCCTGCTGGAAGCAGTTGGCTCGGCTTACTTATGCCTGCGGTCGATCGATGAGATCGAGGATCACCCCGAGTTGGATGCCCAGACCAAGGTTTTGCTGCTGCGCGACATCAGCCGGGTTTTACAGTCAGCGGTCGAGGGCTTGAACAGCCAGGATTTCCTGGTGAAGTCGGTTGATTACCGGGAGAGACTGCCGGAGGTTACGGTGCGGCTGAGTGACTGGGCGCAGCTGGCTCCGCCAGGGATCGCCGCCCGCATCTGGGATGCCACAGCCACGATGGCTGACCGGATGGCGGATTGGGCTGCCTGCGGCTTTCTGGTGCATAATCAGGCAGACCTGGAGCGCTATACATTTGGGGTGGCAGGCGCGGTTGGTCTGCTGCTTTCTGAACTGTGGGCGTGGTACGATGGAACTCAGACCGACCGGACTCTGGCAATAGGTTTCGGTCGTGGGCTGCAGGCTGTCAATATCTTGCGCAACCGGGCTGAAGATCTTTTGCGCGGGGTTGATTTTTACCCTGATGGGTGGGATGAGGCCGCGATGACCGCCTACGCCCGGCGAAACCTGGGCTACGCAGATGCTTATACCGCGGCCCTGCCCGCTGGCCCGGCGCGAGACTTCTGCAAGATTCCGCTTGTCCTGGCGCACGCCACATTGGAGGCGTTAGAACAGGGCAGGTCAAAACTCGACCGTCGAGAGGTGATGGTGTTGGTGGCTGGAGCCGCCAAGGCGTGAAACCATACCTGACCTGTCACTAATCACATGGAGGTAGCATCATGAACAGCGTCGCTTTTGATATGGGCATCCGCCTGGCCTGGCATGTCTGGAAAAACCGTCTGGCAGGCCGGCAGCGCTTCCCAATTGTGACCATGCTCGAGCCATTGGAAACGTGCAACCTGGCCTGTAAGGGCTGTGGGCGCATCCGAGAATACCATGAAACGGTGATCCTCAAGAAAAAGATGCTCTCGGTGGAGCAGTGCCTGGAGGCAGTTGAAGAAGCCGATGCGCCAGTAGTTTCCATCGCAGGCGGCGAACCGCTCCTCCATCCACAGATAGACGAGATTGTGGCCAGGATCATCGCCCAGAAGCGCTTCGTGTTTTTATGCACAAATGGTCTGCTGCTTGAGCAAGGCATGCAAAAAATCAAACCGAGCAAATACTTTTGCTGGGTGGTGCACCTGGACGGCATGGTGGAAGTCCACGATTACTGGGTTGATCGTAAGGGTGTCTGGGATAAGGCTATGAAGGGACTCCGGCGCGCTCTGGCAGATGGCTACCGGGTATGCACCAATACCACCATCTTCAAGGGCAGCGACGTGAATGACTTGCACCAGTTTTTCCAGTACATAACCGATCTGGGCGTGGAAGGCATGATGATCTCGGCGGGCTTTCCCTATCTGGATGTGCCTGACCATGATATCTTCCTTGAGCGGGATGAGTCCATCCAAACCTTCCGAAAAGCGCTTGACCCCAGCCGACACTTCAATTTTTACAATAACCCGCTATACCTGGAATTTTTGCGCGGCAACCGCCAGGGTACCTGCCAGGCTTGGACGAACCCGACCTATACGCCGCTTGGCTGGCGCAAGCCGTGCTACCTGATCGCGGATGAACATACCGACAATCTGGAAGAACTGCTGGAGCCATCGCTATGGGAACGCTATGGGGTAGGCCGCGACCCGCGCTGCGCTTCTTGCACCATGCACAGCGGATTTGAACCTGGGATGGTACAGGCGGCGCTTACTTCGCCAACGGAGATGGGGGCGCTGCTCAAAGGATTGATCAGGAACAGGCGCAACGGTCGGAACGGAACGAATTAGAGCTACTCAAAAACCGCCCTTCGGGGGGCGGTTTTTGCTTTCCTATCCATTCGAGTTTTCACTCGATAGGTGGGAGTTACCATCAACAGCTGGTATTATCTTTTCTTGCCGCCCAGCATCGATCCAATCGTGCTGATCAAGGTGCTGGCTACGAGCTGTCCTGATTGGGAATGGTGTGGAGCGTTGTTCATCTGGCTGCCAGCCATGACCGCCTGGATTAATGCTTCGATAGGAGATGCGCCTTGCTGATTGGCTTGCATGTAAGCCGCCCCCGCAGTGAGCAGGGTGCCGAGGTCAAATCCTCCACCACCAGCCTGGCTGCCTGATTGCGGCTGGGTTTGCGCTGTTTCCCCGCCCAGCAGCGCGCCCATCAGTCCACCCAACATATCAGACGACTGGGGCTGTGCCGGTTGAGAGGGCTGCGGTGCAGATGCCCCTCCGCCCAGCAGCGCGCCCATCAATCCGCCCAACATATCAGACGACTGGGCCTCTGCCGGTTGAGAGGGCTGCGGTGCAGATGCCCCTCCGCCCAGCAGCGCGCCCATCAATCCCCCCAACATATCCGATGACTGGGGCTGTGCTGGTTGAGAAACCTGAGGCGCAGCTGCATTTCCACCCATCAGCGATTGCACCAGGGTCACGGCGTTTTGAGGAGTCACAGCCTGCTGTCCCTGGAGCTGAGCAGCAGCCTGGGCCAATCCCTGGGTATATAACCTGGCTGAGCCTGAACCTGACTTCTTGCCAAGCACCTGGCTGGCATAGGCCAATTGCTCAGAAGGGGTTGCGCCTTTCTTTCTCTTTACGGCTCTGGTGATCACCTTGAAGTTGTTCACCATGTTATCGCCATGGTTATGATTATAGGCGTCGGTTTCGTTCAGGGAAGCTTGATTCTCCTGGAGAGCCTTAGCTACCGTATTGAACAACCTGGCAAGATCTATCTCGGTTTCAGGCATGGCATCCCCTTATTTTTTCATCTCATCTGGCAGAACCGGGATGGTGAGCACCAGTCCGCCGCGCACCTTATTCGGATTAGGGCCGATCACGTCTTTGTTCGCTTCGTAGATGATTCTCCAATAGGGTTCGGTGGCATGGCCGTAATACTTTAAGGATAGGTGGCTCAAAGTTTCCTCTGAGGTGAGCGTGTGAGTGGCAAGGACTTGGGCCTTCGCTGCTTCGAGGGCAGCAGCTTGCTGAGCGGTGAGCGCCTTCTCGTTCTCGAATGCCTTGACCTTGGCTTCTGCCGCCATGGCGCGCTGCTGCACGGACGCGATCGTCGCCCTGGCAGTCTGTAATTCGGCCTGGACTTTTGCCAGCGCAGCCTGGCTCTCTGTCTGCGCCTTGGTTAACTGGGCTTGCAAATCGGCTGCCTTCTTTTCTGCTGCAGCTGCCCGCAGCTCTGCGGCATCGAGCTGTTTCTCCATCTCGGCAACTTGCTGCCTGGCTGCCTCTACCGCTGCCTTCTCATCGCGGGTTGTCACCGCATTCAATAGTGAGTCAAAAATACCTTTTGACTTGGGTTGGTAACTCATATTGTTCTCCCTTCTTGAATTTGTTTATAACAGGTGTCAAACTGGTGTTTGATTGTAACATAGATTAATGAGAGGTCTTTCAACAAATCGCTAACGAGCCTCTTCTGCTCGAATGCATGCGGGTGATCGTGATAATGTTATCTCTGGATGCGCGCTGATCCGCCGCTGGCGAAGGCCTGTACCTGTTCCAGGGTCGCCATGGTGGTATCACCCGGGAAGGTAGTCAGCAAGGCCCCATGCGCCCAGCCCAACCTGACCGCCTGCTCAGGTTCTTCACCGCTGAGCAGGCCGAAGAAGAGCCCGGAGGCAAAACCATCCCCACCGCCGACGCGGTCGTACACCTCGAGTTCGCGGGTTGGTGAACAATAGGTCTGTCCATCGATCCAGGCAACTGCTCCCCAGCTGTGTCGGTTGGTTGAGTGCACCTCGCGCAAGGTGGTCGCCACAACTTTTACGCGAGGGAATTTATGGATCACCTGGTCGATCATGCCGAAGAATGTGCTGGGGTCCAATTTGGAACGGGCAGCTACTTCCGGGCCTGGGATGCCGAGGCCCAGCTGCAGGTCTTCCTCATTGCCGACCAGAATATCCACATTTTCCACGATGCGCCTGACCACGGACTGCGCACGCTCGAGGCCGCCCCAGATGTTCCACAGCTTGGCGCGATAGTTCAGGTCGAAAGAAACCACTGCCCCGGCAGCCCTGGCCGCCTGCATGCCTTCGATGATCACCTCGCCGGTGGTTTCTGACAGGGCGGCGAAAATGCCTCCGCTGTGGAACCAGCGCACCCCGCCGGAAAAGATCGCTTGCCAATCAAAGTCGCCGGGTTTCAGCTGCGCGGCTGCCTCGTTGGAGCGATTGTAAAAGACGACCGGGGCGCGCACGCCGTAGCCGCGATCGCTGTAAACTGTGGCAATATTGGGTCCGTTCACCCCGTTATGTTTGAACCGCTTGTAGAAAGGCCGGACGCCCATGGCTTTGACCCGTTCTGCAACCAGGTCGCCAATCGGATAATCGACCATGGCGGTGACGATGCCGGTCTGCAGTTGGAAGCAATCCGCCAGATTTGCCGCGCAGTTGAATTCGCCCCCGCTGACGTGAATCTGGCATTCAGTGGCTTTCCGGAAGGGGATGATCCCGGGGTCAAGGCGATGGACAAGCGCGCCCAGGGACACAAAGTCGAGCGCGCCATCTGGATGAATATTCAGACCGAATTTCATTTTTGCTTCTCCAATTTTCCAATGTCACAGCCACAGGTTAGCTAACCTGTCCATTCTGTGTGAAAAACGCCCTCTCGATCAAGGCGGCGATACGTATGCGCGCCAAAGTAATCGCGTTGAGCCTGGGTCAGGTTGGCAGGCAGGCGTTCGCTGCGATAGGCGTCGAAGTAAGCCAGCGAAGCGCTCATCGCCAGGGCGGGAATCCCCATGCCCACGGCAGTTTGCACCACGAAACGCCAGCCAGCCTGGCGTTCTTCAACTGCAGTGCGGAAGGCGTCATCCAGCAGCAAGTTGATCAAGGCAGGCTCGCGCCGGTAGGCAGCCATGATATCTCCTAACAGGCTGGCGCGAATGATGCAGCCCGCCCGCCAGATACTGGCAATCTCGCTCAATTGTAGATCATAGTTGTATTCAGCTGAGGCGATCTTTAGCAGCCCCAATCCTTGGGCGTAGGAAGTGATCTTGCTGGCGTAGAGCGCCTGGCGGGCAGCGTCGATTAACCGCTGCCGGTTGCCTTCATATTCTGGCGCAGGGCCGCGGATCGCCCGGCTGGCGCTGAGGCGCTGAGATTTTAGGCTGGAGAGAATGCGGCTCTCCACGGCGGCGTTAATGGTTGGGATAGGCGCGCCAATATCCAAGGCGTTCTGGCTGGCCCATTTGCCTGTACCCTTTTGCTGAGCCTCGTCCAGGATCAAATCCAGCAACGGGCAGCCAGCTTCCGGATCCATTTTCGTAAATATATCTGCTGTGATCTCAACCAGATACGATTTCAGCTCACCCGAATTCCATTCGGCGAAGATGTCGTGGAGTTCTTGCGAGGTAAGCCCCAGGCCCCGGTGCAGGAGGTCGTAGATTTCAGCAATCAGCTGCATGTCGCCGTATTCGATGCCGTTGTGCACCATCTTGACATAATGTCCGGCGCCGCGCGGGCCAATGTATTCAACGCACGGGAGGCCGTCTTCGGCTTTTGCAGCAATGGCGCGGAAAATGGGAGCAGTGGCTTCCCATGCCTGACGCTGTCCACCGGGCATCAAGCTGGGGCCCCATAATGCGCCCTCTTCACCGCCCGATACCCCTGTACCGATAAAGTTATATCCCTCAGCCTCCAGCGCTGTGTTGCGCCGTTCAGTGTCCAAAAAGAATGAGTTGCCCCCATCCATCAGGATATCGCCTGTCTCCAGATGGGGTTTAAGGTGTGCAATTGCGCTGTCGACGGGTGGTCCAGCCGGCACCATCATCAGGATGCGGCGCGGCGTTTCCAGCACTGCCATGAGTTCCGCCGGCGAATCAACGCCGATTATTTGCTTGCCGGCAGCGGGGCCTTCAATGAACGTTTTGGTTTTAGCCGCATCCAGATCATAACCAGCTACTGGAAAACCGTTTCGCTCCATATTCAGAGCGAGATTGTGGCCCATCACGCCCAGACCAACGATCCCAATTTTATATTTCATGATTACGCTCCTTGCCCATCGCCAAAGCAGCTATGGTAAGTGGGTCTCTCCCTTGACTCGATATAACATCTCTCCAGCCCGTGGCACAACGAGAATGCCTTCATCTTCGCGGTTTTCCCAATCGTGCAGATTAAGGAGGGTCGGGTCGAGATAGTTCAGGTTGATGCGCTGGCATCTTTCTTCTGGAATACCGGTCGCCAGCGTCACCTGGATACGCGGCGTCTCGATGCCTGTGCTCTCATCATAATTACCTAAACCTTTGACATGAGTTGAATGTGCCAGCACCCCGCCCGGATAATGCCTAAATCGCTCCCATTGCTTCAAGAAATAATCGCGACAATGATAGCCAATCTCATCGATCAATCTGCCGTGAGTATAGCTGACTTCGGTGATGTGTGGAGCATAGATGATGATTTCACCACCGTCGGCTGCTGCCGGCTCCATTTTGTACATGCCTTTAGCTGCCGTCCAGAGATCATCGTAAATCTCAGGCATAACCGATATGATGCGATGGTAGGCTTTATCCACGTAGATAATATGCTTTTGCGCCGAAAGCTTTGCCGCGGCTTGCCACGCCTCTCTTGGTGAACCGAAATAGATACCTGCCAGGCCCGCATAGGTGACGACCAGACAGAAACATGCAATGGGGCAGTTGATGAATTCAGCAGCCTGGTCGATGACCGCCCGTACCGGTGTATACCCGGCGCCAATGATCTTATAGTTTGTGATCACCGCTCCCAACCAATGGGTGAAGTTGATGATCTCTTCTCCGGCGATACCAGGGAACAGGTATTTGTTCCCACCAGAAAACCCAACCACTTCGTGCGGAAACACCGGACCACAGATGATGACCTGATCGTAATCAAAGATGAGCTTATTGATCACAACCGGCACATCCTGAGACATCAAACCATTGGATAACTCGGCAATTTTGCTCGCTGGGATCGTGCCAACATAAGTAAAAGTATCCGGATCATTCCAGGCATGATTAAAAACGTGATGGGAGCCTGCTCTGCCGTCCACCACTGGCTGGCCCACCAGTTTGCTCAATTGAGCATCGCTCATCAGCGGGTGTGTACCTAACGCTACCAAATAATCCAGGGCAGCTGCACGCGGAGCAAGGAGGGTGTTAAATATATTAAACATCAGCGGCATGGGCATGCTGCGTGTGCCATCTGGAATGATGATCAGCACACGTTTGCCATCTGGTGATAGCCCCTCCAGGCTGATCCGAACGCTCTCCCAGACCTCATCGTCGGTCAGGTAATGATCAGAAAAACCCTTCCCAAGGACCATGTGAATTCATCTCCACAGAAGACAGAATATTTGCCAGCGACCGGTGCGATGATCCCAGTCGCGAAAGCCGAAACTGAAGAAAGCAGCCTCAAAGCCATGCTAAGTATATCATCTGGCGCCGCGAATCCTTGCATGGGGCTTTGTTCAGATTGGCATGGAAACCGCAGCTGATCTTACCAGCATGATAATGGTTTGGCTCAGATGAAAAAACCGTTTCCCAGGATGCAGTTCCATAATTGGCGTTTTCCAGGTATCATATAGGTGTTTGATTGGCACCGGGCGCCTCTGTTTATAAATTGGTTCCGCGAAACCAATTCTAGGGTAAAAGCTTTGCCAGTTACCATACTGCTGTCGGCCTGGCTGGCAGCCAGGAGATTATTTTATGCGAAAACTATTTAAAAAGCGACAAAACTCGTTCATGAAATTGATCCACGATCAAGCCGCGCTGACTTTAGCCGGGTTGGATGCGTTGAAAGCATTTATGGAAAATCAGGATGCCGATTCTGCTGCGCTGCTGGTTCAGAAAGAAAAAGAAGCCGACGAGGTCAGGCGCATATTGATTTATGAGCTGAATAAGACCTTTATCACACCCTTTGATCGTGAAGACATCTTTGCCCTTTCACGTACCATCGATGATGTGCTGGATTACGCTTACAGCACGCTTACTGAGATTGAGATCTTGAAAGTACGCCCGACCCCCTTCATGGTGCGCATTGCCTCGCTGCTGCGCGACGCTGCCTTCGAGCTGCTGCAGGCAGTTGACCGCCTGGAAGATCACCCGGGCGTGGCAAACGAGCACGCCCAACGCGCTAAAGCCCTTGAAAACCGGATCGAGGATGTCTACCGGGAGGCTCTGGCAGACCTGTTCCACGGCGCCGAGGATACAAAGCACATCATGAAGATGTTAAAGATGCGCGAGGTTTACCGCCATTTGAGCAATGCCGCCGATCGGGGAGATGAAGCTGCCAATGTGATCGCGGATATCGTGGTCAAGATCGCCTGATCGGTGGGCTAACGACATGGAACTGATTATTTACGTTGTGATCGGTTTGGCTTTACTGTTCGATTTTTTGAATGGCGTCCACGATTCGAGCAATATTGTCGCCACGATGATTTCTTCGCGCGCGCTTTCCCCAAAAGCTGCTTTGTGGATGACTGCACTGGCGAACTTCTTTGGGCCATTTATATTTGGGGTTGCTGTAGCAGAGACAGTTGGGCATGAGATTGTCGCGGCAGAGTCGATCAATATCGCCGTACTCCTGGCGGCTCTCGCCAGCGCGATCGTATGGAATCTGCTGACCTGGTATCTCGGGTTCCCGAGCAGTTCTTCTCATGCCTTGTTTGGCGGGATCATCGGAGCAGTAATTGCCGGTGCAGGTTGGCAGGCCATTCACCTGCCAGGGTTAGAGAAAATTATTATCGCCTTATTTGTATCTCCAATTATTGGGTTTGTATTGGGCTTTATATTCCTGAGGATCATTTTCCTCTTATGCTGGAATGCCACACCTCGGATTAACACCTTTTTTAGAAAGGGGCAGATCGTCACTGCTCTAGCTCTGGCGCTGAGCCATGGCACCAATGATGCACAGAAAACGATGGGTATCATAACCCTGGCGCTGGTCACTGGGGGTTTTTTGGAAGTTTTTGCTATTCCAGTGTGGGTGATTATCCTGTGTGCAGCCATGATCGCTCTGGGCACTGCATTGGGTGGGTGGAAGTTAATTCGCACGCTGGGAGGAAAATTTTATAAAATCAAACCGATCGATGGCTTCACTTCTCAGCTCACCTCTGCCGCGGTTATATTAGGAGCCTCTTTAGTGGGTGGGCCAGTCAGCACAACCCAGGTGGTCAGTTCATCCATCATGGGGGTGGGCGCAGCCGAACGGATGAATAAAGTTCGCTGGGGGGTTGCTCAGGAAATCGCTGTCGCCTGGCTGCTAACCATCCCTGCCACAGCCTTGCTTGCAATAGGGGTCTACTGGCTTCTGCACTTGATTATTCCTTATGCAACCAGTTCACCCGGATAACAGCGCGGCGATCTCACTCATTTGACCGCTGGTGAGAGGGCCAAAGGCCATTGCCTGACAGTTCTCTTCGACCTGCTTTACGGTGCGGAAGCCGGGGATCGGCAGAGTCTGCGGGCTGCGCGCCCACAGCCATGCCAGCGCGCCTTGGGCAACGGCACGCCCGCTGCTGGTTAGAATGTCTCGCACGGCCTCCCGCATTTTCATAAATTCAGAGCTGGGTTTGCCATCTTTGAAATATTTCATCCACTCGGGGCTTTTTTCGCCGCGCACATCATCAGGAGTGACCTGAGTCCCAACTGTGTACTTACCGGTCAGCAGTCCCATCGCCAGCGGGCCGCGGTTGATTGCTGCCAGGTTATAACGCTCGCACAGGGAGACGACATCCGGATTATCGTCCAGCACGTTGAGCTGGAACTGGATGGCGGTGCAGTGCTCGCCCTGGGCAAAAACTTCCGCCCGATCGGGAAAGTCGGTGCTCCATCCGTAGGTGCGAATTTTGCCCTCTTTGACCAGATCTTCAAGCGTTTCCCGAATGGGTTCGGCTTTTTCCGCTGGGAAGCCGTTGTCATGAAATTGATACAGGTCAATAAAATCTGTGCCCAGGCGGCGCAGGGAGTCTTCGCAGGCTGTGCGGATGCCGGCGTGGGATGAATCGGACCCGCTGACCTGGCGGGTGATTTCGTCGAATACAGCGTTGAATTTGGTGGCGATGACTACCTTGTCCCGGCGACCAGCCAATGCGCTACCTAAGACTCGTTCGCTGTGCCCGGCTCCATAGACATTGGCGGTATCGAAAAAATTGCATCCCAGATCTATGGCGCGGTGGATAGCTCGGATGGATTCGCCATCGTCCACTTCCCCCCAGCCCAGCGGCGTTTCCCCTGACCAAAATGGGCCTCCGATGGCCCAGCAACCCATTCCCAGGGCGCTGACTTTGATGCCAGACCTGCCCAGCGTTCGATACATAACTGTACTCATGGCTCACCTCTTGATGTTTGAATAATATGCATGTCTTCCAATGCTCCTGAGGAATGTCAGAAGGCATGTACAATGAGGTGATTATACATGATAACGAGATGTGGGCTCATTCGCCGGGCAGGGAGGCTGGTAATATGGCTATGATTTCAAACCATAAATCGAAATCCCTATGGGGTTGTTCTCAACCTGGCTGCCGGTCAGGTATGTGCCGGCCAGCATATCTTTCAGCTCACCTGGCGTATACGCTGCGTAGATCGAAGTAAGCAAGCCTGGGCGGATTGAGGCGGGTTTTGTGCCAAGCCAGAGAAACCCTTGCACCAGCGGGTTCATATCTCGGCGCAGGTCAGAGATGAAATACCTGCCGCCCGGTTTGAGCACGCGCCAGATTTCATTGAAGGTGCCAGGCGGGTTAACCCATTCATGCAGAGAGCCGTTGGTAAAAACCACATCAAAGGTTTCATCGGCGAAGGGCAGGCGGTCGCCGCTGCCAAGGTGGTATTCGGTTCTTTCTGATAATCCGTAGGATTCTGCATTGTGCATCGCCAGCATTTGCATATCTGGGCTGATGTCCAGGCCGGTCAGCAGGGTATCCTGGGTGTGCTTCAGCCACTCCAACCCCAGGTAGCCGGGGCCATGTCCGATTTCCAGGGCATGACCGTGGATCAGACCGTGACTGAGCAGAGCATTTGTTTCGATCCATCCACGATCGCGCAGGGTTCTCTGCATTTCATCATAGGTGGTCACATTGAATTCACCCTGGATGCCGTGATCCGTTTCGGGGAGGCGTTGTCTGGTCATTTGAATTCTCCTTAGTATAAAAGATTTAATATAAAAGCTAGAATATAGGGCAAAAAAATAACTACTTCAATATTTCTCCCTGTTCCAGCTTATTCAATAAATCAATCGTCCAATCCAATTCTGCCTGGGTGTGCACCAGCGTATGATCGAATATGGCTGCAGCCAGACGCGGTACATCAGGATCGGACAACTGCTCAAGACGGTGGGCCTGAATGTGATTGAGCGTTTGCTGCAGGATTGCCTGCCGTTTTCGCAAATGCCCGATAACTTCTCCCAGGGGCAGATCGTTCAGGAAGAACAGGCAGATGTCCATGTCAAAATACTGTCTTTCGATCGTCTGCCACCCCTGACGAAGCAGGTTCAAGAATTCGTCTCGACCGGCTTCAGTGATCTGGTAAACACTGCGGGATGGTCGCTTCCCCTCCTGCTCGGTGCCAACTTTATCTACAAATCCATCTTGAGCCAGTTTATCCAGGGCAAAATAAATTGAACCGAAGGCGATCGAAGTCCAATCGCCCATGTGCTCTTCGATGATTTGTTTGATTTCGTAGCCATACAGCGGACGTTTCCGCAGCAGGCCGAGGATGACCAACCGTACTGACATTATAAACAGGTCCTTGATATATTATTTTATATATTCTAGTTTGTATAATTGAGTTTGTCAAGGGTTGGAAAAAAGATCTTGTGGTTGAACCAAACCCTGCAGTATGGAACGCTCAACGGGCAGCCGCTGTCACTGATTGGCGCAGCGATCTGGCTGGATGAAGGGACTCCCTGGGCGGTGTTCACAGTCGAGGATGTCATCTACAACGCGGATGTCAGGGAGTATCTCCGGGCAACTGGCCCATAAGCAGCACCTTCCTTTCTGGGGTATTTGATTAATTTATTGATTGGTAGTACAATTGTTCTATCTAATCAAACCCCATCTGAGTCAGGGTATATGCGAATTCATATTGAGGGCGCACGTGAGCATAATCTGCAGGGGGTGGAGGTTGAGTTTGGTGAAGGCCTGACCGTCGTCACGGGGGTGTCGGGGTCGGGCAAGACTTCGCTGGTATTCGACACCCTCTACCACGAAGCTCGCCGCAGGTTTCAGGAAGTCTACCAATTAGGCTCCTCCAGGGGACGGTTATCGCCAGCGCATGTCGACTCGATCACCGGGCTGGGACCGGCAGTGGCTGTAGGGCAGAACCTGCTCAACCGCAATCCACTCTCCACCCTGGCGACCTCCTCCGGGCTGCATCCCTTCTTGCGGCTGCTTTATGCCCATTTCGGTCAGCGCCGCTGTCCTCGCTGTGATGCTCCCCTGACGGTTTACACGGAAGACGAAATTGTCGAGCGCCTGGCAGAACTGGCTGGGCGTAACACGATCAGCATCTTCGCGCCGCTGCTGCGTAGCGCCCAGGGCAGTCACCGCACTCTGCTGGTATGTTTAGCCGATCAATTGGGCGCAGATAAGATTTGGGTGGACGGCAATCCCTGGCAAGGCGGTGAGCTGGTCGCGGGAAAACCGCATGATATAGATATCCGCTTAGCAGAGATCGGGCCAGAGGCAGGCGTCTTCCAAATGAGAGAAATTGTGCAGCAAGCCTCCGCCCTTGGCTCGCAGGCGGTAGCTCTGCGCTGGCAGGGTGGAGTGCAAACGCTCTCGCGTGCTCCGGTTTGCATAGCTTGTGGAGCCTGGTTTGGTGATTTGCGCCCGGTGGATTTCAACCGCCCCTGCCCGCACTGCAATGGGAAAGGCTGCCAGCAGTGCAGTGAGACAGGCCTGCCTCCGCAAGCGGCTGGGGTGCGTTGGTCAGGGCTGCGGTTCCCGGATTTGCTTCAACGCACAGTCGACGAGGTCCAGCCTTTGTTTGAGCATGCCGAGAATTCGTTGACAACTTCCCGCCTGCGCATGGAGATCAGCCGCCGTTTGGAAGCCTTGCAGCGGGTCGGCTTGGGCTATATTGCTCTGAATCGCCCCTCCCCAACCTTATCCCGCGGGGAAGCGCAGCGGGTGCGACTGGCGCTGGCGCTGATCAGCCGGCTGGAGGATATGCTGCACTTGCTCGATGAGCCGACCGTGGGGCAGCATCCCATGGATGTGCAGCGTTTGCTGCCAGCCTTTCGCCATCTGCCGGGTCCGGTGATCTTCGTGGAGCATGACCGGGTCGCTGCTGCCGGTGCCGACCGGGCGGTGGATATCGGCCCCGGAGCTGGGCACATGGGCGGGCAGATCGTCTTCAGCGGCACGCCAGCAGATTTGTGGCAGGCGGATACCGCCACCGGGCGCTATTTCAGCCGGCGAGAAACCGTCCAACTCCCCGAGATGCGCCCGGCGCCAAGCGGATTTTTCACTCTCTGTGGGGCGAACCTGAGAAACCTCAAGGATATCGATGTGTCTTTCCCACTGGGCAGGCTGACCGTTGTCACTGGTGTCTCAGGATCCGGCAAGAGCACCCTGGTGGAGGATGTGCTGGTGGCTTCGCTGGAGCAGGGCAGGCCCATTGGCTGCCGCAATATCGAGGGGGTGCAACTCTCGCCAGTCATGGTAGACCAATCCCCGATCGGGCGCAACCCGCGCTCCAACCCGGCCACCTACACTAAGCTGAGCGATATCATCCGGGATTTATTTGCCTCCGCTACCGGCTTATCGCCCTCGCACTTTTCATTCAACCGGCCTGAGGGGGCCTGCCCGACTTGTGGAGGCCTGGGGGCGGTCGAGGTCGCGATGCGCTACCTGCCATCCAGCTGGGTGACCTGCACCGATTGCGGGGGGGAGCGCTTCAGCGATGAGGTGCTGGCTGCCAGGTTGCCGGTCGCCGGCGAGCAGTTGTCTGTCGCGGAGTTTTACGAGCTTTCGATTGAAGAGGCACACGCCATATTTTCCGCCGAGAACCGCCTGCCCGTGGCAAAACAGCAGACCGCCATGCACATTCTGGATGCGCTCTGCGATATCGGTCTGGGCTATCTCTCGCTGGGTCAGCCCTCCCCTTCGCTCTCGGGCGGCGAAGCGCAGCGGGTGAAGCTGGCGAAATACCTGGGAAAGAAATCGCTTGCCAGGCAGCTTCTGGTGCTGGATGAACCCACTACCGGGCTGCATCCCCAGGATCTGGCTGGTTTATTAGGGGTGCTTGACCGCTTGGCGCGGCATGGGGCGACCATCGTGGTAGTGGAGCATAATACCGACGTGATCCGCGCCGCCGATTGGGTGGTTGATCTGGGCCCGGGCGCAGGGCCGCAAGGTGGCAAGCTGATGTATGCTGGCCCTCCGGAAGGGCTTCTTCAGGTTCAAGAATCACTCACTGCCAGCGCGCTGCGGGATGAAAGCTCGCTCTCTCCTGCCCCGCTGCCCTCGGTCGCCTCCAGGAACTCACAGACGATCTCGATACGCGGCGCTTGCATCCACAATCTGCAGAACGTGGATGTAGATATCCCTAAGAACAAGCTGACCATTGTCACTGGTCTGTCGGGTTCAGGCAAATCCAGCCTGGTGCATGATGTTTTAGAGGCGGAAGCAAGGCGGCGTTATCTGGAGACCTTGAGCCTGTATGAGCGCCAGGGCATCCATGAAGGGCCAGAAGCGCAGGTCGAATCGGTCTCGGGTTTAGGCGTGGCGCTGACAGTTGGCGCAGGGCGTCTGGTTTACTCCCGGCGAGCGACGGTGGGTACAGCAACAGAGATATCGCACCATCTGGCTCTGCTGCTGGCAGCGCTGGGAGAGCGCAGCTGCCTGGAATGCGGCTCACCGATGACCCGCGGCGATGAATGGCTGTGCCCCACTTGTGGCGCCAGGGCGCCTATCGCTGCGCCGCGACACTTTGCCTCGTCCACCTATGCGGCTGCTTGCTTAAAATGCAACGGGGTCGGCTCTTTCCAGACCCCCAACCCGCAGAAGCTGATCATCCACCCCGAAAAGCCCCTGGTTGAGGGAGCAATGTATTCGCCGGGCTTTTTTCCGGATGGCTACTTGGGCAAGCCGTTCAATGGCGGCTACTATATGGTGCAGGCGCTGGCAGAGTTTTATGGCTTCGACCCGCATAAAACCCCCTGGAATGAGATGTCGCCTGCCGCACAACATGATTTCCTGTTTGGCTCCGCAGAGACCCTGACCGTGACTTACCACAGCCGCACCGGTCGAACGCAGATCTATCAGGCAAAATTTCCCGGGTTCTATGGCTTCATCCGTGATTGGGATGTGGGCGGCACC
>JAFGQI010000092.1 GCA_016935755.1 Anaerolineales bacterium
TGCTGTGGCAGGCGATCTTGCCGAAGACGCGCTTCGTCCCCTATCATCCCCCGAAGGATAAATAGCGCCGCCGCGCAGCGTAACGCGGGATTGATCCCGCCGCCTGCCAACGTCCGGTTTCAAACCGAGCGGCATTCCGGCGAATGAATTCGCGCCAACGAGAGCCCGAAGCCTGCCTGCGCAGGCTGTAGAGCGCGCCGCCGCCTGCCAACTTTTGTTAATCAATTCATTACGTGCTGTTGACGGGTTGTTAAACATGCCTCGGGTAGAATATAAACCTGTTTGCTGGTGGAGGCGTGTATGCAGATCATCAGGGTGCTGTTTTTATGTACAGGCAATTCGGCTCGCAGCCAGATGGCCGAAGCGTTTTTACGTCAGTATGGCGGCGAGAAGTATGAGGTCTACTCGGCTGGGCTGATCCCCAAGGAGATACATCCATTCACCGTCCGGGTGATGCAGGAAGTCGGGATTGATGTATCGGGCCAGCGATCCAAGGGTATACAAGAATACCTGGGAAAGCTTCATTTTCATTATCTGATCACGGTCTGCGCGGATGCGGAGAAAAATTGCCCCACGGTGTGGCCTGGGGTGAACCAGCGTATGCATTGGGGGTTTGAGGATCCAGCCGCATTCGAAGGCGGAGATGAAGAGAAGCTGGCGAAATTTCGCCAGGTGCGCGATTTGATCGAAGCGAGCATTCGCGCATGGTTGGCCTGACCCGCTGCATCCTCGCCGCTGCCTGTGTTGGGTGTTAATCAAAATCTAAGCAAACATTAATCTAGAAGACCGATTATCGCCATTAAATCTGGTACACTTATTATACATAATGTGTACGCATAGTGTACATAAGGTGATTGATTAGCTGCCTGCACATCTCAGGCGCTGATCATGATCAAAAATAACCTAAGGATTACGGAGATAACAGGATGGATGAAAAGAAATTAAGTGGACTAAAGCGTTTCAACTTGATCATGGGTTTCCTGCATTTGGTGCAGGGCATCCTGATGATCGTGCTGAGCAATGATACCGCCTATCCGATCTACACCAGCTTTCTCAAGTTCGATTTGACCAAGATGGCTTTGGTTCCCGATCTGAAACTGGCCTTTGAACTTCGCTTCGGCCCGGCGGTAGCCGTCTTCTTGCTGCTCTCGGCTGTGGCGCACTTCTTCCTGGCAACGATTGGCAACAAACTCTACGTTTCCAACCTGAAGAAGGGCATGAATCCGGTTCGTTTCTATGAATACGCACTTTCATCATCCGTCATGATCGTCCTGATCGGTATGCTGGTGGGGATTTATGATCTGGGCGCCATTATTCTGATTTTTGGCATCAACGCCATGATGAACCTGTTTGGCATCATGATGGAGCTGCACAATCAGCATACCCAGAAAACCGATTGGACGGCTTTCGTTTATGGATCGGTGGCTGGCATTATCCCCTGGATCGTGATTGTGACCTACTTTCTTGGCTCGCTTTCAGGAGAAGGCGGCAAACCGCCCGCTTTCGTGTACGCCATCATCCCGACCCTGTTTGTCTTCTTCAATATCTTTGCCGTAAATATGGTGCTGCAGTACAAAAAGGTCGGCCCCTGGAAAGATTACCTGTACGGCGAGCGAGTCTACATTGTGCTCAGCCTGGCCGCCAAGACGGTTCTGGCCTGGATCATCTTCGCCGGAACCCTGGCGCCGGTCTAGTCTCTTCTTTTCATGGATGGTGCGGCAGTTCAACTGCCGCACCATCTGTGGCTTTTTTTACCACCAGTTTTCTCTTCCATGCGCATGGCATGCGCTTTTTTCCATTTTCACTGATGTATAATATCCCCGGCACGATCTGATCATCCGGCTCACCCGAGCCGGTATATCCTGCGAGCTGGAGGGCGATGATTGATGGAGGAGCGTATTCTTGTTTGGGAGAACTGCCAGAATGTGCGTGATCTGGGTGGGCTGCGCGCTGGCGATGGCCGCAGCACCCGCTGGCGGCAGATCATCCGCGCCGATACCCCTGCCCGGCTCAACGAGCAGGGCTGGGCCGCGCTGTATGCTTACGGCGTGCGCACGATCATCACCCTGCGCACGCATGGCATGGTGGAGAACGAACTCGATTTCACCTCGCCATATCCCGATATCCAGAACGTTCAGGCAGTCATCGAGGATGTTACTGATCAGGAATTTCTGCAGCAGTGGGCAGAAACTGGCCTGTGGTCTACGCCGCTGTATTATCAGGACGCCCTGCGGCGCTGGCCAGAGCGCCACGCGGCGGTGATCTCTGCCGTGGCGCAGGCGCAGCCGGGCGGGGTTCTCTTCCACTGCATCCGTGGTTATGACCGCACGGGCATCATTGCTCTGCTGCTGCTGGCGCTGGCGGGGGTTGAACTGGATGAGGTTGTCGCCGATTATCAGCTCAGCGTGGATGCCGCTCGCGATGAGTATCTGGCGAAGCAGAATACCTCCGTTCAGCAGGTTATCCAGGGTCTCCTGGAAGAAATCGATATTGACAGCTACCTGCTCTCGGGCGGAGCCAGCCCGCAGGATTTGACCGCCGTGCGCCGGCGGCTGCTGGGCTAGGCGCTGCCGGGCGATCGGAGGGGTCTCCGGCGACTGAAGTCGCGTCAACGAGAGCACGAAGCCTGCCTGCGCAGGCTGAAGAGCGCCCCGCCGCCGACTGTAGCGCGGGATTGATCCCGCAGCCTGCCTGCTCCGAGTAGCGCGGGATTGATCCCGCCGCAGGTTGCTGGACAGGGATTAATATTGCGCTATAATCGTTTTATGGACCTTTGAGCAGCATGTGGAGCAGGTGTGAGAGGAGGAAACACCAATGTTTAGATCGAAACCTTCTACCCCAGTGCAGCCGTGGATGATGTAAATCCTGACGCTGGATTATCTGATCGAGGGCAGCATGATACCCAACGGCGAGGTCAGTACGCTGTTGAAAGGGGGACCGCAATACTATGAAAGACGCTACATAACCACACTGACCGATGTCAAGGTGCAGGCGACCGGCAACCAGAGCACGCCGGATTTCTTCGCGCCCCTATGGACATTGGAGCACCGCGGAGGATTGGTGGGGCTGATCCCGCGAAATGAAGCCTGCACAGAGGATATAATCATGCTTACAGAGGGCAAAAATCTGGTCTTCCGGGCGGTGATCTATGCAGGCCCTTACGTGATCCGGGCTACCGTGGAGCAGCCTATGCCGACCCACGCTTTCGAAACGTACGCCTTTATGCCCGCCAAAGACGTGCAGATCGACTGCCAGCTGCCAGGCGCAAGGCTGGTGGGGTTCAGGGCTCCGTTGATGGTGGTGAACCAGGAGCTGTGGCAGGGCTACCACCCGGAGTGAGGCAGCCGACACGCCGGTCTGCCCCTACATCAGCGCGCCTTTTATTAACCACAAAGACCACAAAGATCACGAAGTTTTTTGTTTAAACCCTTTGTGTTCTTGGTGCGCTTTGTGGTTAAGAATCCTTTGCGCCCTTTGCACCTTAGCGTTTTTCTCTAATGATCGGGTGGCAGTTACTCTAATTCGTTGATGGCTCTACCATGCTTGCCGCGCCGCCGTCCTCCTTCCAAAAATAGGCAATGAAATAGAGCGGCATGGCCACATAAGGCATAAAGAACATCCCCAGGGCGAACAGGATGCGGATCGAATCGCTGAACTGCTTATTCTTAAGCACCATCGCCACATAAAAAATTTGTAGGCCCATTTGAATAATCGTTGAGCAAAACATAACGGGAAGAAGAACCATCATCATGGGCATGATGCTGCGCATAAATTCCGGGCTGGGCATCATTTCAGGGTCAAAAAACATAAAGCCCGAAGAAAACATTAAGAATAACATCACGAACGGCGCGAGAAATGGATAAACCATGACGTACGCGGTCAGGATGCCAATCACGACCTTGATCTTCTTGCTGATGACCACTGCATGCCTCCTTGTTTACTGCCTGCCCCAGGATCGCGCCCTATTCCCGGCTCACTGATCCCTGCTCACCGCTCACTGCTCACTTCTCACTGAGAATGATCCTGCCATCCAGCGCCAGGCAGCCCTGCCCGGCGGGCAGCACCCGCAGCGGGTTGATATCCAGCTCCTGGATTTCGGGGAAGTCTACCATCAGCTGCGACAGGCGCAGCAGGGCCTGCACCACCGCCTCGAGGTCGCTGGGCGCCCGGCCGCGCGCTCCCGCCAGGATGGGATAGCCGTGCAGGCTCTCCAGCATCTCCCGCGCTTCGCTCTCATGGATCGGGGCGACGCGCAGCACCACATCCTCATACACCTCGGCGAAAATGCCCCCCACGCCCACCATCAGCACCGGCCCGAACTGCGGATCATGCCGCCCGCCCAGGATCAGCTCCTGCCCGGCGGGGGCCATCGGCTGCACCAGCATCCCGGCGATCTCGGCCTCCGGCTCGCGGCTGCGGATGTTCGCCAGCATCTCGGTGTAGGCCGCCTCCACCGCCGGGGCGTTGGCCAGGTTCAGGCGCACCCCGCCCACATCCGTCTTGTGCGAAATCTTCTCTGCCGCCACCTTGAGCACTGCCGGGAAGCCCAGCTTTTCCGCTGCCTGGGCGGCTTGCGCCGGGCTGGCTGCCATCGCCGAGGGGCTGACCGGTATCCCGTAGGCCTCCAGCGCCTGCAGCGCCTCGGGCAGCAGCAGATCGCGGCCCGCTTTGCGCGCCTGGGCGATCAGGGCGCGCACCTGGCTCTCGCCCTGGCGCGCCGGCCGCTCAGCAGGGGAGGGCGGCGCATGCAGCGCCTGTTGGCGGTGGTAGTAGTAATGGCTCATCGCCAGCGCCCGCACCGTCTCGACCACCTGGGTGAAGATAGGGAAATCGTAGTGCTGCTTGAGATAGACCACCTCGGCAGCCGCAGTGGACATATAGTACGCCACCGGTTTGTCATACTGCTCCACCATGCCCATGATGCGCTCGAGCAGCTTGCGGCTGACCAGGTTCTCGGCCTCCGAGATGCCGGTGTGCAGGAAGACCACCCCGTCCACCTCCGGGATCTGCAGGGCGCCCTCCACGATGCTGGCGAACATCTCCAGGTCGAACAGGTCGCCCAGGTCGAGCGGGTTGGTTAATCGGATGACCGAGGCGCGAAAATGGCGTTCGATCTCGCGCAGGAAGGAATCGGGGAAGGGCGCCAGATCGAAGCCGGACAGCTCGCAGGCGTCCGCCGCCATCACCGCGTGCCCGCCGGAGCGCGAGACCACCCCCAGCCGCCGACCGCGCATGGGCGGCAGGCGCAGGATTTTCATGTTGTTGCCCAGCGCGGTGGCGTCGTGCACCCGCAGGATGCCCGCCTGGTGGAAGGCTGCGTCCACCACCTTGTCATCCGAGGCCAGCGAGGCGGTGTGCGACAGGGCGATGCTGCTGCCCAGCTTGCCGATGTTGGATTTGAACACCAGGATCGGCTTGGGCGAGCGGCGGGCGATCTCCATCATGCGCCGCCCGTCGCCGATGCTTTCCAGGTACATGAAGATCAGTTCGGTGCCTTCGTCGCCGATCAGGTATTCCAGCATATCCTCGGCGTTAATATTGAGCTTATTACCCACCGAGACGAACTTGTTCAGCCCCAGGCCCTCGTTGGCCATCAGGTTGAGTGCGCTCATGCCCACCCCGCCCGACTGGGTGACGATCGAGACCGCCCCGTTCTTGACGATGCGCTTCAGGCTGGGGAAGGGCACGCAGAAGCCGTTCTCCATGTTGATCGCGCCGATGCAGTTTGGCCCGACGAAGCGGATGCCGTATTTCTCGGCCACGCCCACGATCTCAAGTTCCAGCTGCTGGCCCTGCTGGGTGAACTCGCGGAAGCCGGCCGTCTCGATGATGGCGAAGCGGATGCCCTTCTGCCCGCACTCCTCCAGCACGCTGGGGACGGTGGCGGCGGGGGTCAGGATCACCGCCAGGTCGATGTGATCGGGGATGTCGCCGACTGAGCGGTAGATGCGCCGGGTCTGGATGGCGCCTCCGCTCGGCCCGACGGCGTAGACGATGCCCTGGAAGCCATATTCGACCAGGTTGCCGACGATATTGCGGCCCAGATTGTCCGGCTTGGCCGAGACGCCGATCACTGCTACAGTGGTGGGGTAGAAGATGTCGCGCATGGGTGGGATCCTCCTGGTTTGATTTTATCATTATTGTGAGTGATTCAGTGTCAGGTGTTCAGGTGCATTGCACGTCGCGGCGCTCTTCGCCGCCGTGCATTGCACCTGACCGCCAACCCCTCCGGCGACTGAAGTCGCGGCAACGAGAGCACAAAGCCTGCCTGCGCAGGCTTTTTTTCCACAAAGAACACCAAGGGCACAAAGAATCATAACAACCCTTCGTGTTCTTTGTGTGCTTTGTGGTTAAGAATCCTTCGCGCCCTTTGCGCCTTAGCGGTTTTCTCTCCCCTCGGTACAGACCTTTCGGGTTTGCCTGCTCCGAGTGCTGCCGTCTCTCACCCCGCTCCGGGCAGCCCCGGCGACCAGACCGTCAGCTGGTTGCGCCCGGCCTGCTTGGAGGCGTACAGCGCCTGGTCGGCCCGCGAGATGAGCTGGCTGGATTCCTGCCCGTGCTGCGGGAAAGACGCCAGCCCGATGGACACAGTGCAGCGGATTTCCCGCCCCTCAAACGGGATAGCGCTGGTCTCAGCCAGCTGGCGCAGCTCCTCGGCGCGCTGCGCAGACGCCTCCAGGCTGGAAGCCGGCAGGACGATTAAAAACTCCTCCCCGCCGTAGCGGCAGAGGATATCAGATTTGCGGAAGTGCTGCTGCAGGAGGTGGGCGAACCCCGCCAGGTAGGCGTCCCCGCTGGGATGCCCGTAAGTATCGTTGACCGCCTTGAAATGATCAATATCCACCAGCAGGATGCCCACCGGGTGCGCCTGGCGCTCCGCCTGGTTGAGCACGCGCTCCAGCGCATCCAGCAGATAGCGCCGATTGTACAGCCCGGTCAGTGCGTCCCGGATGGCCTGTTCGCGCAGGGCCGCCTGCAGCACCTCGATCTCCTGGAGCTGCTGCTCCAGCTGCTGGTTGGCTTGCGCCAGAGCCTGCTCGGCCTGCACCCGCTGGGTGATATCCCGCAGCGCCACCAGCAGCCCGGAAGGCTGGTTCTGGCCGTCTGCCAGTGGAGTCAGCTGCAGATCGTAATATTTGGGTGGTTCGCCACTGCGGAATTCGGCTGCGCCTGCCTGCCCGAGATTTTCAAGCAGGGCAGCCGCCTCGGGCCAGCGCGCCAGGGCGGCTCGCGCTGGACTGCCCAGATTCGCCTGTTCCAGGCCGAAGATCTCCTGCGCTGCCGGGTTGTAATCCAGCAGGTGCCCCTGTGCATCCAGCACCAGCACGCCATCCGCCATGTGCTCGATCATCGCGTTGCGCGCCACCGGAACGACATCCATAAACCGCGAGCCGTACAGCGCATACAGCATCAGCAGGCCGGCGATCGAAAAAGTGATCGGCGACCAATCCACGCCGGGCAGGTTGAAAATGTCGAACAGGTAGATCAGATGCCCCATCACCAGCACCACCAGCGATAAGAGCAGCAGGCCGGCTTGCTTGCGGGCCAGCTGCGTGCCCCCCAGCGCGGCGGTGAGCAGGCTGACGAAAATGACCCCAAGCAGCGCGTAGCTTGTCATCACCACCCAGGTGTAAGCCGGGCCGTGGACAAAGATGTACAAATGCTCGAAGGTTGAGCTGGGAATAAAATCCGTCCACAGCCATCCGTGGAGTTCATTCGTCCAGGCCAGCAGTATGTTCGCCGCCGGGAGGCCGAAAAGCAGGATTTTCACCCAGATTTTCTCCAGCCAGGCTTCATATCCTGCATAAGATAGGGCGAAGGCGGCAAAACAGGCCAGGGCGACCATGTTGCCCAGGTATTCGGCCTTTGCTAAGAGCACCTTCAGCGGCAGTGCGGCCAGGGAAAAATGCAGTCCAGAGACCAGCGTCCAGACGACCATAGCGGTCATCGCCAGGGCAAAATAGACTCCGCCCCTGGTCTTCCGCCTCTGCCAGCTGGTGTAAGCTACCAGGATGTTGACGAAGGCGGTGAAGAAGATGAGGCTGCTGATGGCGGTCAGCTGGATGGTCACGGCAGGCTCCAACGAGCGGCTGATCTGAATATATTATACGGGAGATTCAGCAGAAAGAAACTAAGGGTTACGCAAGCTGCGGGCTCGGTTTTCTCGCGCCCCCTGCCGGGCTGGAAATGCGGTACAATCAACGCAGCCAATCTGCTGATGCGCCGTTTTGTGGTCAAACCTTCCCCCCAGATCCATCTGGCCTCCGCTCTTGTGCTGGAGGACATCCTGGGCGCGCATCTCCGCCGCCCGGCGCCCCCGCCGCCCGGCGCCCCCGCCGCCAGTCAAGACCTTCCCGGAGCTGAAAACCACCGGATGAAGCAGCCAGAAACCGAGCATCCGGGGGGGGGAAGTACAATTGTGAGATGCTCGGAATTTGGGAAATTAGGACGGCAATGGGTGAGTGTGGGTAACTGGGATGAATAGTTTGAGTAACAATAACAATTTTGAGTCTTGTAAAAATATAATAAATAAGTTATATTAAGAGAGAATCCCATGCGTTGGGAGATAAAATATTATCCGCCATCTGGTGAACGATATTCGCCGAAAGATTTCATCCAATCTATTACGAATCCTGGCGAGGTCAATATTATAGGACGAAGATTGGAAACGATCAGCCAGCTAGAAACTTATGAATGGCCTACCAAATGGATAAAAAGCATTGAAGGCATATACCAACTCACCGCAGGCGATCACCGGCTCTATTTTGATCTGGACGGCAACAGAATCATTATTGTTTGCTATGTTTGCCGAAAGGTAAGGCAAAAAGCGTTAAAAAGCGACTTGGTACACGCAAAAAATAACTTAGCGAATTATTACAAGCTTAAGGAAAGCGAATCGAAATGAAAACAGATTCTCACGAGGACGTATTCACCCTCTTCGATAATAATCCTGAATATCGTAAGCAAAAAAGGATGACCAAGCCGTATTACGATCTTGTAGTAGAGATCATCCAGCGAAGGAACGCTCTGGGGATGACCCAAAAGGATCTGGCGGAGAAGGCGAAGACTTTTCAGAGCCGAGTCTCGAAAATCGAGTCAGCTGAACATGATATCCGATTAAGTACTTTAATACAGATTGCCGAAGCACTGCAAACTGAGGTGGTTATTCGGCTAGCACCTTTCACTGATGCAGCGTTTACTTCCGATGAAGAATACTTAATCCTTTTTAAAACATCCTCAAATTCCAAGCCAGTAATTAGTGAGGACTATACTCCCATATCAGAGTACCAAGGGACTTTAGAATTAATTGGGAATTAGGTTGTATGAAATACGAACATTATCCCCTCAAATTACAGGAAGCATTTTTTATAAGTATTAATCTCAGGCGGATCCCATCTATGCCTGAAATAATAAATTTACCCATAGAAGTTCAAGTCAAGGTAACTGATAGTGATGAGTTCCCCGATCGAATGCAGATCAATTTACGGATCAGCACGCCAGGTGAAACTCCACTAACCCTAAAGGCTGAATTTGTTGGTATATTTATATATTTGACTGAACAGGCTCGTACAAATCAAGCGATGAAATATCAATTTCTAAAAGAACGAGGCTTGCATCAACTTTGGTCTTATGTTGTTCAGATAGTAAAAATCATGACCTCACAGATGGGAATGAATGGACTAAATATTGCCACACCTATTGAATTTGGTCTGGAAGGATTGAGAGAAAGTGAAATCGGTAGCGAGGCTATCCAAATTTGAAGCAGCCGTTAGCGAGAAAAATGATCATTCCAACTCCCTGATTATCACCTCCCCTCCTCCCTGACCATAATTCTCCAATCTCCCACCCTAAAAATCGATTATAATCCTCTCACCGGCCCTTCATCCTATCAGCACCGCAGCCGCCCCGATGGGTAGCATGGTTATCGCAGGTGCATATGCGGCTGTCACACGGTTTTTCCCCTCTTTCTGCGGGAGGCTTAAAATCATACCCTCTGCCCCGCCTGATCAGCCTGCTGCTCGGGCTGCTGTTGATCACCCTGTCCGCCCCCCGCACAGCCTCCAGCAGCCTCCAACCCAACGCCTACAAATTCTCCTCCTCCGCCATCGCCATCACCCCACTGGGCAACCTGCTGCTCACCGCCAACCCCGATTCCAACAGCCTGTCTCTGGTGGACACCCTCAGCCGCAGCGTACTGGCCGAAATCCCGGTCGGGCTGTACCCGCTCAGTGTGGCGGTCTCGCCCTCCGGTCTCCAGGCCTACACCGCCAACCAGGGCGGCGACAGCCTGTCGGTCATCGCCCTGCCCGCCGGGGTGGTGACGGGCACGATCCCCCTGGGCGACCGGCCCTCCGGCGTGGCGGCCTCCCCGGATGGGCGTCTGCTGGCGGTCAGCGAGACTGGCGATGACCGGGTGCGCCTGCTGGACGCCCAGGGGCTGGCAACCGTCCTGCTCATCCCGGTGGCCGACCGGCCCTACGGCCTGGCCTTCACCCCCGACAGCCGCCGCCTGTTGGTCACGCACCTGCTCTCCGGGCAGGCAACCCTGCTGACCGTCCAGCCCTACCGGTCTCTTCTGCCGCTGGTCAGCGCCGGTTCGAATGCCGGGGTTCCCGAGCCGCTGCCAGCCTCCCTCCTTGAGTCTCCAGCCCCGATCATCTTCTCCGCCACCCTGGCCACCTGGCCGCAGGTAGCCCCCGCCCCCGGCGCCGCCATCAGCGCCGATGGCGCTCGCGCCTACCTGGCGCAGACCATGGCCAACGGCCTGGGCTATAACACTGGCTTCGACACCAGCGTCTTTCCCAAGGTCTCGACGCTGAACCTGCTCACCCTCAGCCACCAGCTGGACGAGCATATCTCCCTGCCCGAGACTGACCGCCCGGTCGGCCTGCCCTGGGATATCGCCCTGGCCAGGGGCGGCCAGGAGCTGTGGGTGGTCAACTCGGCCAGCAATGATCTCTCGGTGATTGACCTGAGCAATCCCACCCGGCCTCGCCGCCAGGCCAACATCCCCGTAGGCGACAACCCGCGCGGCATCGCCATCAGCCCGGACGGAGCCAGCGCCTATGTCAACAACACCCTGGCCGGAACGGTCAGCCTGATCGACGCCGCCAGCTATCTGGTGACCGAGGTGATCACCGTCACCACCCTGCCCCTGCCGCCCGCAATGCTGCACGGCAAGCGGCTGTACTTCTCCAGCGCGCAGCCAGAGCTGGCTATGGCAGCCTGGATTTCCTGCAACACCTGTCACGTGGAGGGCGAGGCCGATGGGCGCACCTGGAAGCTGCAGTATTTAGGCGAAGTGCCGCCCGGCCAGCAGCCGGTCATCACCCGCAACACCACCTCGCTGCTGGGCATGATCGAGACCTACCCTCTGCGCTGGTCGGCGGAGTGGGATGAATCCGCCGACAGCGAGTTCAGCGTGCGCTTCGAGCAGTTCGGCAGCGGCCTGATCCCCGAAGGGATGAACCCCACCCTGGGGCCGCCCAACCAGGGCCGCTCCTACGACCTGGACTGCCTGGCGATGTTCATCGACAGCCTGGAAGTGCCGCCGCGCGCCCATACTTTGACCGAGCAGGAGCGGCGCGGCCAGGCGATCTTCGAGTCGCCGGGGACGCAGTGCGCTGTCTGCCACCCCGCCCCGCTGTATACCGACCTGCTGCAGCACGACGTGGGCACGGCGGATGGGCCGGGCGAGTGGTTCGGCCCGCTGATCGACACGCCCAGCCTGCGCTTCCTGTTCGACAGCGCGCCCTACCTGCACGATGGCTCCGCCGCCAGTATGCTGGAGGTGCTGACGGTCAAGAACCCTGCCGACCAGCACGGCCTCACCTCCCACCTCACCCCGCCGGAGCTGCAGGATTTGATCGCTTATCTGTTATCGCTGCCCTGAACCGCATGGTGCATTGCACGTTCTGCGTGCATTGCACCTGAGGACAGGGGCCTGAGGGCAACCGCCTGAGGCTCGCAGAGGTTGCACCGGTTCCAGGTGCAATGCACTTTTCAAGTGCAATGCACCTTAAATTAAGGAGAATATAGATGACCCACAGCCAGAATATCCCCTCGATCTTGCTGCGCCTGATGATCCTGCTCTCGCTGGCGTTGAGCATCACCGGCGCCCAGCCGCCAGAAGGCGTCCTACAGCCCAATTTCACCGTCTCCGGCGTCATCCGCCATTCGGGCAGCCCGCTCTACGGCATCGAAGTCACCCTGGTGGCAGGCGGCGCGCAGAGCATGACCACCGGCTCGGATGGCGTCTACAGCTTCAGCGGCGTGGCGGCGGGCAACATCCAGATCTTTGTCCGCCCGCCGGATGCCATGCGCCTGGCCTACCGCAACTACGGCGCTCAGCTCTCTGGCGACCTGGTCATGGATTTCGATCTGCAGGCCGGCTACCTGCTGCAGGGCGAGTACCGCCTGCCCAACGGCCTGCCCTATGCCCAGGATTTCTGGCTGGAAACCAGGACCTCCGATTTTACTCCCCTGGCAAACGAGTGGCTGGGCAATGGCTGCACCGCCGGGGTCTTCTCGCTGGTGCTGCCGTCTGGCCGCTACCGGGTGAAGCCCAACCCTTACCCCAATCCCTACCATCCCCCGCATCAGATCATTGACCTGAGCACTGCTGATGTGACCGGGCTGGTGATTACCCTGCTCAGCGAGCGACCACCCGGCCTGCCCACCACCCCGCCAGACACCAGCAAGATCACGGTCGGCCCGGCGGATGCTGAGGGCATGGCGGACATGAGCGGCGCGGCTGGCGCGGTCGAGCCCTTCACCGATGTGATCGTGGTCAACCTGTTCGCCAAGCGCTTCAACCGCACCATCGCCGACGGCGCGGGCGGCTTCTACCTGCCTGTCTACGCCCCGCCCGGCTCGACCCTGATGGTCAAGTACGACCCCGATGGCTGGCGCACGAATACGTTTGAGGATAAAGTGCTGCACTCCAACAGCGCGGTGGACTATATGGAGGTTAATGTCCTGCCGGGTACGATGATTGACGTGGGCATGCCTACCGCCGGGCAGGACAACTACCAGGATTTCTCCGCCGTGGGCGGCTTCATCGAAGATCCCGTCGCCAGCCATCATGGCAAATGGGCCGGCTGGTGGCTGAGCGGGCGCGCCTTCGTGCCCTCCGGGCCGCCGCCGCTCAAGCTGAACCCCGGTCAGCGGTTGGGCCTCACCAACCTGGTGCTGCATGTCACCTCGCCAGCGCTCAACTGCACCAGCTCGCCGGCTATCACTGCCGCGGTGCATTTCCACCTGCGCCACACCTTTGCTGGCGATGGCTCGCCAGAATACACCGGCATGTGGTTCACCTCGCAGCTGTTCACGCCCACCGGCCTGCCCATCGAGCATGAGAGCGGCGGGCAGATGATTTCGATGGCTACAACGATCAACTTCACCTCCTTCACCTGCGAAGGCCCACACTCGGCGGTCCGCGCGGCCACCGAAGGCGGTTTCAACGTCTATGACAGCCTGCCGGAGGGCATCTACCGCATCCTGGGGCATGTCACCTCCACCGGCGTGCCGATGGCGGATGTTGGCGATGCGCCCTTCGCCATCGTCTGGTATCACTCCTCCGAATTCGCCCATCTGCCGCTGTTGCAGGTGGGCAATCCTTCCCCGCCGCACATCCCCTGGACGCTGTTTGGCGATGTTCCCCTGAACGGGCGGCGCGGTCTGCAGGCTCTGCAGGATTACGGCGTCTACGCCATGCCCAACCGGGTGGTCACCCAGCCCTCCACCTTTGTCGTCCCGCGCCTGGATGCTCGCAGCGGTCAGCCCATCATTTACAGCCTGCTGCCCGGCTCGCACTGGCTCTCGGCCACCGATCGGCGTTTCCCCACCCCCCCACGCGTCCCGCTCAAGCTCTCCACCGGCGTGCTGCAGGTGACGATTGAGAAACCCTATGGCGGTGGGACGGTGACCCTCGGCCCCTACCGCCTGCAGCAGACCTCCCAGTGCACCCCCGCCACCATGGATGGCGCCAACATCGCCGAAGGCACCGGGCAGATCGCCGACCTGTATCACCTCCACCGGCGGGGCGGGCAATTCAATTACAGCTTCGACCGCGACGGGATGCATGTCATCAGCCTGGACGGCGAGATCGAAGATATCTACGGGCGGGTCTACGCCATCACGGGCATCTACGAGGTGCGGGTGGGGCGCATCCTGGATATCGATTCGGCCCAGCTGCCCACCACACCCTATCTGGTGGGCGACTGCTTCGCCCCTGGGGCGCATGTCTTCCCGCCCATGCCCGCCGAAGTGACCAGCATGGTGATGCACCTGCCCTATTCAGACCCGGTCCATGCCGAGCAGGAAATCTTCTTCGGCGAGGCCAACCGCTACGGCTACTACCAGCCCGAGCCGGGCCAGCGCTACTGCTTCCAGGAACCCGGCGAGTTTATTGTCAATATCGAGGCCTCCTACTGGCTGCCGGACGGCACCCTGTGGGTGGGCAGCCAGACCTGGGGCGGGGTGGTGGAAGGCTCCGCCGCCAAGATCGCTGCCCACGGGCGGCGCGGCATGGATTACGATGAGAATACCATCTACGACATGCCCGCATGGTTCGAGGTCTTCAACCTGCCGCCTAATAAGGTCGGCGTCGAGAACTACTACCCCTACTTCATCGGCGACATTCACTGGGGCAACGAAGACACCGCCCCCGGCGATTCGATCCACACCATCATTACGGTGGAAGACCTGACTCCTGCCGACGAGATCTACAACCTGATTCTGGCGAACTATCCCAACTCAAACAACGGCTTTCGCTGGCCGCCGCGCGATACTTCGCTGGTCGGCTTGCAGAAGCGCCTGGATGTGGGCGAAGCGCCCCTGTTCATCTCCACCACCAACGGCAAGGATCCTGCCGTCTATCCCAACGACATCGAGCAGTTCGCCTACTGGTACGGCTCGTCCGAGCGCCCGGATGTGCATGTGCGCGAGCTGATCTCAGAGGACAACATGGGCACGGCCTACTGGCGCTTCAATGATACCTACAATATGCAGATCGGCGAGGGCGCACGGGGCGACCTGCCCGGCGATCTGAAGTGGGAGTTTGGTGGGGCAGTATTCCGCATCCTGGGCCAGCACATCAACGAGTACGCCGTCTACTCCTCGCTGTGGGTGCTGCTGCCGCACGACGATCCGGTGGGGGCGCGGGTCACCCCGCCCTTCCAGTACGCTGCTGGCGGCATGAACGGCGGCCCGATCATGACCCTCAACGGGCAGGATATCGACATGCTCTTCCTGCCCAGGAGCATCCGCCCCGGCGATATCCTGCACCTGGGCGATACGGTCGCCTTCTCCGGGCATGTCGGTCCGCCGTTGGACAGCCGTGTGACGGTGGATATCGTCTCGCCCTCCAACGTGCACCACAATGGGCAGTGGCACGCCAATAAAATCGGCTGGATTTACGATCCGGAATTTGAATTTGCTGCTTATGAAATCGGGCGCTGGACGGTGAACGTCTCGGTGCTGCACGACCGGCCTTACCTGCCCACTGGCCTCACCCCGCTCAGCCATAACACCGGCACGGTGCTGGGCACCAGCGGCAGCTACGAGTTCTACGTGGTCGAGCCGGGGGCGCAGCCGCTGTTCTTCTTCACCCCGCGCCCGGGCGTCATCCGCTGGCCGACCGGGCTGGTCGAGCTAGTAGCGATCTCGGGACTGGCGCCGCAGGGCGCCACCAGTGTGCGCTACACCATCCACGACAAGGGTGTGGTGATGGGCCAGGGCGTGCTTACCCCGGACGCCAACGGCGTCTTCACCCTGGTCTACGACGCCAAAGCGCTCAACACCATCTTCCCCTTCGTCAGCCTGACCGCCCACGAGGGCAACTGGGAGGGCCTGGCGGACGAGGTCAAGATCAGCTTCCTGGCGCTCGGCCCCGGCCTGGCCCACGCCGGCGCAGTGACCCTGATCGGCGAGGAGGTCTTCGTGACCAATGGGGTTAACTGGGCTTATGCGCCGGTGGTGAAAAGGTAGGGCAGGGGGTATCCGGGCGAATGAATTCGCGGCAACGAGAGCACGAAGCCTGCCTGCGCAGGCTGAAGAGCGCGCCGTCGCGCATCGTAGCGCGGGATTTATCCCGCCGCCTGCCTGCCCCTGGGAGGGGAACCTTTTTCCCCGCTGATCAGCCGCTTATCCGCGAGTTTCGACCGCTTATCCGAAAACCCCCCATTTTCGAGCCATATTTGCTACAGTAGAAGTGCATGGGAGCTGTTATCACCTGACCACTGCACTCTTCATTGCCAAAACGCAGCCTCCTTCGCCTCATGTGTGAACAACCGTGGACTTGATTAAGAAGGAGTAAAACGATGAACAGGAAATTCTGGTATGCCCTGGCCCTGGCGCTGTTGGCGGCGCTGATGATGTACCCGCATTATGCCCTGGCTGACGGCACCCGCCTGGGCGGCTGGTTCCCGATATCCATCCAGCCCGAAAGTGAAGTCCATCCAGCAGTGGCTCACAACAGCCAGAGCGGCGAATACCTGGTTGTGGTGTACTACGATCGCCCGGGGAATGACGATGTCCGCGCCCTGCGAGTCTCGCGCCACGGCTACGTCCTGAGCGGGGTGTGGGTTTCGGCTGGCCCTGGCGCAGAGCGGCGCTTCCCGGATGTGGCTTACAATGTGGATCGCAACGAATATCTGGTGGTCTGGGAACACACCATCCCCCCCAGCGGTCCGACACCAGAGTTAACCACCATCCGCGGCCAGCGCCTGACCGGCGAAGGAGCTCTGACGGGCGGCGAGATCATCATCGCTGACCCCGGCGGAACCGCATACGTTGGAAAGCCGGCCGTAGAGTACGCCTACACCTCAAAAAAATATCTGGTGGTCTGGGAACGCTTTCTCTCCGGCGGCGTTTCTTTTGATATCTGCTCCCAGTCTTTGTGGGGCGATGGAACTGTGGATGGCTCCGGCGTCAGCCTGGCGCAAGGCGACTGGAGCTACAGCCACAGGAATCCAGACCTGGCCTACAACCGCCGCAGCAATGGCTTCCTGGTGGCTTGGGAGCGGCTGGATAAGAGCGCCTCTATCACTGACATCTTCGGCCGCCTGGTGCACGGCAGCGGCGGGCCGATGCCCGATACCATCGAGATCATGCGCGTCTCCACCAACCAGACGAACCCCTCCGTGGCTTCCATCCCCACCGCCACTCCCACAGGCCAGTTCCTGGTAGCCTGGGAGATGCAGTATGCTCCTTCCGATAAAGACATCATGGGCCGCCTGGTTAACGGTGATGGCACCATGGGCAGCAATGCCACATACTACGCTTGTCTCAACGGTGTGAATGAGACCAGCCCGGCTGTTGCCGGTAGCGAAGACGGGCAGCAGTACCTGCTTATTTGGTCTCAGCCCAATCCAGTCCTGGGAACTACCATCAACGCCCTGACGATCAACACTGCCGGTCAGGCGGGAAGCGAAGGTATGTCCATGGAGCTGGGCGGGCTGAATTCCATCTACTCAGCTGTTGCTAGCGGACCAAGCGGCGACTTCCTGGTTGCCGCCGAGTTCACCGGCAATGCCTGGGATGTGATCGGCTGGCTGTGGGGCAACCGCACCTATTTCCCCTTGTTGGCCAAACATTAGCCGGCCCAGTATGAAACCCAGAATGTGCGAAGCTGCCAGATGCAGCCGATCTCCCGCTTCGCCCATTCTAAAAACGGTTACAATAAAACCAGGATCACCGGTACTACAGGATCTACTGCGGAATGAAGCGATGAACGAGTCCCGGCGCGTGCACGCACCCGCGTCCCGAAGAATCTTACTCCCGGCGGCAGCCCTGCTGCTCACCCTGGGGCTGGTTGCCTGGGAGCTTTTCCTGCGCCGAATTCTTCCCTTTGAGCGCCTGTCCCCCTCAGATCTGTTAAAATTCCGCTTTGAGCCCTACCAGATTGGCATCGCTGTTGGCACTTTCATCATCCCACTCTTCATGCTCTACCTGTTCAGCCAGATTGAGCTGTTCCAGCAGATCCTCACCGGTCAGCCGCTCACTTATCGCGAGCTCAAGCTGGTTGCCATTCTTGGAAGCATCCAGGTTGTGGCTTCCTCCATCGAGCACCAGATATTCCCGCAGGATCCGGATATGTACATGCTCGGCCTGCTGCTGGTTATCGTTGCGGGTCTGCTGGGAGGCTTGCGGACAGGCCTGGGCGTGGGTCTGGTCAGCCTGCTGGTGATTGGCGCTTACATCACCTTGGATGGGGAATTATTTCTGGGCGCTCTGCCCCCCTGGCCGGAGGAGCTGAACTCCCTGTCCGCCTGGCTCGAATTTGTACTCGCTGCCAGGATCGCTCCTCTGTATCATCAATACCTGCGTGCGTTGCTGCCCATCTGGGTGGGATTTGTCACCGGGGTCTACGCTGAATTGATGGGTGAGCGCCGCAGCGAACCGCTGTGGGCCTGGCTGGTTGGCACCCTGATGGGGATCGGTTCTGCCTACCTGCTAGCCTTGATGGCCGAGAGCCCCGATTTCCTGGTTGGCTTCATGCTTCCCACCGCCATAGGCTCTGGCCTGGCCACCCTGGGAGTGGCTTTACTGATCCGCAACCTGCAGGTTGATATCAACCGCCGCAAAGCCGATCAGGCTGAACTGGCGATGGCTCAGGCTGAACTGCGCGCCCTGCGCGCCCAAATCAACCCGCACTTTCTCTTTAATGCCCTCAACACCATTCGCTACTGTGTGCGCACCGACCCGGAAGCCGCCCGCCATCTGCTGCTTGATCTGTCGGAGGTCTTCCAGCACATTCTGCGCTCCGGCGATTTCGTTCCCCTATCGGCCGAGATCGAGCATGTGCAGGCTTATCTGGCCCTGGAGCAAGCCCGCCTGGGCGAGCGCCTGTCTGTGCACTGGACGCTGCCTCCCGAAAATGGCGCCTGGAAGGAGCAGCCCGTGCCTACCCTGATCTTGCAGCCCATCGTCGAGAACGCTATTGTCCACGGGCTGGCGCGTAAGTCCGCTGGCGGATCGCTGCACATCGCTATCTGCCAGCAGGAGGACCAGTTGGTTCTGCGGGTGGAAGATAATGGCGTGGGTATGCCCTCAGCTCGACTGGCGGCAGTTCTCGATCCGCAGGATCCATCTAACAAGTCCATTGGCCTGCGCAATGTGGATGGGCGGCTGCGGGCGCTCTACGGCGATGCCTGCCGCCTGCGAATCGAATCGCACCCCGGTCAGGGCACGCAGGTCGAGCTGCGCATTCCGCGCTCTGAATAACCGATGCTCTAAGGAGATCACACCATGAACATCCTGATCGCCGACGATGAAGCGCCCGCCCGGGCTGAACTGCGCTATATCCTCGAAGCGCTGCTCCCCGAGGCGGTCTTCACCGAAGCCACTCACGGGCTGCAGGTCCTGAAGCTGGTCGAAGCAGAGCCGGTGGCGGTGGTTTTCCTCGACATCAACATGCCTGAACTGGATGGACTCTCGGTCGCCGCTGCTCTGCTGGACTGCCCTCAGCCGCCGCTGGTGATCTTCGCCACAGCCTACGACCAGCATGCCCTGCGCGCCTTTGACCTGGCAGCCCTGGATTACGTGGTTAAGCCGTTCAGCGAACGCCGCCTGGCTCAAACGGTTGAGCGCCTGCGACAGGCGCTGGCCAAGCGAGACGCCTGGGAGCAGCGCCAGACTGCCCTGCGCAGCTATCTGCTGGATGCCCTGCCAGCCAGCAGCCGCCTGGCTCGCCTGTGGGCTCAGCGCCCCAACGAGAACTGGCTGCTGCTCGATTACGCCGATATTCTCTGGGTGGAAGCCCTGGAGAAAAAAGTTTACGCCCAGACTGCCGCTGAAAAGCTGGAAATCAACCATACCCTCAAAGAGCTCGAGCCGCGCCTGGCGGCCCACCAGTTCGTGCGCGTACACAAATCTTATCTGGTCAATTTGCAGGCCGTGGCTGAGATCGTCCCCTGGTTCTCGGGCAACTACCTGCTGCGTATGCGCGACCCTCCGCGCACAGAAATTCCGCTCTCGCGCCGCTATGTTGGACAGCTGAAGAAGCTCACCGGCTGGTCATAGGAAAGGATGGCTCAATCGGCAGAAGGCGATTTTCTGCGGTATTATTTTTATACTCGAGTTTAGACAAAATTAGGGCGGTTTAGCCCTTGAGCAAAACCGCCCCTTGGTAGAAACTTGGAGTTGTGACCAACCA
>JAFGQI010000093.1 GCA_016935755.1 Anaerolineales bacterium
AGGTACGCAACTTGATCGGTTTTCGCATCTCTTTCTCCTGGTTACTCCAGGAGAATTATAACTGATACTCTAGGCGAGAGAACCACTTAGCATCACCACCCCAGTTATAAATACCTCCTCCATAATAGTAGCGGTATTCAGCCCCATCGGCATTGCCGTTTCGAATGCTAAATCCATCCAGGATGGCCGTATTATCGGTATAGCTGGCATCCACTACATGATAGCTGTTATCGCTGATATCAGCAAGAATACCGATATCTCCGCTGAGGGTAACCGGGTAAGATTCCCAGTTGCGGGCTTTAAATGTGCCATCTCCTCCGCCAGTCGGGAACCCACCATAGATTTCCACCCCGCTGAGCAGTTGGAATGTGTTAACACGCGCCCCTCCAGGCTTGTAAGTTCCCTGAGCCACCCATACTTTAGTAGCGCCGCTTTGCGCCCAATATAGGGCAGACTGCAAATCAATAAAAGCATCCACCCAGCTCGTGCCATCATCTGCTCCACCAGCGTTGAGGTCTACATAAATCGTAGCAGGAGGCTTCTCAAATGCGCCGATATCAATGATCGGCGATAAACCAGCCCCACTGTCGACAATTGTGCTATCATCAACAAAGCGTGGGTTGCCCATCCGATCATTGACGACAACCACCGGTACAGCGCTGTTGTCGCCAGCATCGACCGTAGGCGCAGTGCGTCTGGGCCGCAGATCGCCATAATTGTCATCCGATGTTGCCCAGATAGCGTCTAAACCAGGATCAGGAGCGCCGATAAACTGTGGATCGCTGGTGAGCAGGTTGGTGCAGGCAACCCCACTGGGGCAGCCGCCTTCTACCAGGCAGTAGTCGGCAGTTGGGGAAGCGGTGTTCACACCGATTTGTGGAGCAGTGCCACCTGAAGTATTTCCCCAGAAAATAGTATTCTCCAACAGGACATCGCTAAGATTATTCTGCATACCTCCCCCCATCAGACCAGCATAGTTGCTGGCAAAAATCATATTTGCCATGGTGGGCAGGCTGTCATCATTGTACAGACCGCCACCTCGCGCCGAAGCCTGATTGCCGCTAAAAATAACATTTACCAGGGTTGTATCGGAATCAAAGTTGTATACCCCACCTCCACTATGCGCTGTATTACCCCAAAAGGACACCCCTACAAGGGTAGCCTGGCTGTTACGGGCATATAGTCCCCCACCATTACTGATGGCTGTGTTCCGTTCAAATATAACATTTTCCAGCGTTGCCCCGCTGCCATCCAGATCAGCCATGCCTCCACCATGTTTGGCGTGATTATTCCTGAAGATCACATTCCGGATGGTCAGCTGCCCGGATAAATTATATAAGCCTGCACCGCAACCAGAACCGGGGCAGGTATCGGTCAGATGCTGTCCATCGCTGATGATAAACCCATCCAGCAAGGCAAGATCATCCGTTCCGCTGCCTGTAACCACATGGTAACAGTTGTCAGTTGAGAGACCAGATATTCCAACATCACCACTTAATATCGTTGGATATAAATTCCAATCACGCAACGAAAAAGCACTACCCCCGCTGGGAAACCCTCCATACAGGCTGACTTCACTCAACAATTGAAATGTGTCACTGGCAAGAGTTCCAGGCATATAGCTGCCCTGTGCCACCCAGATTTGGTCTCCAGGAGAAGCAACCGCCAGGGCTGCCTGCAGATCAATATAAGCATTTGCCCATGAACTGCCATTATTCAAGCCGGCTGCAGTGTAATCGACATAAATGGGTGGTGGGGCTGTATCACCGGTGCTCAACGGGACAGCAAGTACTGCCAAAATGAAGATGATGCGTAAGTTAAATGAAAACCCGAAAGGTAAAAGTGAAGAGCCTTTCGGGTTGCAAGTAAGACCTTTCAGAGCAAGCAGCTTTTTTAGAAGCATGGTACACTCCTTTCAGGAAATCATCGATTAATAACTGTTTAATTTAATAGCCCCATTTTACCATCCCACGGCAAAATTAAGAAATTATCATCTAATCTGGAACTTCTGCTTTTAGGTTTTATATCAGGTTTGCAGGCCAGATAGAACTCAAACCCGGACAAATAAAAAAGTTTCAGCCAAGTGAATTGTTCTTGATCCCTGGCGCTCATTATCCTTTCCCATGAAATAGCGATAATTCAACCTCTGTTATTAAGCCTTAACCACACACCATCCTCTCTCGAACCGTTCGCTGAACTGCTTTATCCTCTCCCCGATCGGGGTATAATTCCAAAAGTTATGGAACCCCATTACAAAATTGCCCACATCGCCTCAGAATGCGTTCCGTACATCAAGACGGGGGGATTGGCCGACATGGTCGGTGCGCTGCCGAAAGCTTTGAAGAAACTCGGGCACGAAGTCATCGTCATCCTGCCGATGTATGCCATGATCGACTACAGCCGGCACCATCTGCAGCCGACCCTCGGCCCGCTGGGCGTGTGGATGGGCAATACAGAAGAATGGTGCGCTGTCCACACCGCGCAGATGGGTGAAGTGCCGGTATATTTTATCGAAGCGCATCAGTATTTCGCCCGCCCCGGTCTGTATCACGATGCCGATTTCAACGATTACCTGGATAACCCTCGCCGGTTCGGCTTTTTCACCCGCGCCGCTCTGCAGCTCTGCCATGACCTGGGCTTCGCAGCCGATGTGATCCACTGTCATGACTGGCAGTCGGCGCTGGCGCCAGCCTATCTAAAAATATGGCACTGGGATGATCTACTGCTGGGGCAGACCGCCAGCCTGCTCACAATCCATAATCTGGCCTACCAGGGCGTCTACAGCAGCGCTCATTACGATTACCTCGGCCTGCAGTGGGGCAACTTCACCCCCGATAAATTTGAAGATCATGGGCGGATTAATTTTCTGAAAGGCGGCATCCAGTACGCCGACATGGTCAATACCGTCAGCCCTACTTATGCACTGGAGACGCGCACGCCCGAGATGAGCTACGGTCTGTCGCCTTTCCTGAATGGCAAGGGGGGAAATTTCACCGGCATCTTGAACGGTGCAGATTATGATACCTGGGATCCATCTGTGGATGCGTACATCCCGGCGCGCTTCTCATCCCGTGATCTGCGCGGGAAAGCGATCTGCAAGCGGGAACTGCAGCGGCGCTTCTTGTTGGAAGAAGCGGCAGACACTCCGGTGATCGGGGTGGTCAGCAGGTTGGTATCGCAGAAGGGGTTAGATTTGCTTGCCCAGGCGTTGGAGAACGCCCTGCAAAATATGCAGATCCAGTTCGTCATTCTCGGATCAGGCGATAAACGCCTGGAGGCTTTCTATGGCGACCTTCCTGGGCGATATCCAGGCCGCGTTGGCAGTTATCTAGGCTACAATGACGAGCTGTCGCACTGGATCGAGGCAGGCAGCGATTTCTTTATCATGCCCTCAATCTATGAGCCCTGCGGGTTGAATCAGATGTATTCGCTACGCTACGGCACGCTGCCCATTGTCCGGGCCACCGGAGGCCTGGAAGACACAGTTCAGCAGTACGATGAACGCACCGGCAGCGGAACAGGCTTCAAGTTCAAGGATGCCACGCCCGGCGCAATTTTTGATACGATCGGCTGGGCGATCAGCACGTATTACGATCGCCCCTACCATATCTATCAGATGATCCAGGCAGCGATGGAGCAGGATTTCTCCTGGGAGCGCAACGCCAAAGCGTATATAGACGCATATAAGAAAGCCATCGCCAGCCATCAGACGTCAGCAGCCTCTGGATAAACACAACCTCTGGCGCACCATCCCCGGGATTAAGTTACAATTGTTCATCTAACGAAGGAGCGCCAATGACCGGCATCCATCTCTGGCCCGAGAAAGTGAGTCACCAAGATGGGAAAATCAATACGGGTTTTTACCTGGAGGAAGCCAGCGGCAGCCGGGAACATGTCTGGTATCAGATTCCCGCTGAACAGGCGGCAGCGCTGACATCATCTGCCGATCCATTTGTGCTTGGCGCCCTCTTTAGCGCCATGCGGGCGGGCAAAGACCTGATCGTTCACGGCGAAGTCTCCCCCTCCCTGCTCAGAAACCTGGACGAATTTCAACAAGTCTGGTCGGTGTGCAAGCCACATTGCTACACCCACATCGATGTCATCCCAGATCAAGAGCGCGAGCAGCCCCGCCATCCAGACGAGGCCGCAATTACTGCATTTTCTGGCGGCGTCGATTCTTGCTTCACTGCCTGGCGCCATCGCACCGGGCAGGCAGGCAGAGGGCAGCGCAACCTGCAGGCTGCGCTGATGGTGCATGGCTTCGATATCTCCCTGCGGTTGAAAGAGGAATTCCAGCGTTCATCCGTGCGAGCAAAAAAAGCTGCTGGACAGCCTGAATATTTTGTACATTCCCATGGCAAGCAATCTTTAAAAACATGGTGCTGACTGGGTGGATGAGCACGGCTGCGGGATCGCTTCCTGCCTGTCCTTATTGCAGGGGCGCTATTCCAGCGGATTGATCGCCAGCACCTTTTCCTATGGCAGGCTAACCATTCCCTGGGGCGTCAGCCCACTGACCGACCATCTGCTCTCCAGCCAGGCGTTTGATATCGTCCATGACGGCGCATCGGTATTGCGCTCTGATAAAGTGCGCTGGCTGGCTGAATGGCCCGAAGCCCTTCAGCTGCTGCGGGTGTGCCTGGTGGGAGCAGAGAAAGATCGAAACTGCTGCCGCTGCGAAAAATGCATCCGCACCATCCTGAGCTTCCGCGCCTGGGGCATACCCAAACCAGAGTGTTTTGAGTTCGACGCAAGCAACAGACAAATCATCGGGTTGAAATACTTCCACGAGCCCCTGTTTTACGGCTATGCTGCCATTATCAAAGCCGCGCGCCAGAATGGTCAAACGGGCAGCTGGATCCGGGCAGTCCAGATTTCGATGGGGATCAACCGGCTGCGGCAGGTGGTGAAGAGCCTGCTGGCTCGAGTGAATCAGGGCGCTGCAAAGCATAATAAACATTCTCCCCCTCTTCGCGAGTAATGTACCAGCCGCGCCGCTCGTACAGCCTCCTGGCGGCAAGATAGCTTGCTTTCGTGTACAGGTTGAGCGTACGCGCCCCCAGTCCCCAGGCGGTCTGCTCAAAAGTACCCATACACAAATTACCCAAGCCCTTCTTCTGAGCAGGCGCACTGACGCCCATAAAAGCTGCTGTGATCACTTTCTCCGCCTGGCGAGGCAGCTTCCTCCCTCCCTCGCGCAGGTCTTTCCAGAATGAGCGCCACAAGATCACGCCATCCCGGCGTGAGAATAAACCTGGATGAGACAGAAATCCCCACAAAGCCTGAGCATAAGCATAGCGGGAGACCTGCTGGCGGAAATAGCGGTAGCCGCCAAATAAGCCAAAGACATAGCCGACAATAGCCTGATCGCTCTGAGCAACGAAGGCGAGCTGCGGATAGCTGACAACCGCCCAATGAAACATCCTACGGATAAAACCCTTGCCCAGGAAAGTCCAGGGGGCATCCGGAAATAAATCGCAGTGAATCGCGGCTGCCTGGTCAAGATCAGATAGCTGCATCGGGCGGATTTTCGTGGAAGTGGAATCGGGCTGCATCATTATTTTCCTAACAGAGAATAAATATAAGCGCTATGGCTGTGCTGCCCATTATAACCAGGATTGGGTTACAATAGATAAAACGCACCGTTGGAGCGGCAATGCCTGATATCCACCTTTGGCCCGTTGAAGCTGCCAGGCAAGACCAGAAAATCACTCTGGGTTTCGAGCTAGAAATCCCCGGCAGCGATCGTGATCGCATCTGGTATGAACTGCCCGCCGAGCACAACGCAGCACTCACGATGAGCTGCGATCCATTCGTGTTGGGCTCTCTATTCACCGCCATGAGAAATGGCATGAATTTAATCGTGCATGGTCAGGTTTCCCCCACCCTGCTGCGCAACCTGGATGAATTTCAGCAGGTCTGGACAGTGTGCAAACCAGAAAGCTACACGCACATCAACATCACTGCAGATGAAGAGCGAGAACTCCCGCGCCCGGTCAATGAGACAGCCATCGCAGCATTTTCGGGAGGGGTTGATTCGTGTTTTACTGCCTGGCGGCACCACTCGGGTCAGGCGGGCAGATCACAGCGCAATCTGCGGGCGGCAGTGATGGTGCACGGTTTCGATATCACCCTGCGCAAGAAAGAAGATTTCGAACGCTCAGTTCTCCGGGTAAAAAATATGCTGGATAGCCTGGGCATCCTGTTCATCCCAATGGCCACAAATCTGAAGAAACAGGGTGTAGATTGGGAGGATGAGCACGGCTGCAGCATCGCTTCCTGCCTGGCTTTGTTCCAGGGAGAATATTCTACCGGGCTGATCGCCAGCACGGACGCCTATCCCAAGTTAACCATCCCCTGGGGATCAAGCCCACTGACCGATCACCTGCTCTCCAGCCAGGCTTTCGAAATCGTCCATGATGGCGCGGCTTATTTCCGCAGCGATAAGGTGCGCTGGATTGCCGAGTGGCCTGAAGCGCTCCAAAATCTGCGTGTTTGCCTGGTGGGTGCAGAAAAAGACCGCAACTGCTGCCGCTGTGAAAAATGCACCCGCACTATTCTGAGCTTTCGGGCCTGGGGGCTGGCAAAGCCAGCCTGTTTTGAAAAAGATGTTAGCAACAGCCAGATTATTGGGCTGAAATATTTTCACCCCACATTGTTGAATGAATACGCCGCGATCTTGCGCACAGCTCGTCAGAACGGACAAACTGGAAGCTGGATGCGCGCCTTACAGCTTTCGATGATTCTAAACCGGCTGCGGCTGCCAGCGCAGAAAGCATTGCAGCTGATAGGATTGAAGAAGCCAGTCCATCGATAGTAAGCCCCTAGAACAGACTCATTTCTCCTTCACAAGACCGGTGAAAATCGCCAGATTCGTCAGGGCGAACATACCTGTAAATATCCCCCACAAAATTCTGCCTTTCATAAAAGCCTTAAAGCTTTGATAGGCCATCAGACCGCTGAGCGGCCCATTTATCAGCTGAACAGTCCGATCTGCTTGTTCAACAGAACAGCCAGCTTCAACCAGTGACCACTTCAAGACCGGGCCACCATCAATGCCAGGCATAGGCAGCAGTGACATGACACCCAGGAAGGTATTTACATCCACAGCCAGATCGGCCACCTCGTGCGCCAGACTATCTGGCCGAGTCTGGCGGCGAAAAATTTTAGCGATCAGCATAACCAGCACATTGAAAACTGGCCCACCCAGGGCGCGCGCAATATGCTCGCGCGGTTTCACCGATAAGTCATTGATCTCCCAATAATTCAACAGCGGCATTCCCCAGGCAACTCGCACGGCATCGGTGGGTTTGCCGATCAGGCGCGCCGCGGCGACATGCGCCAGGTTATGGCACCATTCCGAGCCCAGCACCACTGGCATAGTCAACGCGCCCACTCCCAGGCGCTGCAGCCAGGAGCGCTCTGGTTTTTTCCGCCCGGCGTAGAAAGCCATCACCAGCCACGTCACCAGTTGGGCAACCGGCAGCCAGGTCTTCCCCAAAGCGGTCACTGGCGTGCCGAAGACATGCCCAACCGTTAACACCTCATGTTCAGGTTTTAGCGCCAATGGATTCCTCATCTGCTGCCTCCACTACTGATTATAATTAAGGTGGTTACAACATTCTAACAGATAAGGTACACATGACCAACGCATATCATGGCATCATTTTCGATATCGACGGGGTGCTTGAATTCCATGGCAGGGCATATCCGGGGGCAGCCGAGACGCTTGAGTGGCTGAGGCAGCGTGGGGTTGCCATTCGCCTGCTGAGCAATTCAACCCTGAAGAGCCGCCAGTCCGCCGCAGAAAGGCTGCAGCAGAAGGGCTTGAAGGTTTATGCAGAGGAGGTTATCACCGCCTCCTATGCCACCGCGGAATATCTGCGAGAAATTCGCCCCGGCTCCAGCTGGATCATGCTGGATGGCGCCGGTTTGAAGGAGTTCGCTGAGTTTCCTCAAAATGAAGCTGATCCGGAAATCATTGTAGTTGGTGACAACCGCAGCTGCTTCGACTTCGACACGCTGAATAAAGCCCTGCGCCTGCTCAAGAAAGGCGCCAGACTGATCGGTATGACAGCAGAACTGATTGATTACAGCATGGGAGATTGGGAATTGAATGTCGGCTCTTGGGTGCAAATGCTGGAGCGCGCTTCCGGCGTCCAGGCGACTTACATCGGTAAACCGGCTCCGTATGGCTTCGAACTGGCGCTGCGTTCGATGGGGCTGCCGCGCGATCGGGTGCTGATGGTGGGCGACCAGCTTGGCACAGACATCAAAGGCGCCAATGCGGTCGGCATGAGATCAGCCCTGGTGCGCACCGGGGAATACGAACTGCGCCCGCGCACAGAGCAGGCGCAGCCGGATTATGTGATCGATTCGGTTACAGACCTGAAGAAAATCCTGGGATAACCTGGGGCTTTTACCTTCCCTGGCTGCTTTTACAGTTTCACCACGGTCACACCTTCGCCGCCCTCTTTTTCAGAGCCAGCCTCAAAGGAGCGCACCTGTGCATGTCCAGAGAGCGCCTGGCGCACGACTTCACGCAGTTTACCCGAACCCTTGCCATGAATGATGCGCGCAAAAGGCAGCCCCGCCAGGGTCGCCGCATCCAGGTAGCGCTCCAGAGCCTCCAGGGCTTCATCGGCGCGCTGGCCGCGCAGATCCAGCTCAATCCCCGGTGACACAGGCAGGGATATTTCTCTTCGCTCGGGCGGATTAACCGCAACAGTGCTGGCGGCATTTTTTCGCTTCCGACCAGGAAGTGTTTCTGGCTCTTCTATCTGCTCTTCTTCATCGCCCAAACGCTGAAGGTCTTCTTTCTGAGCGCGCACGCGCAGGATGCCCACCTGTACTTCGGCTTCATCACCTGACAAAGATGTTACCACACCCTGCATATTCAACCTGCGCAGACATACTTTCTCGCCCACCTGAAGCGGGCCCGAGCGAGTGGAACTGCTGCTGGGCTGGGACCTTTTCTTCTTGCTAACTGCCCGGCGAACCACCGGCTGCTCCACGGCTTCCTGCAGTTCCTCCAGCTTTTCTTCGACTGGCTGCAGAGCAGAAACAGGCTGGCGAAGACGGGCGATCTGGCGGCGCGCTTCGGCGATCTCGACCTGTAAATCCGCCAGTTGGGCTGCCGCTTCCTGGCGCGCCTGTTCCAGGACAATCGAGCGCTCTTCTTCGATCGTTTCCAGGCGGCGGGACAGCTGTTGGCTCAGCTGGTCGGCTTCTTTATGAGATTTCTCCACAGCCGCGCGCGCCTGGTGGGCAATCTCTCGCTGGCGGTGAATCTCGCGCAGCAGTGAATCGGCGCGCAGTTCATCCGGGCTGACATCCCGCCGGGCGTCTTCGATGATCTCCAGCGGCAAACCCAGACGCTGAGCAATAGACAGGGCATTCGATTGGCCGGGTAAACCAATCGTCAGACGATAAGTGGGTCGCAGCGTTTCCAGGTCGAATTCCACACATGCGTTGACCACACCGGGAGTGGCGTGAGCGTAGGCTTTCAGCTCGGGATGGTGGGTAGTCACCAGGGTGGTGACGCTGCGCGCTAGCAGATGATCCAGCAGCGCTCGCGCCAGGGCGGCTCCTTCCTGCGGGTCAGTGCCAGCGCCTAGTTCGTCCAGAATAACCAGCGAACGGCGATCGGCCTGCGACAGGATGCGGATAATATTGGTGATATGACCGGAAAAAGTGGAGAGCGACTGCTCGATGGACTGCTCGTCGCCAATATCCGCATAGACGGTTTCAAACACACTGATCTCCGAGCCAGATTTCGCCGGGATGTGCAGGCCAGACTGTGCCATCAGCACAAGCAAACCAATCGTCTTGAGGGTGACCGTCTTACCCCCCGTGTTGGGGCCGGTGACCACCATGGCATAGGTTTGCTGGTCTAATTCGACATCGATTGGCACTACTGTCATCGCTTCGAGCAGTGGATGACGGGCCTGGCTCAAACGAATAACGGTGCCAGGATGGAGGACTTGAGGATTTTCCGCCTTCTGAGGCCCTTCGCCCTCGGCTGGTGGGTTCTGCCGCCCTTTACGGTGCTTCTGCCTGGGCTCAAAAACCTGGTTGTTCTCGGGAATCTCATACAAGACCGGCTCGCTCGCTTTCAAATCCTCAGCAAAGCGGGCACGCGCCAGAGTCAGATCCAGTTCAGCGATGACTTCGACCACATGCGTGATTTCAAAGGCATAGGATCCAATCGTTTGCGATAGCTCTGCCAGGATGCGCCGTTCTTCATCCCGCTCAGCAAGCTGCAGTTCGCGATACTGGTTGTTCAACTCCACCACCGCCAGCGGTTCGACGAATAAGGTAGCGCCAGACGAGGATTGATCATGGATAATCGAACGAATGCGCCCCTTGAACTCTGAGCGTAAAGGCAGGACATAACGCCCGTCACGAGTGGTGATGATTGTCTCCTGCAGATAGGGCGTATTCTTTGGATCGCTGATCATGCGCTGCATTTTCGAAAGCAAGCGGTCATGCACGATGCGCAGATCATGGCGGATATTCGCCAGTTTTGCCGAGGCGGAATCCAGGATTTCGCTGTGATCAGAAATAGTCCTGCCGATGGCGTCAATTACGCCCGGCGCCTGGGGGATGCGGGCAACGATGTCGCATAAATGGGGAAAGCGATCCGCCAGCCGTTCAAAGGTGCGTTCCAGGTTGCGCGCCGAAACGAGGGTATATTTAATATCGAGCAGTTCCTGCGGGGTCAGCACCCCGCCATGCTGAGCAAGATCCACCGGGCCGCGCACATCGCGCGCTCCACCGATGGTCAGGTCAGAGTGTGTGACATAAAGCTGCACCGCCTCGCTGGTCTCCTGCAGGCGTTGGCGGGCAATAAAAATATCCCCGGTTGGACGGAGGTTGCGCGCCATCTCTTTTGAAGCATCGAAGGCGCAGTAGCTTGCCAGCCGCTCTAATATTTTCGGGTATTCTAGAAGTTGTAAGGTCTTCTCATCCATCTCACTTGACTCTTCCGCCCTGGCCAGGCTCGACCAGGGCGCTCCACCGAAAAAGGATTATACCAGCTTTAGGTTATAATACGTTTACCTCCCATAAATCCTATGTGCGACGACAAATTTCATGGATACCAACGAACAACAAATCCCTCAATCAATACCTCCAGAAGAAGCGATCACTGTCCCACCTGCCCCTAAACCGCGTCGTTCCCTGATCAAACGAGTTTTTGTCTCTCCGGATGAACCCAGGCTGCGTGCTTTCTGGCGCCTGGCTATTCAGTTTATCTTGATGAGCATGATCCTGCTGCTTTTGGGTTTAGCCTTGGGCTGGGCAAGCACCCAGGGCATCAACATTCCGGTCCCCAGCATCGCGTCTGGCCAGCTTCTGTCCCTGGTCAGCATCACCCTGTCCATTTTTTTGGCGCGCCGCCTGGTTGATCGTCGTTCGTTCACCAGCCTGGGACTTAAGTTAGACCGACATGCACTCTGGGATCTCCTGGCTGGCATTGGCATCGCCGGTTTAATGATGGCGCTGATCTACCTGCTCCACTTTATCATGGGCTGGGCTTCGTTCGCAGGTTATGCCTGGGAGACAGCCTCCCTCCCCAACCTGGCAATAAATTTTACCGGCCTGATCCTTCTTTTCATCATTGTTGGCTGGCAAGAAGAATTATCCAGCCGCGGCTACCTGCTCCAGAACCTAGCGGATGGATTGAATCTCCCCTGGGGGGTGATGCTCTCATCCTTTCTTTTTTCGCTGCTGCACCTGGCAAATCCCAACGCAAGTTGGATGTCCGTCCTGGGCATCCTGGCGGCCGGGCTCTTCCTGGCTTCCGGATATATCACCACCCGCCAGCTGTGGCTGCCGATTGGACTGCATATCGGCTGGAATCTCTTTGAGGGCCCAGTTTTCGGTTTCCCGGTCAGCGGCTTGACCTTCCCCAGCCTGATCATCACCCAGGTGCAAGGCCCCGAATGGATCACCGGGGGCGCCTTCGGGCCAGAAGCGGGTCTGATCCTGCTGCCAGGGATTGCCCTGGGCGTCACACTGATCTATCTATACACCCGCAATCGGTTAAAATAACCCCGACAGGTAGAGATATGAATGTCCTCATCGCCTTCCAACAATGTTTTAACGAGCAGCCCACACGGCTCGGGCGCGCGCCTGGACGGGTGAACCTGTTGGGAGAGCATGTCGACTACAACGATGGTCTGGTCTTGCCTGCAGCCATCGACCGCGCCGTGAACCTGGCGGCTGCTCCCAACGCAGACCAGATCATTACCCTGCATGCACTGGATCTGCAGCAGCAAGCCAGCTTCAGCCTGGATGCGTTGGAGAAAAAGATCGACCTGAACGGCGACCCGCTGCCAGAATGGGCGCTGTATCCCGCGGGAGTTGCCTGGGCGCTGCAGGAAGCCAGGCTGCCCATCAACGGAATGCGAGTGGCCTTCTCTTCCGATGTGCCTATTGGCGCTGGGCTGAGTTCCTCAGCAGCCGTAGAAGTGGGATTTGGGATGCTTTGGCAGTCCATGAGCGCCTGGAAGATCCCCGCTTTGCAAATGGCCCAGCTCTGCCAGCGCGCCGAAAATGCCTATGTGGGGGTTTCCTGCGGGCTGATGGACCAGTTTGCCAGCGCCTGTGGTGTAGAGGGGCATGCCCTCTTGTTCGACACGCGCAGCCTGAAATGGGAACCCGCGCCCCTGCCAGAAGGCACCGCCATCGTCATCGCCGACTCGGGGGTCAGGCGCAGCCTGACGCATTCAGGCTACAACGAACGCCGCGCTTCTTGCGAGGAAGCTGTTCGCTTGCTGCAGCAGTATCTGCCCAATATTCGCGCCTTGCGCGATGTGCAGACGACCGAATTCGCCGCCTACGCCCCCTACCTGCCCGAAGTAACCCGCAAACGCGCTGAGCATATCGTCAAAGAAATCCACCGGGTCGAATCAGCTGTGAGCGCCTTGCGCCGCAATGACCGGCAGGCCTTTGGCGCTCTGATGTATGCCTGTCACAACAGCCTGCGCAACCTTTATGAGGTCAGCACGCCTGAATTGGACACCCTGGTCAGCATCGCCCGCAAGCTGCCGGGGGCAATCGGAGCCAGGCTGACCGGCGCAGGGTTTGGAGGCTGCACAGTCAATTTAGTCGAGGCCGAACATGCCGATGAATTTATGCAGGGGCTGCAAGAAAATTATGCTAGAGAAGTCGGACGACAGGCGCAGGCATACCTGTGCAAGGCCAGCCAGGGTGCTCAGGCTGTCATACTATCATCAGGATGATCGTGGGGCTATCCAGTTAGACAAACATCCGGGGTCTGATGAAGCAAAATCCTGCTACCTCGCTGGCATATAAACTAAACCCTGCTTTATCAGAACTGCATGGGGTTGAACAGGCCAGCTTCCTGTTCAATATGTACACCTTCATCTGGACGCTGCCCTTAGCCATTCTGAGCGTTATCTGGTTGGTGGCGGCGACTGATCTGCAGGTCTTGCTTCAATCCGCATGGCTGCTAATAATACTATTCCTGACCGCGCTGCTTTTCCAAAATTATCCATTCGAACTGATGTTTGAACTCCGACCTGGTGTTGTCGCCACCACCGGAGGCTCATTGACAGCTATCGTAGATTTGTCGGCGGCCTTCATATTCGGGCCCACAGCCTGCTGGATTATCTTCCTGGCGCCGGTGATCAGCAAGCTGAACAAGCTGCGCAAAGAAACCAATCCCAACAACCGCTGGGGCCACACCACCGAACTGGTCACTTCCATCGCCAATGGCATCCTGGCTGCACTGATTGGATTATGGGTTTACGAGAAGCTGGGAGGCAGTTATCCGCTGGCAGCGCTCAGCCCCCAATACCTGATCCCCGGGGTGGCTGCCTTGCTGGTCAACTGGCTGCTGCCATACGTTGTCATGGCTCCGCTGATCATCTACATGACGCGCTCGCCGGATATGATCGGCCAGGGCAGCAGCACTTCTGCCTCAGGGCTGCTCTCCTTCGTACTAATCAGTTCGACCCTGCCCAATCTGGCTCTACCCTTCACAATCTTGGGCTCGATTTTATTCAGTTCTGATGGCCCTGGCATCTACCTGTTCTTTCTTGCTGGAGCGCTGTTGGCCTGCATCCTGGCCAGCCGCTTGACAGAGAATGTCCGCCTGCGCACGCAGCGCGCCCGCGAACTGGCAGTGCTGGAAGAGCTGGGGCGAGCGATCTTGAACGCTCCGCCAGCGCTCTCTACCTTGCCCGCTCTCTTAAGCAAATTTATCCCCCAAATGTTTTCCATTGGGCGCGCCCTGATATGGCTGAAGCCAGACGATGTTTTATACCGGACTGAATCAGGCTATTTCCCAACCGATGAACAGATAAAACAGAAAATTCTCCAGTTTAAATTGGATGATGATCGCTGGATCGGCCCGCCACTGGAAGATGACCCTCAGCGACAGGCTTTAACCATACCCATCAAGAGTGAAGCCGGGGATGTGCTGGGCGGGATATATTTGAGCATTCGTGCTGAAACCGGAAGCGTTCAAAACTACCTGCCTGCGCTGCAATCATTGGCAAGCCAGGTCGCTTCGGCAATTAACCGAATTGAAACCCATCAACAGGCGATTACCCAGGAGCGCATGGCGAAGGAACTTGAGCTAGCCGGGCGCATTCAGGAGGAGTTTTTACCCGAGATGGTTCCATCCCTGGTTGGATATGAGATTTCTGCTTCGCTGACCCCGGCCCGCGAGACCTCCGGCGACTTTTACGATTTCATCCCCCTACCGGGAGGCAACCTGGGGATCATCATCGCCGATGTCGCCGATAAGGGCACTGGCGCGGCGCTCTTCATGGCGCTCAGCCGGACGCTGATGCGCACCTATGCCTTCGAACATCCCGATCAACCCGACCAGGTGCTGCACCTGGCAAACCAGCGCATCCTGAACGACACCCGCAGCAGTCAATTTGTGACCACCTTTTACGGCGTGCTCAACCCTGACCGGCACACCTTGACTTACGCCAATGCCGGACACAACCCGCCTTACTTGCTATCCCCGGATCGCCCCGGAGAGATCGAAAGCCTGATCCATACAGGTATGCCCCTGGGCGTGCTCGAGGAGGCCATTTGGGAATGCAAACAAGTTTCCATACGCCCGGGCGATACCATCATTATGTATACCGACGGGGTGACCGAGGCGCACAACTTGAATCAAGAGATGTTCGAAAGTCAAAAACTGCTGGAAGTATGCCAGGCAGAGTTGGCCCAACCCACCCAGGTAATGCATGACCGGATTCTGGAGGCGGTGCAGAACTTCAAAGGCGAGGCGCCGCAGTTCGATGATATTACGCTGGTGATCTTCCAGCGAGTTCCACCTGACCCAGAATTAACCCATTAAACATTAAACCGGAAATAGATCACATCTCCATCCTGGACGATGTACTCCTTGCCTTCCAGGCGCATGTGCCCGGCTGCCTTGGCCGCCGCGCTGCTGCCACACCTGGCAAACTCTGGGAAGGGGATTACCTCAGCACGGATGAAACCACGTTCGAAATCGGTATGGATGGCCCCGGCTGCCCTTGGGGCGGTGGCGCCGCGTGGGATATTCCAGGCGCGGGCTTCATTTTCGTTGAAGGTGAAAAAGCTGATCAGCTTGAGTAAATCAAAACTCTTGCGGATCACCTGCTCCAGACCGCTTTCTTCAATCCCCGAAAGCGCCAGGTACTCGCGGCGTTCCTCGGGGCTCATATCTTGCATGTCCTGCTCAAGCTGAGAGCAAAGCACCACCACCTGAGCCCCCTTACGAGCAGCGTATTCCTGCAAAGCCTGGACGTAAGGGTGATTTTCCGCCAGATCACACTCCGCCACATTAGCCACATAGATAACCGGCTTGCCGGTCAGGAAGCGCATCTCATGGTTTAATTCGGACATTAATTCACGTTCTACAGGATCATCTGAACTCCAGGTGCGGAAGCTGGAGGCAGGCAGCCCCTGCCCCAGGTGGTCCTTCAATGCCTCGCACAAATCCATCATAGGCTGCAGCTTTTTATCGCCCTTGACCGCCGAAACCAGACGCTCAATCTTGCGCTCAAGCTGCTGCAGGTCCGCCAGAGCCAGCTCGACCTCGACAATTTCTATGTCCAGCACGGGATAGGGCTTCTCGCGGATATGCACCACATTCGGATCTTCAAAACAGCGCACGATATGCAGAATGGCCGCGGTCTCACGGATCTGCGCCAGAAACTTGTTGCCCAGGCCTTCGCCTTTATGCGCATCCTGCACCAGTCCGGCAATATCCACAAATTCCAGGGTGGCATGGATGGCAGTGGGGACTTTGACCAGCTCAGCCAGCCGGTCCAGGCGCGAGTCTGGCAGGGGAACCACTGCCCGGTTGGGCTGGATGGTGCAGAAGGGGTAGTTTGCCACCACCGCATTCTGCGCCCCGGTCAGGGCGTTGAATGTGGTGCTTTTGCCAACATTCGGCAAACCGACAATCCCAATACTGAGAGACATACGGGCCTCCACAAACGAGCAAGATGCGCGCGAGGTAATTATATTATAATTAACCAGCCCGATAGGATCATCCCATATTATGGTTTACTCGCCTTGTTCGCCAGATCGTAAAGTGAGGCAAAAGTCATGACCGCTCCTGAATCGCTCAGTTTACAGGCCGCTGGATACAGCCAGCCCGGAACTATCCCCGGTCGCGCTGACCGCTACTTCACCGGCCGCCTGGCGACAGGCGCAGGGATGGACCTCCACCTGGCAATCGTGGTAGATGGCAGCGGGGCAGGTGGATTGGCTGAACAAATCACAAAACTGGCTATCGATACTTTGTTGGAATATCTCAAGACCTCCAAATCGAACAGCGTGGTCGAAATCTTAGGACGCGCCTACGAAGTAGCCAACCGTCGTATCTACGAAACCGCCCAACAGAATCAAAACAAAGGTCAGGTCGCCTGCTCCATGGCGGTGGCAGCAGTTTCGGGCAGCCGGTTGTATGTGGCGAATGTTGGCAGCTGCCGGGTCTACCTGGTGCGCCAGGGGCAGATCAGCCAGCTGACCATCGATCATACCTGGGCTAACGCACGCTTGAGAGAGGGGGTTCTCTCCCGTGATGAGATCCTGCGCAGCCCGGATGCCGGGAAGGTCACCCGGCTGCTGGGGTTGGGGCGCGTCGTCCAGGTGGATCTGGGCCTGTACCTGCGCGGCGGAGCAGAAACCCCCGCTCAGGCTGCCCAGGCGCAAGGTCTTCCCCTCGGGGGGCAGGATGTGGTGGTAGTCTGTTCCGATGGTCTCACTCATACAGCTGCTGGGGGACCGGCTTCTGCAGCGACGCTGGAAAGCATCCTGCGAAACACTCACAACCAGCATGCTAACATGGCTGCCCGGCAGATGATCGAAGAAGCCTCCAGCCACAAGACACAAGATTCAGCCACTGCGGCAGTGCTGGAAATGCCCGGGCATATGCTCGGCGCTCCAGCCCAACCCCCGGCAGGTCGACCCCGCCCCGGCTCCGCTTCGCCAACTTCCGGCAAAACGCGCTCACGAATAGCGGGCATTTTAGCCCTGCTGTTCAGCGCGGTGTTTTTAATCGCCCTGGCTGGGCTGTTTGTCATCTTTGTTCTGCCCAACCTGCTCCCGGGGCGCTCCACACCCACGGCAACCCAGGCCCCTGCCACACAAGCGCCCGCCAGCGCCACCCTGGAACCAGTGCAGCCCAGCCAGACCCTGCTGCCTACAAAGAAGCCTACCGATACCCTGGTACCCAGCCCGACGGACACAGCCGCGCCTTCCGCAACTATTACCCCTGAGACACCCAGCCCCACGCCAACCCGGACGCTGACCCCCACCTACACCAAGGAAAAACCTTCAGTTGAACTGACTGAACTGATGCCAACGATAGAAATACCAGAAGAACCACCTCCTCCCTATCCATATCCATAAGAAAAACTTATACCTGATGAATATTCTGCGTAAAGCCTTACTCTCTGCGAAAACGATTGGCCTGAAAAACAGCCTGCTCGCCATCCAAAATGCCCGCCGACGCGACCAGCTCGAAGCCCGCTACCCGTTGATCGAACCGGAGGCCAACCCCCAGTCGCCAGGGAGTCTGGTCAGCGCCCAGGCGATCCCTGCTGGAGGCAGCTTCCAGTTTACCCATCTGCCTCTGGAGGTGCGTTTCCTGCAGCCGGATTTCCTGTTCATCGCCTGGGGAGGCGCGCAGATGCTGCCTTCTTATGCGGTGGTGCAGGCTGATTGGCCTGACATAGAGTCAGATCTGCAGCAGACCGAGGATGGCTGGTGGCTGCACAGCGGAGCGCTCGCGCTGCATATTTCTACAATGGGCGAATTGCGCCTGTACAACCCCCAGGGCGACTTGCTGCGCCATGACGCCCCCCCCATTCAGCAAGGTGCAGCCTGGTCGCAGCGCACACCCCTGCCCGCCGAGGCCCACATATATGGGCTGGGGGAGCGTTCTCACCAACTGAACCTGCGCCCGGGAACTTATCGCTTCTGGAACTCCGAGGCAGGCGGCACGTATGGCCTCGGGGCTGACCCCTTATACATCTGCATGCCGCTCTACCTGTGCCTGCAAGAAACTGCCTGCTATCTGGTCTTTTATGACAATGTCTACGACGCAACTCTGCATCTAGATCAGCAGGCCGAGATGCAGTTTACAGGCGGCCCTCTGCGCAGCTATATTGCGGTTGGATCCCCTGAGGCCCTGCTGGAAAAGCTGACCGCGCTGACCGGCCGGGCGCCACTGCCGCCCAGATGGGCTTTCGGTTACGCCCAATCAAAATGGGGCTACCGCACAGAAGCCGAGATGCGCCGCATCTATCAAGGCTTTCGCCAGAACAGCCTGCCCATCAGCGTGCTGTACCTGGACGGCGACCATATGCGCGGCTACCGCACCCTGACCCCCGATGATGAGCGCTACCCGACCCTGGCGCGCTTTTCTCAGGAGCTGGCGGAAGAGGATATCCACCTGGTCGCCAGCACCAATCCAGCCATCAAAGTGGAAAAGGGCTTTGACCTGTACGAGCAGGGTCTGAAAGAGGATGCCTACTGTAAAACACCCGCCGGGCAGGTCACCGAGGGGGTAGTATGGCCTGGCTGGGCGGCTTTCACTGATTTCACCAACCCGCGCGTGCGCCAGTGGTGGGGGCAGCAGTACGCCCGCTCCCTGCTGCGGGGCGTGGACGGCTTCTGGCATGACATGAACGAGCCATCCAATTTCACCGCCTGGGGCGAGCTGACCCTGCCTCTCTGCACCCAGCACGACCTGGAAGGCCGCGGCGGCGACCATCGCGAGGCGCACAATATTTACGGCATGCAGATGAACCGGGCCGGATACGAGGGCCTGCGCCAGCTGCGACCCGACCGCCGGCCGTTCATTCTGTCCCGCTCGGGCTGGGTGGGCATGCAGCGCTACAGCTGGGCCTGGACAGGCGATGTGGAGACCTCCTGGGACATGCTGCGTCAGACTCTGGCCTGCGTCATCGGGCTGGGCCTCTCGGGCGTCCCCTACTGCGGTCCCGATATCGGCGGGTTCAGCGGCGCACCCTCACCAGAACTATACCTGCGCTGGTTCCAGCTGGCCTCCTTCCTGCCATTTTTCCGCACCCACTGCGCGATTTACCTGCCGAACCGCGAGCCCTGGGAGTTCGGCGAGCATCTGCCCACTCTGCGGGGCCTCCTGCAGCAGCGCTACCGGCTGATGCCCTACTGGTACACCCTGGCCTGGCAGACCACACAGAAAGGCTGCCCGCCGGTCAGGCCACTGTTTTGGGATGAACCGCAAAATGCCGAGCTTTGGGATGTGGGGGATGCTTTCCTGCTGGGAGACGCACTCCTGATCGCGCCAATCATGGATGAAGGCGCGCTCAGCCGTTCCCTGCGGCTGCCCGCAGGCAGCTGGTACGAAATGAGCTCAGACCGGCTCCATGAAGGCCATAAATCCATTGACCTTCAAGCGCCGCTGGCGGAAATACCTGTCCTGGTGCGGGCGGGCAGCATCCTGCCTATGCTGGAAGGGAGGAGCATAAGGCTGCACATTTATGCACCCGTTAATCGCCAGGAGGGACGCGGATTGCTGTACAGCGACCAGGGAGAAGGGTATGGATCCCATCGCCTGGATATGTTCAGCCTCCAGCCTGTTGATGACATGCATTGGGAATTCAGCTGGAACTCGGCCGGCGAATACGCCTGGCCCTACCCAGAAACCCACCTGGTTCTGCATGGTTTTGGGAAAGGCCCAGCCACAACCGTCCCGGTCCAGCCAGGGCAGGCGCTGCAGCTTGTCGGGTAAATAACTCTGATGAACTCAGTAGAGAGATTACATGCTCGCCTGCAAGGTGGAGTGGTGGATCGGCCCCCAAACCTGGATATTTTTATGACTTTTGCCGCTCACCACATTCGCCAACCCCTGGCGCGCTATTATCAAGATCACCGCGTGCTGGTGGAGGCAAATCTTGCGATCATGGAAGATTTCCACATAGACATCGTGCAGGCTATTTCTGACCCCTACCGGGAAGCCGCGGATTTTGGCCTGCAGGTGGAGTTCCCGCCAGATGACCTGCCTGTCAGCCGGGTGCCTCTGCTGGCTGAACCCGAGGATTTGAAGAAGCTGCACTCCCCTGCCCCCGGTCAGGGCAGGCGCATGTCCGACCGGCTGGAAGCCATCCGGCTTTTCCGTCAGGAGGTGGGAGGCAGTGTGCCCATCATGGGCTGGGTTGAGGGCGCTCTGGCGGAGGCCGCAGATTTACGCGGCGTGCTCAATTTGATGCGCGACCTGATCCAGCGCCCGGCCTGGGTAGATGAATTATTGGAAATCTGCGCCCAGGTCGAAATTGACTTCGCCCGCCTGCAGGTGCAGGCCGGGGCGGATATGATCGGGCTGGGAGATGCCATCGCCTCGCAAATCTCGCCCAAGATGTACCGCCGCTTCGCCCTGCCATACGAGCAGCGCATCTTTGCCGCCGTGAGGGAGATGGGCGCCATCGGGCGGCTGCATATCTGCGGCGACACCAGCCATATTGTTCCAGATATGGTCGAAAGCGGCGCAGCCATTATCGATCTGGACTGGATGGTGGATATGGGCGCGGCTGCGGCCCAGTATGGCCAGCGAGTCTCTTTCTTGGGCAATTTCAACCCTGTAGCCGTCATGCTGCATGGTACACCAGATCTGGTTTATCAGGCGACCAGGGACTGCATGATCGCCGGCGGAAAGCGCTCAATCAGCGCAGCAGGCTGTGAGATTCCTGATGGTACACCGCATGCCAACCTGCACGCCCAGGCCCGAGCCTTAGTGGATAGTAAAGAAACGGGAGGTCGTTGATCATGGCAGGGAAGAAAAAACCCCCTCAGGGGCCGGCTGAGACGCCCCCACTTTTCACGGCGAGTGAACCCCCGGCGCTGCTAAACACCCCGGGAGTCACCCCAGAATTCGCCAAAGCGTTATTTGAGGCAGCAGCCGATTACTACCGCGCCGCACCCTGGAGAAAACTGGCCGATATCCAGCCCCTGCAGGCTTCTGTAATCCCCAGCGGACAGCAGATCTATATCCAGCTGATGGGCAACGCCGGATTGGAATATGGACTGATCTTTTATGATCGTCTGGAAGACCTGGAGAACTCTTACCGGATTACCAACAATCCTTTGCTCCAGCTCCCAGCTACGGGTTTACACTCCTTATCATTTGAGCAACCGACCAACCTGCCGGCGGCTGACCGCGCTGCTGCTAAGAAGTACAAATGGCCGGTCGCCAGTTCAACCGCCTATCCCTTCCCGGCAGTGTATCTGATGGATGACCTGCAGCGCCCGGACAGGGCCGAATTGATCCGCATAGAAGCCCTGCTGCGCGCCATACCTCATTTCGTCAATGGTCATCTGTTCCCCGATCCAGCCTATACTCCCCGCAGTGATGATGATCCGCTGGAAGATTACCTACCTGCCGAAGCTATTTTGAACGTCCAGACCTTTGATGGGGCGATTGAAGTCCAACTGCGCTACCCCGTCGCAATAACCGATCTCGTTCGCTCCCGTTGGGAGACCCTGGATGAAGAAGATGATGAGTGGAATGAAGAAGGCCTATATTTCAATTATTCTGACCTGGATGATGATGATTTTGAAGAAGAGGAATATGAACCGGCTCCCCATGAGCGTGTAGAGGAGGCAGATTCTGCCCTGCAAAAGGCTCAGCGCTTGATGGATGAAGCAGAAGAAGAGGATCATTGGGAAGTGCGCCTCCGGCTGGCGCACCGCGCCCTGGAATTCTCCCCGGATTGCGTGGAAGCTTATCTCTTGCTGGCAGAAGAGGATGATCTCGAACCAGAAGAAATTAGCGCGTTGTACCAGAAAGCCGTCCTGGCAGGCGAACGCACGCTGGGCAAAACGAATATTGCCCAATGGGCGGGGAGGTTATGGAGGAAGCGGCGAGCACGACCCTATTTATTCGCTTTGCAGGGATTGGCCGAGAGCCTGGCAGAACAGGGGGAAGCTGAACGGGCGCAGGAGCTTTATTATGAAATCTTGCGGCTCAATACCGAAGATCATCAGGGGATTCGCTACAGCCTGTTAGATTTACTGATGGAAAAACAAAACCACCCGGCTGCCCAGGAACTGCTCGATCGCTTTGCGGGCGACCCGGCCGCAGCCTGGTCTTATTCACAGGCTTTGCTGGCATTCCGCCTGGAGGGAAATTCCCCTGCGGCGATCGCAGCTCTGCAGGCTGCCCTGCAAGCCAATCCATTTGTACCAGCCTACCTGGTGGGCCGAAAGCCCATGCCGACTGAACCGCCACTGGATTTGTACTATGGCAATGAAAATGAAGCTATCCATTACACCATAGATCATTTTCGCAGCTGGTGGCAAACCCCAGGGGCAGTTGAATGGCTCAAGAAAAACACCTCCGGATCATTATGATTCAGGTATAATCGATATATGATCTTCGAAGCCTATCACCCACCCCGTTAAGCCCCCGCTGCTTCCCGACAAGCACGCGCTCCGCCTTCGGCAAGGATCGAAATCCTGGCCTCTGCTTCCTGCTGCAGGAAGCGCAAGTCTGGTAAAGATTCTTTCCGAAGGAGAATTTCCATGGCAAAACAACATACTGCACGCGCAAGCATGGGCGTGCGGCTGATTGGGAGCGCTATCCCATTGACACTGTTATTCTTACTGATCGAGTTCTTTGACGAGCTGCACTATGGCATCCAGGGTGCGGTGATGCCATCCCTGCGCGATGAACTATCGTTAACCTATGGACAAATTGGCATCTTGCTGGGCCTGCCTGGCATCCTCAATACCTTCATCGAGCCTGTGCTGATGCTGCTGGGCGATACCGCCTGGCGTAAACGCCTGATCGTCGGAGGGGGCATCTTCATTATCCTGGCAGTCTTGATGATCGGCTCAGCCCAATCCTTCCCCGCCATGCTGGTTGCTTTTATAATCGCCTTCCCTGCCAGCGGCGCGTTCGTATCTCTATCCCAGGCTACCCTGGTGGATTTGAACCCCGGTCGCCAGTCGCATATGATGGCGCGCTGGGCGGCTGCAGGTTCGCTGGCAAACCTAATCGGCCCGCTGCTGGTGGCAGGCGGGTTTGCCCTGGGGTTTGGTTGGCGCTGGCCTTATTTCGGCCTGGCTTTGATCGCCCTGGGCTTGATCCTGATCGTTATTTCCCGGCCCTTCCCAAAGATCCAGGCTGCGCCAGGGGAAACCCCTGATCGCGGCGGATTGGATTTCCGCTCCTTGCTATCCAACCTATGGCAGGGACTGAGAAATGTCCGGGTTCTGCGCTGGCTGGTATTGCTGGAGCTTGCCGACCTGATGTTGGATGTATTTACCGGCTATGCAGCCCTTTATTTCGCCGATGTGGTTGGGTTTACCCCCGCCCAGGTCGGTCTGATAGTCACTGTGATGATGGCTGCCAGCCTGGCTGCCGACCTTCTGCTTATCCCCCTGCTGGAGCGCGTCCCTGGGCGCAGAGTGGTGCGGACGGCGGCGGCTTTATCCATCCCGGTGTATGCAGCCTTTTTGCTGGCTCCCTGGCCAGTGGTAAAAATTATCTTGCTGGTGGGGGTCAAGTTCACTGTCCTGGGCTGGTACCCGGTGCTGGATGGCGAGCTGTTCGCCAGCATGCCAGGGCGTTCCGGCACTGCCAAGGCAGTCTCATCCCTGGCCGGGTTGTTAGGAGGCGGTTTGATCTGGCTAATCGGTTGGGCCGCGGAGCAGGCCGGGCTGCCTTTTGCCATGTGGCTGCTGATGCTCGGCCCCGTTTCGCTGCTGCTGTGGATGCCCAAGGCGAAATCGGATTGAACCACCGGCGCATTTTTCGGCTATAATCCAGCTATGCCTGTGATCATCCTGCCTGAGTGGACCCCGGGAACGATTGCCCTGTATATTCTATTAGCTATCGTCACCCTCTCGATTGGCATCCTGGATGCCCTGGGGCTCTCTAAGATCGCCTACAGCAAATTTCGCTCCAGCCAGGGAATGGACAGCCGCCTGGGGATGTTTATCGTCTACGCGCTGCCCGCTGCGGTGGGATATTTCTTCGCCGCCCGCTACCTGGATAAAGCCACACCAATTCAATGGATGTTGTTCCTGACCATCGAGGCACACTTCGTAAAACGCTGCCTGGAAGTGCTGTTCATCCACCGCTATTCAGGAGAAATAGAAGTTAGAAGCGTGTATGCCATCGCTATCTTCTATTGCTTCATTACCGGATACGCCGCTTACCTGCACAATCAGACGATTGCCCAGGTGGACGCGCTGTTTGAATTGGGAATTGGGCTTTTCGTGGCTGGCGAACTGATCAATTTTTGGCATCACAAGCTGCTGGCAGACCTGCGTAAAGGCAATACTAAGTACCGCATCCCCCAGGGAGGCTTGTTCGCTCTCGTCTCCTGCCCGCACTACCTGGGTGAACTGACCGCCTGGCTGGGGCTGGCCCTGATGTCGCGGCATCTGTTTTTGGCGATTGTATTCATCGGCATGACCATTTACCTGGTCGAACGCGCTCTAAGGACGCAAACCTGGTATCACAGGCAATTTCCCAATTACCCAAAATCTCGTAAAGCAATCCTGCCCTTCTTGTTGTAGCAGAACCCATCACCAATCCATAAGGAGGTAATTTTATGCAAGACCTGACCGAACCCATCCTTGAACTCATCCGCCTGACATCCACTGACCTGCCCCCAGATGTGGAGACTGCCATCCGAGCAGCCGTTGAGCAGGAGCAGCCTGGCTCTGCCGCCCGCGGCGCCCTGGAGACGATTTTGACAAATGTTGAACTGTCCCGACAGAATTCAACCCCCATCTGCCAGGATACAGGCACACCCATCTTTTATGTGCATTTTCCCGCCGGTTGGAGCATTCGCCAGCTTCGCCAGCAGATCGAGGCAGCGGTTGTGCAGGCGACCAAAAAATCTTATCTGCGTCCCAACTCAGTCAACTCGCTGACCGATAAAAATACCGGCAACAATTTGGGCGACAGCCATTTTCCTACGGTGCACTTCGAGGAAGTCGAAGGCGAAACCCTGACCATCGATCTGATGCTCAAGGGTGGGGGCTGCGAGAATGTGGGCGCTCAATACTCCCTGCCTAACACTGCCCTTGGCGCTGGCCGTGACCTGGCGGGAGTGCGAAAAGTCGTGCTGGACGCGGTTCATAAAGCCCAGGGCCAGGGCTGCGCCCCGGGTATCCTGGGAGTGGCGATCGGCGGCGACCGCGGCTCGTCCTATCTGGGGTCCAAGGAAACCCTGCTCCAGCGCCTGGATGAGGCCAATTCCGACCCGCGGCTGGCCGCGCTGGAACAGCGCCTGACCGAAGAAGCCAACCAGCTCGGCATTGGGCCAATGGGCTTTGGCGGCAAGACCACCGTGCTGGGCACAAAAATTACCAGCCTGCACCGTCTCCCTGCCAGCTTCTTTGTGACCATCTCATATATGTGCTGGGCTTACCGCCGCCGCCGTATGACCTGGGCGGATGGCGCAGCCAGCTACGCCTGAGGTCGGCGCATATCCTGACACATGTTCAACAATCAGATGAAAGAAGGGTGCTATGCTTAGTGTACAACTTCCCCTCACTCCTGAAATCGTGCGCAGTCTCAAGGTTGGCGATCCTGTGGCGCTCTCTGGCGTGATGATCACCGGTCGAGATACTGTGCATAAATGGATGATCGATACTTTTATCCGAAAAACCCGCCCGCCGCAGGGCGACGATATGGAGGTCTATCAGGCGATCAAACCCCTGCTGGAAGGCAGCTTGATCTACCACTGCGGGCCGGTGGTCGCCGGGCTGGATACGAAGGAATATCGCTTTGTGGCTGCTGGACCCACCACCAGCATCCGAGAGGAGCCCTATCAGGGCGAGGTGATGCGCCATTTTAACCTGCGCGGGGTGATTGGCAAGGGCGGCATGGGGCCAAAAACATTGGCTGCCTGCCAGGAAGTGCCTGGCCTGTATCTGCATGCCATCGGCGGCGCGGCATCTTTGATCGCACAGACAGTCACCCGAGTAGCAGGGGTGTATAAGCTCGATTTCGGCGTGCCCGAAGCCATGTGGGTGATCGAGGTGAAAGATTTCCCGGTGGTGGTGACGATGGATTCTCATGGCAACAGCCTGCATGCGGATGTCGAGGGGCAATCCAAAGTCGTGCTGCAGGAGCTGCTGGCGAAAGCCTGAGATGGCTGAATCGAACGACCCGCTCTCTGCGGCAGAGCTGCTCAGACATGTAGCCGCCCTGGCGGATGACATCGGTCCCCGCCCGGCAGGCCATGCCGCCGAGCAGCAGGCGCGCCAATACATTCACGGGGTTCTCACCAGGTTGGGGATCCAGCAAATAGAAGAAATGCCCCTGCGCGCATTCGACACCTGGGGCTACAGCCTGTTTGCTCCCCTGGCGATCTCCTTGATGGGGAACGCCCTGGGCTGCTCAAGCCGGAAGGGCAAGCTCCTGGGTGGGCTGCTAGGGCTTGCCAGCGCTTACGCACTCTGGCGCACAACCTCCGCCTATCGCCAACCGTTAGAGCGCCTATACCCCAGCCGGACAACCGCCAACCTGGTGGCGCGCCTGCCCGCCCGCGGCCAGCCTCGCCAGACCATTGTCCTGGTCGGGCATATGGACAGCAACAAACACCGTCCCGCCTTTGCTCCCGAAGCCAAGCACAGCCTGCGCACCAAAGTTACCCTGGGCGCTCTGCTGCCCCTGGTGAACGGCCTGGCTCAGATTTGGGGAGCGGCAGGAGGGGGAAGACCCGCTTCCATTGCCCAGACCCTGAGCCTGATCGGGATAGCGGCGCAAATTCCACAAATCATCCATGAAGAACGGGAAGGCTATATCGATGGCGCCAATGATAACGCCAGCGCGGCAGCCTGCCTGCTGGGTCTGGCGGCTTACCTGCACCAAAATCCAATAGAAAACACCGAAATCTGGCTGGCGTTCACGGCGGCGGAAGAACCGGGCTGCCTGGGGATGCACCGTTTATTAGATGTATATGGGGATAGATTGCGCCTGGCCTGGTTCATAGACTTCGAAATGGTGGGGACAGAACAGATAGCCTATGTTACCCGCCACACCAGTTTGTCTCTGCTGGGCGCTTACCGGCCTGATGCAGAGTCGCTCGCTCTGGCGATCCTCACAGCCGAAGAGAATCCCCACCTGGGGGTTATTGGCCGCGAAATGGTGATCACGGAGGAAGTAGGCAGCCTGCGCAGGCGCGGCTTTCGCGGCCTGTGTCTGGCAGGCGTCGGTCCCGATGGATGGCTGGCTAACTGGCACCAATACAGCGACACAACGAAGAACATCATTCCAGCCGGGCTGGAGCGCGCCGCCCGCTTTGCATTGGCGATGATCGAGAAAATTAATAAAAAAGGGAGCGCCTGAACGCTCCCTTTTTTTTTATTTTACACCGAAGAACTTTACCGGCATACTTCCAGGCTGACGTCATCCACATACAGAGCTGAGACGCCGCCATAGCCATCATTGTACGTTCCAAAGTGCAGATAGATCCAATCACCCGCGAACTGCAGCAGGTTGAACTCGCTGAACTGCCACTTCTGGGCATCGCGCAGCCGCCAGATCAATGTGCGTAGGACATTCCCATAGTAGTCTACGACAAGAACATACTGCACATCTCCAGATAGAATACCAGTCTCATCAAACGGGTCGAGAAATTCGGGCATCTTCGGGATGACGTTGCTGGCCAGATATGGGTCGCCAATGGGATATGTATAGAAGGTCAGGTAGGCAACGTACGCATTGGCTGGGATATAGACCAGCTGCCGTGTGCTGGAATAGCTGAAGCGGTTGTGGTACGGATTGACAATCCCCGTGCGGGCTGACCAGTCGCCGGTATTCGCCTGAGCCGTTGAATAGGCCGCGGTGTATTCGGTGGCCGGGAACTCCCAGTAGCCATTCCCCTCGAAGCCAGGGTTGCCAATGATATTGGCGCAGGCAGAAGTGGATGTTCCAACAAAATCGACCCCACAGGATACCGCCGGTACATCTATCGTCCGGTTTACCGGGCTGAAGGAGTACCCTGCCAGGGAAGGCGTGATCACATACTGACCAGCTGGCAGCTGATCGATCACATAGTTGCCCGAGATATTGGTTGTAGCGCAGCGGCCTGTATTCGAGCAGACCAGGACGCCCACCAGCGGACTGCCATAGTTATCCACCACCTGCCCGCAGACGGTATATGTCACTGCCGGCGGCGGATTTTTGATAATTAATGGCAGATGGGAGATATTGTTGAGCGCGGTTACCATGAACACCAGGGTGTTCGAAGTCTGATATGTGGGGGCAGGGCCTATTACATAGACATTGATCGGTCCTGGGGTAACAACATAGCCGGCAGATACGGAAGCATTGAGCTGCGTAGTGCTGATATACGTGGTGGGCAAGTCTACCGCGCCAAAGTGCACCACCGCCCCAGGGGAGAACCCCAGGCCAAACACAGACAAAGTAAAACCAGGACTTCCTGCCATGACCGAGTTGGGATCCAGACTGGCGAGGGAGATGCCCGAGGAGATCAGAACCGAGCCATTGGTGGTGGTGCCTGGCACACTCTGCCCTGCCGTGGTACCAAAAGAAGTGGGCGGACTGGAGGCAGAGAAGTTAACGCTGGCAACCGTGCCATTGGGGGCATTGAGAGTGGTCAGCTTAATAGTAGCCAGGTTGCCATTCGGCAATGTCTCCAGGGGTGCAATCGGATCCAGGATGAAACAATCGATTTCGCCGTCCGTATCGGTTAAGTCCGGGCTGCACGAACCAAGAAAAGCGCCCGGCAGGTCAAACGTAATCGACATGGGGGTATGAACATCAAACCCCAGCCAGGTTTCATCAAAATCCAAAGAAAAAACGATGCTGGAGATATTGTTCCCATTAGCAGTGAACTGGATCGGAACCGTCACCGTGCTGTTCGGCAGAGCCAGGATGTTCGATTGAATGGTCAGGGATGGACCCAGGCTGAGCGCATCAGGATTCACAGGAGCGCCGCTGCCAACCGATCCAGGCAAGCCTTGTGGCTCGGGCTCTGCTGGCGCAGCCAGCGCCGCCCCTGCGGACGGACCAAGAGCCATGAGCAAAGCCAGGATTAGGATAAACACACGATACATGCGCATAAGAGGTCTCCTTTTCGACGGCGCCAGATATTATCCCAGGTGGCAGGCCCCGGTCTATTGAGCGTTTTTGCTAAAACCAGGGCCTGCCTTACAAGAACAACCGGTTATTTCACTGCCAATGGCAAGAAGATGCGCTCCAGGAGCGAGCTGATCCACACCGAGCCATCCATCAGGCTGCCAGGCAGGGTCTGTCCGTCGATGCTGCCAAAGGAAGCCAGCGGATCTGGCGAGGCTTTGACTGCAGCCAGGAAGCTGCCTGTTGGGCTGCCAGTCCGGAAAGTGATCGAGAGCAGATCGCCATTCGGCAGCTGCGCCTGGGGATCCAGCAGGTTGAACACCACAAAGTCCAACTCGCCATCCAGGTCATTGGCGTCGAAGCTGGTAGCGACTGAAAAGCCAGCCGGCAGATTCGGAACAACTGCATCCGGCACGCCGTCACCATTTGCATCCGTCAGATCAAAGCTGAGCCAGTCTTGATCGTAGTCCACTGAGAAGACCAGGCTGTTCACCTGGGCGCCCTGCAGTGTGACCGGCAGGGTAATCTGGCTGTCAGGAGCTGCCAGTTCAAAGGCCGGTAAGCCCATTGCCACTGCGCCGCTGCTCACCAGTTCAGTCGATTCGCGTAAGGACAGCAGCGGCGGGATGATGCCCGTGCAGCCAGCAGTCTGCCCATCACGGATGACCCACACGGTGCAGGAGATATCACCAGCATCCACGACGAAATCCTGGTTGGGGTTGCACCCAACCGGGCTGCCTGGGAAAGTGCCGCCCGGCACCAGGTCTGGAGCAGTGCCATCACCGTCGAAGATCTCCAGCACCACCGCGCTCAGATCGCCAGCGTCCACGGCGCCATCTCCATTGCAGTCGCCCAGCAAACCAGCCTGGATGGCGACAAAACCATCGATCGAGACGCCGCGCACCGACTGACCATAGCTGGCAAAGGAGGGCCGCGGGTTGGCCGAGAAGCCGACCCTGGCGCTGTTGGTCGAACCAGGCACTGCCTGGCAGGTGGCCTTGACGCGGAACTTAATCGTGGCAATCACGCCATCCACCAGGTATCCATAGGGTGGGCTGGGATCGTAGATGTTGAAATCAATTTCGTTATCGGTTTGCGCCCCGTCATAGGTGTAAGCGCCAAAGAACCCGACGGGCAAACCGAATACAACCGCGTTGGGGATGGTAGGATCGAAGGTCAGGCAGGTCTGATCAAAATCGATCGAGAAAGCCAGGGCGTCGATATTGTGCAGGTTGCGGTAAAAATTCACCGGCATCGAAACGATTTCGCTGGGCGTGCCCGGCACATTGCCCGGGATGCGCAGGAAGACCGGGATGCCGCGGCTGCTGTCGTAGGCGAACACATCCCAGGTGCTGTTGGTATCGTTGGTCACCAGGTTGGAAGCCAGCGAGGAGAAGACCACGTGCCGCCGGTCTGCTGCGCCTGAGGCGATGACTGGCGCCAGGGAGAGGTCATAAGCCTCGCCGCGATCGGTGCCCAGCGAGATGCGCTGAACCATGCCGACATCGAAAGCGCCAGACATCGAGATTGCCCGGTCGTACAGGAAGATATCTCTGCGGGCGTTAACATCCTGCAGGAATACATCCAGGTTGGTCGAGTCTGAAGCAAAGGCGATATAGCGCCCATCGGCAGAGATCGAAGGCGAGTAGGAGTCGCCGTTGATGGCTGGCTCGCTGAAGAAGTTCACGGAAATCAGGGTAATCGTCGCTGGCAGGACATCCCGATCATAGACGAAGATATCTGAGTAGACCGGGCTGTCAGCGATCAATGGATCCAGACCAGTTGCCCGCGAGGTGAATACCACATGCAGCCCATCAGCTGAGATGAATGGATCATAGGAGTCCAGGGCTCCAGTGCCTGAAACCGAGGTCAGCACAGTAAGCAATGGATCCAGGTTAAGCGTAATGGCATCAACCGCCCAATCCACGATGATCACATCCGAGAGGATACCATTGGCATCCGGCAGGCCGTGGTTGGTCGCCAGGGTAGCAAAAGCCACCGAATGCCCATCCGCGCTTAAGGTGGGAGATAGTGAAGCTCCGTCGAATTCAGTAAAGGGTACACCGGGTACAGCCGAGACGCGGTAGGTGCGGTTGGTGGTCATATCCCGGATAAAAATATCCGCCAGGTTATTGGTATCCGCAATCGGGCTGATCAGGTTGGCGGCAATGGAGCGGAAAGCCACATAGCGACCATTGCCAGCGATGAAGGGATGGTCGGCGTCGCCGGTGCTGTCGCCGTTGACCGTTTTATCGACCACCGAGATGCGGGTGGGCGGCCCGCCGGTATCTCGATCCCAGACGAAGACGTCGCGTGCGCCGTTGTTATCACTCCCGGGCGGCAGCAGATTGTTGGCATCGGAAGAGTACGCCACATAGCGGCCATCAGAGGTGATGGACACCTGGAAGGAGTCGCCGTTGGCAGCCCCTCCAAGGTAGTCGTTGCTCACCTTGACCGTACTGACTGCATCAGGCTCATCATACAGCCCGTCATTATCGGTGTCACGATCACGCAGGAAGACATCCCGCTTGCCATTGGTATCGCCATTGACCAGAGTCGAGGCTGCGGAAGAGAAAGCCACATAGCGGCCACTGGCAGAGGGGGCAACACTGTAAGCCTCCAACTGCGGGACATTTACGACCGCACCAGAGGCATTATTGCCCTGGGTGCCCGAAGTGTGCAGGGAGACTCGCGTCAAGGCGCCGCCGCGGCATTCTGGGAAGCTGAACCAGCCAATGGCTGTGCGCCATTCGGTGCCCGCGGATTGATCGTCATAGTACATGTTGGTGTACCAGAACACACACTGGTCGAGCGGGTCAACGCTCATCTGGCTCTGGCGCCCCCAGGGGCCATCCATGTAGGTGTCTATATCATACTGCGAGCCGTTGTAGGGCGGGAAAACGAAGAGCGGCGGGGTGGGGTCATACACCTGGAAGATCTGCTCGCCCTGGGCAAGGGTCCCGGAGGGATCTTCTTTCAAGCGCCCGGCGTAGCGGATATCCGGATTGAGCACCGAACTGGAGGTGCTGTAGCCAATCGCCATATTACCCGTACGGTCCACCGCCATGCTTCCCAGCCAGCGATACTGTCCATCTGTGGGCGTATAGGTGCCGGTCTGGTAGAAATAAGGCGTCCCACCGGCAAACTGCATTTCGTGCCAGCGGATGCCGGTGACTGCATTGCTTCGCAAGGTGTGGTTAAACCACAGGGAAGGAACGCCATCAACAACCCGGTACTGCATGGGCGTCATAATGCGCTCGCCATGCGCATCCACCTGCTCCGAATATGCCGGAGGCACTCTCAACTGTGGGACAATATAACCGTTAGCCCACTTATTAGAGGTGTCCGTAAACAAAGTCAGGTCAGGCTGCTGGGCGGCGGTGCCGAAAGTCGAACTGCTCGGCTCGAACCAGTTAGCGGTAAACTTCCACAAGTGGAAGCGGCCTGGCTCAATCGAAGCAAAGTAGTTCGGCGTGCCAGTGGCGGGCGGATTGCCCAGCAGGTTGGTCGGCACCAGGTGGTTGTAAGCCATCGCCACGCTCAGGTAGAAGGGGATATAGCGCCAGCCAGTCGTTACGCCATTGATCAGGTCAGAGCGATTGAGCGCCCAAACCTTGGCGCCAGCCGGGCTGCGGTTCATGCCGCTGTTGTAAACATCATACAAGTCCACCGACAGGTAATAGCCATCCGGCCACAGGCCCAGCTTGGGCGAGTCGGGGTAGTAATGCGGCACACCTTCGTTGGTCACCAGGGAGTAGTAGTTCCAATAGGTGGAGTTGAAGTAAGCTGCCGGCGTCATCGGCGGCAGCATTTCCTTGGAAACCGCAACACAGAGGTAATAAGGTCCATTATCCACATCTGTATAAGCCACATCCACCACCACGTAGCGCCAGGCCAGGTGATCATAAATCACATAGGGCTGACCATGGTGTAGATTGTTGCCGGGAAAGCAGGCGCTGGTAGCCGGAGCGGTAGCCCAGAAATTATCGAAACTCTGCATATCGATCAGGGTGCCATTCTTGCGATAGATGGCGACCATTTTGTTGGTTGCCTGCAGGAAGTGGGTATGCCCGGGCGCACCCGAGGTATCCGGCACCGCGCCGATCACGGAGGCGTTGTTGATGTCCGGCACAGCCGGATAAACGTCAATGTCGCCACCATTGTCAGGGCGTTGGATCCCAGGGAAGACATCGATGGGCGGCGGCATTAAACTGGCTGTCACCGCCTGGGGCGCAGCCTGCTCTTTCGCCTGGGCAGCCGGCAGCGCCGGCGCGCCCGCCATAGCCAGGAGCAGTACACCCACAAAAATCAGGTTAATCAGGCGCAAGCTGTTTTTCATAAGATTTTCCTCCACGTATCATTAACAAAATCCTGAGGCTGGACATCCCCCGAGCCTGCTGCGAAAATGCACACAAACCATGAAGACTCCAGCCCAAGCGCGGGCCGCCAGGGGGACAACCCAGGATAGACGCAAGTTTGATTGCATTCTAAGTCAAGGCGGATAAATAGGCAGTAAAATTAAGCTAAATTAAAACCTTCAATCTTGAGGCCTACCGATGTAAATATTTATCTGAGGGGCTTGATTCATTAGCTCAGGGGGCAATCCTGACGGAAATCGTATACTTTCCGATGCCTGTATCACGATGATGGCGCAGCCGCAAGTAGTAGGTTCCTGGATTTAGATGCCGGGTAAGGCGAGGATTCAACCCCGGACCGCTGTCATCATCGCTGGCGATCTGAACCGTGCGGTCATTCGGTCCATATAAACCCATGACCAGATCCGTACGCCCACCGGTTTCGATCACATAATTATTTGTCTGAGCTATCACCAGGCGAAACCAATCCTCCTCAGCGGCAAGACTGATATTGGCCTCAATCGGATCTGCGCCGATGGTCAAATCCTGTATCGGGATCGTGTCGAAGGGATACATTGAGCCAATAAAGGCCATATCGGTAGCAGAAAGGACCATATTCAAGCCCACTTCAAAGACACCATCGGTCAGTTCTTTCGGGATCGGGTAAAGCATGATCGAAGCAGGGTCGAATTCAGAAAATTGAGTCTGGTCAGAACTATATTTCTGGAAGATATTTACATCCACCTTGGCTGGCGGCCAGTTGTTGGGTGGGCCGCCATAAACCCGGTAAACCTCCGGTTTGTTCCAGGGAATATCGTTGGATGGGCTTTGATGTTCATGGATGCAGCCCAGGGCATGTCCAAACTCATGCAGCACGACCCGGCTGTACTCGCTGTTGGCTGTGTTGGGGTGCAGCCATCCCAGGTTCATCGTAGGTTGATCCTTTGAAATACTGAGCGCCTGGTTGCCCAGGTATGACCATGAACCCACACCAGCCTGAAAAGCAATGCGAATCTCCGCATCTGGATCATCTCCAAAAACGAAGTGGATATTGGCATGCTGCTCCCATTGATGGGCATACTGCTCCACCTTGTTTCGCACAACCGGCTCACCTTCCATGAAGCTTACCCGCAGCGTACGCCCCACCTCCCAGCGTGTACCGGTTAACAGCGCCAGTTCTTGCGGTGGGGGCAAAGCAGCCATCCCAGTAGACATGCTGCTGTCCATCCGTACCAGGGGAATGTTGGCTGGGTTCTCCGCCATAGAGCGCGCAGCCAGCCGCTCCCTATCAGCCGGTTCGAGAATACGGTCAAAGCAAATTCTAAGCAGCTTTCTTCTCTTTCGGGACATGGCAGTTCCTCCTTTATCGCAGTTCTATTATAGATAATCTCGCTCTAAAAATCAACCGCTTGCGAATCAAAACTGGCTGATCGTAGTAGAATACAGGCAACCCTCATGCATGCCCTGTTCCTGCTTGGCCCCCCTCGGATCGAACGCGAGGGTCAGACTTTAGACCTGACCCGCCGGAAAGCTACCGCCTTATTTGCCTACCTGGCAGTAACCGGGAAAAGTCAACGCCGAGAGACCTTAGCCGCTCTGTTTTGGCCAGAGGCAGATTCCTTTCACTCAAGATCTGCTCTACGGAGGGTGATCTCTGACATAAACCAGGCCTTAGGGGAGGGCTGGGCAAACCCCGGCGAGATCAGCCTTTCGGCCAACCTGAACCTGTGGATCGATGTGAACGAGTTTAGGGAACGAGCGGCTGCCCGGCTGGCTCATGAACACCCTCCCGAACAAGCCTGTCCGCTCTGCCTGCCGCAGCTGGTCGAAGCAGCCCGCCTCTATCGTGACCACTTTATGGCAGGGTTCAGCCTGCCCGATAGCCCAGCATTCGATGAATGGCAGTTCTATGAAAGCGAGGGGCTGCAGCGGGAGTTGGCTGGCGTGCTCCATGCGCTGATCAGTTTCTATCTCAACCCGCCAGCAGGCTCGAACCCATCTTATCAAGCAGCCTTACCCTACGCACGCCGATGGGCCTCTTTGGACCCACTGAATGAGATCCCGCAAGGGTATCTTATGCAGCTCTATGCTCGTTCGGGTCAATCCAGCGCAGCTTTACGGCAATATCGACAATATGCACGCCTGCTGGAAAAGGAGATCGGCGCGCAGCCAGATCCGTCCCTGGCGGTGCTTTACGATCAGATTCGCCGCGGTGTTTGGGCGCCCAGACCTCTCTATCAGACAAGCACCCAGACAGGCATCCGCCCATCAACGGCAGCGACAGACTGGCAGATTGTTGATCATCAGGCATCGCCAGCCCTAGAAAATAGCATCCAACCAGCCGTGGGGAATGATTCGAGTCAGGCAGATTCTCTCCAGGTAGAAGATGAAATCCGTCTGATCACAACCTTGTTTGTTGGGCTGAGCAATCAGGCCTCCCAGATCTGGCAGGCTAATCCAAGCCAGATGGCAGAGGCAGCCCGGCGGCTGGTAAGGCTGGCCAGACCTGTGGCGGCTCGTTATGAAGGCCATGCGGATCATTTCATCGGGCAGGGCTTTTTTATTAGCTTCGGCGTTCTGCAATCGCATGAAGATGACGCCGAGCGGGCGCTGCGCGCAGCTCTAGAGATTAAAAACGCGGCCAGAATTGCAGGATTAGGCGTCTCTCTGGGCGTAAGCACCGGGCAGGTATATTTTTCCCACAGACGAGATGATCTGGTTCAGCCAGAAGAATCTGAACTGCCCGGCATGCTGGTCGGGCCAACCCTCAACCTGGCCGCGCGCCTGCAGAACCTGGCTTCCATCTACCAGATCCTGGTCAGCCCGGTGACATACAACCTGACGCGTGGCGCGTTTGAATTCGCCGAATTGTATCCGGAAACGCTGTCTCCATCTGGCAATGCGAATCATCTAGATAACCTGGAGGTGCTCAGCCTGCGCACGGCCATCGGAAAAGACGCCCAGACTATTTACCAGCTGCTGGGATCATTAGACATCCCGGAGAAAGCTCGCGGCATTGAAGGTCTATCGGCGCGGTTAATTGGCCGCGAGGATGAAATGAGCAAGCTGAGAGAGGCATTGACCCTGGTATTGAATGGCAGAGGCTTGATGATCTCCCTGGTAGGCGAAGCCGGTATCGGGAAATCTAGACTGATCGCGGAACTCAAGCAGAACGCCATCAGCATGTGGGAACAAGGGACGCTGATGCTCTGGTTGGAAAGCCGCTGCCAGGAATGGCGCATGTCCACCAGCTATTGGCCTTTTATCGATCTGTTTTCCGATCTCCTGTATTTCTTCTCTTCCGAAGGGCTCGATCGAGCGGGTTCGCTGGCTGCTCTATTGGAAGATATGGAAGAAAGAGGCGATCTGGACAGCCAACGGGTCGAAGATATGGGGGCCTTGCTGGGCAACCTGCTTTCGATCCGTTTTGGCAACTCCTGGGATGAACGCCTGAAAAATGCCTCTCCTGAGCAGGTGCGCCACCAGACCTGCCAGGCAATCTATGACTTTTTAACCGCCCTCGCCCGACAGCAGCCCCTGGTGCTCGTGTTTGAAGACCTGCATTGGGCTGATGACCCTTCCATCGATTTACTGTCCATGTTGATGGAGGCGCTGGCTGAACATCCGATTATGCTGCTCTGCCTGTACCGGTCGCAGCGCGGTCATAAAGGCGAACGGTTGGAAAATATTGCTGAACAGAAAATTTCTGAATTCTACGAGGAAATTCGCCTGCGAGAGCTGCATCCAGACCAGAGCCTGCGCCTGGCACGCGCTTTGTTGGGCGAGGCCCCCTGCCCCCCCGAAGTCAATGAAATGATCTTGAAACGATCCTGGGGCAATCCTTTTTTTGTTGAGGAGGCTTTGCGGGCCTTAATCGATCAAGGCATTCTGCACCGCAAGAATGGGCAGTGGGAAATCAATGCCCACACCGAGGCGTTGAGCATTCCCGAAAGTGTGCAAAGCGTGATCCAAGGCCGGGTTGACCGTCTGGATGGCGATTTGAAAATTACCCTGCGCAGTGCATCCGTGATTGGCAGGAATTTCTCCACCCGGATTCTCTCTCAAATTGTGCCGCCCGAATTAGACCTGGAGCGCGCCTTATGGGCCTTGGAGGAAGCAGCCCTGATCTACCGTCTGAGGGTTTTGCCAGAAGTAGAATATACCTTCAAGCATATCCTCACCCGAGATGCGGTCTATCAGACGATAGCCCTCCGCCAGCGAGCCGATCTGCATCTGCGTGTCGCGACCGCGATCGAAAACCGCTACCAATTGAATGAACCAGAACCGTCCCTGCTCATGGATGAAACCAGAGAGGTTATTGAGCAGCTAGCATTCCATTATCAGCGCAGCCCATTGGACGAAAAAGCAATTGAATATTTGCTCAAGGCCGGTGAAAAAGCCCGATTAGGCTACCATAACCCCGAGGCAATTGCTTACTTCCAGCAAGCCCTACACCGGTGGGGTGAAACGTACTCAGAAGATGGCTCAATTATCTCCGAGACTCACGCCTCTACCGCTGTCAGCAGCAGCCCCGCAGAGTGCCGCAGCCGCCTGTTTTGGAAGCTTGCCGCCCTGACCGGTTTGGGCCAGATTTACCACGGAATAGGGGATGAAATCCAGGCGGAGAAGTATTTACTGCAGGCGATTGCAATCGGGCAGGCGGTAGAGTTGGAGACGGCCGCTCTGGTACGCCTGTATTACTGGCTGGGAGAAGCCCTGCACTGGCAGCGCCGCTACACCGAACAAATCCATCTGGGCCAGGTGGGGCGTTCTTTGCTAAGCGAAGAAGAGGCCGAATCGTTGGAAGCTGCTTTGATGAACCAGATTATTGCCATCGGCTACCTGGGCCGCGGGGAACAACCAGCTTTCCAGAAATACACCGAAACCACCGCTAGCTTCATTCAGCGGCTTCCATATTCGGAAGAACTGCGTCCGGCCTATATGCACATCGCCCTGAACCTGTACAACCAACGCGAGGTTGACCAGGCAAGCCAATGGCTGCGGGTTCTTCAACAGCTCGCCCAGGAGCATCATGATCTGCGCGCCCTGGCTGAAGTGTATGATTATCAGTGGGGCTACCAGTTCAGCAGCGGCGATCTGCGCCAGGGCATCGAAGACTGCCAACAAGTGCTGGGACTATATGAGCGAATTGGCGATAATTTTCGTTCCTGGCGCTGCCAGCGCGATCTGGCCTGGGGCTGCCTGATGCTGGGCGACCTGGACGCGGCCAATCAACATGCGGAATTATCTAACCAGCTTGCTAATAAGATCAGCGGACCGGTCTTCCAGGCAGAAGCGTCACTGATTGCCGGGCTTGTTTGGATGTGCCAGGGAGAGCGGCCAAAAGCCAGGCAGGCTTTTGAAAAAGCTCAAACCCCATTACGAGCCGGCGATTGGTCCTGGACGGAATGGATCGCCAGCTACTGCCTGGGGCGTGTATACCTGGCAAGTGAAAATTACCCAGAAGCCAAAGCCCAGTTTCAGCTTGCGCTGCACCACTACGTTCCGTTTCACGTCCCCCTGGGCTGGTGGTTCAACCGCTGGCCTGTTTTTGCCTGCCTGCTGAGCGGATTGGAGGAGGCATGTATCTGCCTGAAAGAGAGCGAAGATGGCGCATATTTTCAGAAACAATGCACCGAGCACAATGAACGTTCCAGGCACCTAGATAACCCCCTTGTGCCAGCTCAATGGCAGCTGCAGCAAGCCAGTGGATCTCTTGATCAAGGCAATCATGCACAACCTCCTACATTTGAGGACAGCTTTTGCCACGGTCTGCAGCCGGGTTGGGAATGGATCGATCCTGCCGGGGATGGCTCTTACCAAATAGATCATCAGTTGGAGATCTGTGCAGCCAATGGGCGTGATCTCTGGCACCTGAACCTGAGCGCGCCAAGACTATTGCGCCCGGCGGCGAGAGAGTTCAAGATACAAACCCTGTGCCTTCCCGCCAGTTTATCAAGAACCCAGCTTGACCAGCCTGCGCCATCCCTTTCGATGGGTGGTCTTCTGCTCTGGCACGATGATCAAAACTTCCTGCGGCTGGTGCTTGGGCTGCGCGGGGAAAATGATCTGACTTTTGAGGGCTGTGTGGAAAATGGCAACATCCTGATCGGGCGCGGCTTGATACCTACAAATTGCAGCGAGGTTAAGGGCTTCCTGTTGCGCCTCGAAAGCAAATGCGACCTGGTATCGGCCTATTGTGCTCTGACGCCCGAGCCTGGCAGCAGCCAGCCAGACTGGTATCTGGTGGGACAGATCGCCTTCCCAACCAGAGGGAATTTGATGGCCGGCCTGCACGCCGCCGGCTGGATAGATCGTACCATCCATCACGGCGCCTATCCGGCTGGAGCCAGGATGCGGTTTAAGCACTTCAAACTGTGGAATAAATAAAACCTCCAGGGATCAGCCAAACCCTGGAGGTTTTATTGTGATCAGGATTTACTAACGAGCGTTCTTGGTGCAGTTGAGCACCGTCGGGATTATATTGAAGAACGGGTTCTCATAATCAACGCAGGACAACGCATCCGTCCAGGCATTCTTCAGGCACAATCGCATAAAGCGCGCCTCTGGAACGACAGCCGGGACACGCAGCCAATTTTCATAGAAGCCGGTCTTGTTGGTGCGAAATCGACCAATACGGTAATCTATGAATTGATCTGGATACGCCGCTACGTTGACATAGTAGACAATGTACTTGGGGAAGTTTTCCACCTTGATATAAACAGAATTGATCCCCGCGGCAACGGTTAGGACTGGTTGGGTGGTTTTTGTTCCAGTAGTCGTATCGGTGGTAGTCGAGGTTGGACCAGCAGGTTTATTTCCTCCAGGTATGCACAACACCATGCCCACCGTCAGGACATACGGTTCTTTCAGGTCATTTCTTTCAGCAATTAAGCGCCAGTCATAGTTATACATCTGGCCGATGCCGATCAGCGATTCCCCAGACTGCACCTTATGCTTGAATTTGCATGGTTCGGCAGCTACTACAACTCGCTGGGGTACCAGGGCGACGAGCACGGCCATTACCAATAGAATGCTGACCACCCTGTACAGCAAGCGGCTGATTTGGTTCCTATCGATCAGTTGCTTCATTTGCTAAACTCCTTGTTTTGTTTTCTCCGGGCAGCCCATTCCTGGTGATCAACTAACAACCAGCAATGAGAGGTCTGGTTTGAACGGGTTAAGTATAGCACTTTTTTTCTCAATTTTCCTTAAAGAAACGTGCGGGAGCCTGGGTTACAATATATCCTGACAAACCTCCACTGGAAAAGAGACCATGCAATTTTATTTTATCCGCCACGCACAATCGCAAAATAATTTACTATATGATCTAACCGGGAGCGGAACAGGGCGCAGCCAGGACCCTGAGCTGACCGATACAGGCAGCCAACAGGCTCAGTACCTGGCTGATTTCATCCGGGACGCCGGACCTGGCGCCCCCGCCGATATATCCGACCCCCAAAACACCATGGGCTTTGGTCTGACGCACCTGTACACCAGCCTGATGATCCGCTCAGTTTCCACCGGCATCATCATTGCCCAGGAGACAGGGTTGCCCCTCCTGGGCTGGAGGGACCTGCATGAAGGTGGGGGGGTTTACCTGCATGATGAGGAGACTGGCGAACCGGTCGGGCTGCCCGGGAATAACCGCACCTATTTCAACACATATTATCCAACCCTGGTTTTAGAAGATGATATCGATGAATTGGGCTGGTGGAACCGGCCTTTCGAGACTCGTCCAGAGCGGCGAGAACGCGCCCGCCGGGTCATCCGACAGCTGCTCGCCCAACACGGCAGCACAAATCACCGCGTGGCGGTTATCAGCCACGGCGGATTTTTCAACCACCTGATGGCTGTCTTGGTCGGTTTATCCGAGCGGGCTGATCTGTCACCCTCCCTGGCTTCTACCCAGGCGCTGGCGGCAGAAAATGTGATTCTGAGCGCCGAACGGGAGGTCTGGTTCACCATGAACAACACAGCCATCGCGCGCATCGATATTACGCCTGAAGAGAACCGCCTGATCTATTTGAACCGGCTGGATTTTCTACCCCCGGAACTAATCACCTGACCCGTGAAGCTAGGTCTGAGGGATTTTATCAGAAAGCAATTTCTGTTTCAGCTCCTGAGAGAGAAAAGCCACTTCGAGAGCATTTCGCTGCGCCTGGCGGATCTGCTGGGGCGATAAACCCGCGGCTGGCGCCGCGATGCGATATTCATAAGCCAGATCAATACCGCTGATACCAGGGTCGTCGGTGTTAATCGTTGCCAGCAGACCATGCTCAAGGAAGCTGCGCAGGGGATGGCTTGGGTAGTCGGCGACTGTGCTGGTCTGCACGTTGCTGGTCAGATTGCATTCAATGCCGACGCGGTGTTCAACCATGTGGGTCATCAGGGCAGGATCATGCAGCGCGGCCACGGCATGTCCGATCCGGCTGGCGCCTAATTCACGAAGCGCCTGCCAGATGCTGCTGGCCCCGGCGCTTTCGCCCGCATGCACAGTGACCTGCCAGCCAGCCTGACGAGCGCGGCGAAAATGCTGCACAAATAATTCTCCAGGAAAATGCGCCTCATCTCCGGCCAGATCGAGAGCCACCAGCTGCTCTTTCTGCGAGAGCAGCGCCTGCAGTTCTTTCCAGGCCGCCTCTGGGCCATAAGTCCGGCTGATGATTCCGATCAAACCGGCAGGCATGGAAAAATCACGACTGCCAGCTTGCACGCCGTTACACACCGCTTCGGTCACACCGACAGGATCCAGAGAGTGCGCTTCAGCCATGAATACCGGGCTGAAACGCAGCTCGACGTAATCTAACCCTTGCAGGTGGGCATCTTCGACATTCTCGTATGCTACCCGGCGGCAGGCGTCATAATCCACCAATACCTGGGTCATCCAGTGAAATTTGCTGATAAACGCCATCACGCCAGGTTGGGGTTCAGTAACCTGAACATGAGGCCGTAAACCTTCCACATCCCAGGCTGGCAGCGGCAGATGGTGAATTTGACCCAGGTCAAGGATCGTCTCCAGGCGCAGACTGCCGTCAAGGTGGCGGTGAAGATCAATCAAAGGCAGATGGGGATCAGGGAATACCATAGATGCATCCTTCATGGGAAGATTGTACATGATTTCAGCCTGAATCGTAAAGCCATTTAACTAATTGACACCAGCACCTGCCCCAGGTATACTGGCACACTATGCACCACAAGCATCAAAACACACCTCCCCACAGCCACCTGAATGATCTTAACAGACAGGCTTCGGCGCGTTTGGCATTATCCTTGGGTTTGACCCTGGCATTCTTGGTGGTTGAATTTATCGCCGGTCTGTGGGCCAACAGCCTGGCGCTTCTAACGGACGCGGTTCACAACCTGACCGATGTACTGGCGCTGGGATTGAGCTGGTACGCCATGCGCCTGACACTGCAGCCGCCCAATGCAAATAAAACCTTCGGCTACCATCGCGCCGGCATCCTGGCGGCTTTTATCAACTCATCCACCCTGGTGGTGATCTCATTGGGCATTTTTTACGAGGCTTATCAGCGGCTGACCAGTCCGCCAGAGGTAAAATCTGGGATATTGATTGGCGTTGGGCTGCTTGCTTTTTTTGTCAACCTGGGCACTGCCTGGCTGGTGAAACAAGGCAGCGAACACGATCTCAATATGCGCAGCGCCTTCATCCATCTGATGGGAGATGTGTTCTCCACGATCGGCGCAGTGATCGCCGGGGTCATCATCTGGTTTACCGGATGGAACTGGCTCGACCCACTGGTGAGCGCCTTGATTGGTGTTTTGATTTTATGGAACGCCTGGATTATCCTGCGCGAAACCGCCGATATCTTGCTCGAAGGCGCTCCACTGGATGTTGATATGGCACATATGGTCAAAGATATCCTGCAGGTACCCCGTGTGCTGGGAATGCACGATCTGCATGTTTGGAGCATCACCCGCAGCCTGCGCGCCTTGTCGGCGCACATCTTGACAGATGATCTATCCATGCGTCAGGGGGTCGAAATCCAACGGCAGATCAACGAACTGCTTCATCATAAATACCACATCGATCACGCCACGCTGCAGCTGGAATGCGAAGGATGCGAACCTGACGGATTATTTTGTGATTTGAACGGGAAAAGCGAATCAAAAGAAGCGCAAAACGTGTTGGATGATTAAGCCTGAGGCATAGGGCGTTCATCCTTGAAGCGCATACTTGAATCAGGGGTGATCCCCGCGCCATACCGTTGGGCATAAAGCTGGGTCAGCTTAGCGCCATACAGCACAATCGAGGCGGAATAATAGACCCAGATCAGGAAGACAATCGCTGATCCTGCCGCACCATAAAATGAAGCCAGACCGCTGCGCCCCAAATATAAACCGATGATAAAGTTCCCTAACCAGAAAAGGAATGTGGTGATAATCGCTCCCAGCCAGGTATCTCTCCAACGAATACCAGCCTGAGGTAAATATTTATACGCTGCGGCAAAGATTAGAATAAGCAAAACAGGCGATAGTAAAAGTTGGAGCAATGAGTAAGAGCGTACCAGGCTCAAGGATTGTCCAGGGGTTAACCGATTTGATAGAGCCGCCAGCACAGCATATAAGAGCAGGTTGAATATCAGGAAGAATACAACCACAAAAACGTAGACGCCTGACAAGAGGCGGGATTCGATGATGTAGAGCAGACTGCGATGAAACGGCAAGGTTTTGGGTACCAATCCCCACATTACATTAAACGAAGCGCGCAGCCGGAAGAACAACGCTGATGCGCCATATAGTAAAAGAATAATGCCGACTCCTGTAGCAATGCGGTTGCTGGTGGAGTTATGATGATTACGGATGATTTCCAGGACAAACCTGGCTGCTTCGGCCCCCATATTATGCGACACAAAATATAGGATCTGAGCCTCCACTGTCGTCTGGCTGAACAGTTGGGAGGCGATGACAACAGAGATGATCAACATTGGAGCGATAGAAAATAAAGCGAAATACGCCAGCGCCGCGGCATGCACTGGCGCATCCCCGAGGCTCCACCCTATCCCTGCATCACGGATTAAAGTCAGAAGAGAGCGCAGTTTCATGATACCAGGCAACATTATACTGGCAAATCACGAAATATGCTCATTGAGCGTGCCAATCTTATGACTTAGAACTGCGCTGCGAATAAATCACAGCACAGAATTGATCGTTAGAACTCAGTTTTTTCAAAACGCCACAAAGCTACCGCCACAAAGATCACAATGCAGACCAGCGCAAACCAGACTGGACCGGGTGAAAATGGGGTCGCCACCAATATGCCTGGGGCTACCGCTTGCGGCGCCGGGTCGCCCAGGGAGATCGCCAGAGACCAAGGCAACACATTTGCCAGGAAAGGCGCCGCGCTGAGTATATACTGCTGCCCAAAGGCAAACGCCATCGGGATAGCAATCACTGCAGCGCGGTTGTTGAAAACAGCGCCCAACATTAAGGACAAGGTCAGGTAAAAGAGCTGGTTCAAACCCAGGACGGACAGGCCTCCCAGCAGGCGCAGAGGTGAAATCCACACTCCGGTGGCCACCGAAATATGAATATATGCTACCAGACCCGGGATTAACACCATCGTCAGAAGCACGCCAATGGAATTGGGAATGAATTTGGAAATCACGAAAGCCTTGCGATCGACTGGTTTGGACAGGATCCAGGCCGCAGTGCCAGTTTCTTTCTCACCCACCAGCACATCCTGCATGATGATGATGGTCGCTATCTGGGGGAACAAGCCTCCAAAAACACAATAAAGCGTGTAGGCTTCATCATATGGCATTTGCCCCCGCCAAACCATCCCCGCTAAGATAAAATTAAAGATAGCCGTCCAGATGACTGCCATCCACAGCCACATGTTCGTGCCAAACCAGCGCCTGAATTCGGAGCGGTGCAGGTTGCCTAGGCCGCGCTGCCAGCCTTTCTCCTGGACGAGTTGGAAGGCGCTATTCCCGACAGGTTGCGTTATATGGGGGACTGTCTGTTGGCTCATTTGCTCTTTCCTCCAGCGGCCTTGTCATTTGAGGATTTCTCCCCTTCAACGATACCTACAAATATTTCTTCAAGATCATAGGCTTTGTGACGGAACTCTGTGACCATCAGGTTTTCATCAGAAAGCAGCAAGCGCAGGATCTGGCTCTCAGCGGCAGCTTCATCGCTCACGCTCAGTGTCCAGATCGTTTCATCTAAATGGGAACGTGCCTTGATTTCTTTCACCCAGACTTGATTAACAACCCGGCCATGAGCGCGTTCTGCATCCCCCTTGAAGGATATTGTATAGGTGATGCCCCCGCTGCCGGCAAGCAGTTCTTCGATTTGCCCATATGCCACCAGCTCGCCATGGTTCAGGATTGCAACCGTATCGCTGACCCGCTGGACATCATCTAGGATATGCGTCGAATAGAAGATGGTGGTGTGTTTTCTCAATCGCTCCATCACTTCGAGAACATCGCGGCGGCCCAATGGATCTAATGATGCGGCGGGTTCGTCCAGGATCAGCAAATCAGGATAATTCACCTGCGCCTGTGCAATGCCCAAACGCTGGCGCTCGCCGCCCGAAAATCCCTTGATCGGGCGATCCGCTTTATCCTCCAGACCGACCAGATCCAGCATCTCAGCCACACGTTCCTGGATAGCTGAATCTGGGCCTTTGAAGAAAAATCGTGCCGTAAAGTCCAACGTCTGGCGGGCGGTCATGTATTCATAGTAATGAGGCTCTTGAGGCAGGTAGCCGATCCGGCTGCGAATTTCAACACTATTGCGAATAATATCCAGCCCGAAAACCGTCGCGCTGCCGGCTGTGGGGCTGATCAACCCCAATAAGAGCTTGATGGTGGTGGTTTTGCCGGCTCCGTTGGGGCCAAGAAAACCAAATATCGAATTTTTACTGACGGTTAAGTCGAGGGGCTTGAGCGCCTGGACTGCACCAAAAGTCTTGCCCAGGCCGGATGTCTGGATGACAACAGTTTCGAGCATGTTTTCCTCCAAGACGAAAAATGAATTCAGAAGTAAAAACCAGACGAGAATTCTATCATATTTCCCCTGCAGCCATGCAGATTTCTATCCCGGGGAGTATCCTGACATCGAAATAAACTGCCAGGTGTCAGATCCACTCTGACACCTGGCATGTTCTAAACTATTTTTCTATCTGGGCTCTGCTCAGTCAGGGGCAAACCCACAACGAGACATCATCCACATACATGGCGGTCACGCCGCTGTAGCCGTTGTTGTAGGTGCCGAACTGCAAGTTGATCGTCGAGCCAGCGTATGGACGCAGATCAAACGAATAGTAATGCCAGTACTGTTCGTTGCTGCGCCGCCAGATCAAAGTATCAATCCAGTTGTAGGCTGCATCCAGGATCAGCAGGTACTGCACATCCCCAGCAGAGGCCTCCTGAGACCATTCCGCCGAGGTGGGGCTCTCCGACATCGGCACGGCGGCATAGGCCTCCCCGCTGAGCGAATAGATCCAGAAGCTCAGATTGGCTGAACTCAGGCTGGCAGGTAGGGTCACCGTCTGGCGGACATCGGAATAGCTGTACCTGTTTTGCGACTGGTAATAGATCCCTGTGCGCATGGAGCGAGCTCCATTGTGCTTGAAGAAAGTGGAATACCCAGCCGAAAATGCAGTCAGAGGGGCATACCAGGCGCTGTTGTTTTCAAAACCACCGTTGCTCACCTTTTCTGTGCAGCCGGGGGGTGGAGGTGGGGGCGGAGTGCTGGTGCAGGTGTCGACATAGATTTCATCCACATACATGGCGGTCCTGCCGCCATACCCATCATTATATGTGCCAAACTGGATGCGGATCGATTGGCCGCGATAAGCGATCAGGTTATATTCCCGATACAACCAACCCGCTGAATTTTTGTTCGTCCAGGAGGCCAGGTATTCACGAATCACCTGAGTGTAGGGGTTCAAAATCAGAAAATACTGAGAATCAGCTGCCAGATCAGACTCCCCCCATACGGAGCCCACCTCTGGCATGATGGCTTCTTCACTCAATGCGGCGGGTTCTTGCGATTGCGGCCAAAGGCGTACCCTCAGCACAGCGCTGGTGGCATCCGAGGGGATGGTGATGGTCTGCCAGGCATCTGAATAACTATAGACATTCGCCATGCTGTAGAGCGGGATGCCGGTGCGCATCGAGCGAGAACCCACGTAGCTGTAATCATAGGAATAACCCGCCGGGTAAGGTGTAGTCGGGATGCCCCAGTTGCCGTTGTATTCAAAACCGCTGTTGAGAATCTGGTTCACACAGGCTGGAGGCGGGGGAGGTGGAGGAGGCGGGCTGCTGGTGCAAACTTCCAGCGAAACATCATCCACGTACATGGCGGTCACCCCGCCAGCGCCATCGTTATAGGTGCCAAACTGCAGCTTGATGGATTGTCCCCTCCACTTGGTGAGATCGAAAGAGTAGTAGGTCCAAACCTGGCTGTTGGAACGCACCCACATCAAAGTTTCCAGCAGATCGTTGCTGGTATTGAGCACCAGCACATACTGGGCGTCGAAAGCGGCTGCTTCATCCGGAGAGGCCTGTTCCAACTGTGGACCAACCGGTTCTGGTGGCAGCGCCGAGGTCACAACTTCTCCACTCCTGGGGTTCAGCCAGGCGCGCAGGGTGATGCTGGTGGCGCCAACGGGCAGATTGAGGATCTGGCTGCGGGCGGAGGAATAGCTGTAGACGTTATCTCCCGGGTTCAGGATGCCTGTACGCACCGAACGCGCTCCGCTGTGCCATAAAGCCGTGGAGTAGGCAGCGATGGCGTCAGAGCTGGGGAAGTTCCACCAGGTGTTGGCCTCAAAACCGCCGTTCGTCACGTAGTCGCTACAAGCTGCCAGAGCTACAAAATCCTGACCACTGAGGCTGCCTTCTACCTGAATTTCGCTTACCGATGGCGTGAACACATAGCCGCTCTTCTCCGGAGCCAGGGCATGCTGGCCTTCTGGCAGAGCGATGGTGTAATTCCCATTGTCATCGGTGGTGGTGGTGTTGCCCGCGTCATCCGTGATCACTGCGCCGGGCAAAGGATTGGCGCTGGCGTCAGTCACCTGCCCCGACACCAGATAGGCTTCCGGCGCCTGAGATAGGAAAGGCAGGTAGAGCCAGGGCGTCATCCCAGCAGGCAGTTGTCCATCTGGGCCAGGATCTGGCAGCGTGCCAGCCAGCGCAGAGGTGGTGAAGGTTAACAGGATAACCACAAAAAGTATTGGGCGAATCAAACGAGTCATAGGTGTTCTCCTTTCTATGCTCTAGGGCGATTCTACGCGGTATGCGCAGCGAATGTAGTAAAAGGTTTGTTAAATATAAACAGCACTGCTTCACCATCCCTCTTGACGTGCTATCAAGCCAAATGGTTCCCAGGAGACCACCTCAACCTCTAACATGCGCAACAGGCGCGCTGCGTCCCTGACAAAGGATATCTCATGCCAGGGACGCAGGATTTACAAATCCGCTACCCACTCAATGCCCACTTCCGCCAGGGAGGCGCGGGTGGGCACTCCATCCGGAGTCCAGCCAAGGATTTGGTAGTATAGATCCAAGGCTGCATCTATCTCAGTCTGAGTCAGTGCTACGCCAGCTGTAGGCCCGGTACCTGCCAGAGGCTGGAAGAATTTCTTTGGCAAGCGATCGTCCTTGCGCGTGAAGCCTTCACGCGCGTTGAAGGCGCGCATAAGATTCAGCCGTCGCTGCCCGACTTTCATCAGTTCGAACAGGCTGACAGGCCAGCCAGTGACAGCGCGCACCAGTTCCACGATCTCGGTTGGGCCGTAGAGCGTCCAGGCCGGCCCCCAGACAAACTGGCATAACTCCAGGGTATCCAACATACTGTAGAAGATATGCGTATAAGCCGCAAAACGGATTTTCTCTGGCCCAAGCGATCCTGGCGGCTGAACCTCTTTCAAATCCAACTCAGCCAGCCGCTCCAGGTAAAGTGGTGCGGCAATCCCATCCTCGTACATCCAGTCATGCTCGCTGGATTGGTGGTCGGCGCCGAAGGGGTTGACCGCATAGATCAGGCCCAGGGAGCGCTTGGCCTGCGGCATGTGCGCCGGGGCCTCTTCTCCCTTCACCGCAATCAGGCAATCCTGCGCGGCAGCCCCCCAGACCGCCGCGGCGCGCACAGAGCCCTGGGAGAGCACAGATCCCAACGGGCCAGTGTTCTTGACGATCTGATCGAGGACGGCAAGCATTGCCTCTACATTACCAAAGCGCAGTTCCAGCCCCCCAGTTTGCTGCAGGCCGATGATACCCTTCTCATAGCACTCCATGGCAAAAGCGATCGTCGCTCCACAGGATATTGTATCGACGCCGTACATGTTGCAGATCTGGTTGGCCAGCGAAACTGCAGCCAGATCCTGTATGCCGCAGTATGAGCCAAAGGTTGCCAGGGTTTCATATTCAGGCCCGCCATACAGCGGATCAACCTGATAAGGCCCCTCTTTTACCTCAACCACACGTTTGCAGCGCACCACGCAGGCATAGCAAGTGTCACGTTCTTTCATGATTGTTTCGCTCATCCGCTCGCCGCTGAGTTCTTCGCACCCTTCAAACTGGGCTTCGGAATAGTTGCGGGTTGGCAGAGAACCGAAACTGTTCTGCGGCATCACTACGCTGGGGGTGCCAAGTGTCCCCAGACCATCCATATCTGGATTTTCAGGCATCAACTTTGGCCCCTTACGATTCAAAGCGGTCAGGGCCTGTGGATCGGCTATCTGGGGTTTTTGCCTGCCGCGCACTACGACTGCTTTCAGGTTCTTGCTAGCCATCACCAGACCCATACCGGTGCGCCCATTGTTTCGATTGGACATATTCACCAGGCTGGCAAAACGTACGTCATTTTCTGCACCTGGGCCATACTGGAGCACCTCAATCTTTTCATCCCCCAATTCTTGCTTCAGCATGGCCTCCACCTCGCCGGTGACTTTTCCCATCAGGTGGGCTGCATCGTGCAAAGCAGGCACACCATCGATGATGGTCAGATAAACTGGACGCTCAGACCGGCCCTTGATGACCAGGCCATCAAAACCAGCAAACTTCAATTCGGCAGGGAAGAAGCCGCCGCACTGCGAGTCGCCGATGCCGCCGCTCATGGGGGATTTTGCATTGGCATTGAGCCGGCTTTGTCCCGAGATGGACGCGCCTGTAATCACGCTGATCATCAAGGTGAGCACATTCTCGGGGGCCAGGGGATCTACTCCGGCAGGCATATCGCGCAGGATGTAGAACAAGCCCATAGCACTGCCGCCCATGTACTTGCGGTAAAAAGATTCTGACGGCTGCTCTGTGTTTAACTGACCATGAGTCAGATCAACATGTAGAATTTTCCCATTGTAACCATTCGGCATCATCTACCTCCAAATCCGACAAATAGTTCTCCCGACATCAATCACTCGCTGAGATCGCCAAAGCCAAAGGGCCGGTGAAAATCGACCACTTTACCATTGATATCGGTCAGTTCCTTTGGCTTATCGAATTTCTGGGTGAGCAAAGAAACCACGATGAAGAACACCACCGAGGTGATAAACGCGGGTGTTGAGGCGATATAAATGGCATCCCAGGTGGCGCATTCTACATCTTCTGCACAGGCTACATATGTCTGCGGATAGAAGACAAAAGTAAGGATCAGCCAGGAGATGACCCCTGAGAAGAAGGAAGCCAGAGCGCCGGTATGGTTGGCCTTCTTCCAATACATACCGATGATATATGGCGCGGCCATGCCGACCAATATCGAGGTGTTGCTGAGCACGGCCAGTTTGTAAATTGTCGTTGCGAACATGGCAATCAGCAAACTTATCGCTCCACTCACCAGCAAGCTGAGCCGCGTCATCAGCAGTTGAGTCTTATCCGAGATGTCTGGCTTGAAGACCTTGATGATATTTTCAGTGAACATGGTCGCGCCCGCCAGCATGGAGCTGTCGGAGGTGCTCATCAAGGCAGAAGCCAGAGCAGCCACAAAGACCGCAGCCAACACGGGCGGCAGGAACTTGAGCGCCATGGTGATGAGGATAAACTCAGTCTCTTCCATGGGCAGATCTGGGCCGATCGCGCCATAAGCAGCCATGCCAATGAGCGGCGAGAGCACGCCAAAGGACAGGTAGAGCAGCGCGGCCAGGTAGGTAGCTTTGACCGCAGTTGACTCATTCTTTGAGGCGCAAGTTCGCTGCAGGTAATCCTGGGCCGGAATGGCACCCAGGCCGAGAGATATCCAGGCCGCGATGTAGTAGAACCATCCTGGCGAACCAGTGTAACCCAGATAGCCCTCATCCTTGATTGGCCAGAGGGCAAATGGCTCAGACACATACTGCGAGCCAGCCAGGCCGAAGAACTCCTTGATCCCGCCAACATTTGTGACAATGGCAGTAACGATCATGATCAAGCCAAAGCTAGTCAGGAACATCTGCATGAAGTCCAGGGCGGTATCCGCCCATAGACCGCCTGCCATGGTGTACAAGGTGACGATGACTGCCACCAGGATCATGCCTGTGGATAGAGGCCAGCCCAGCAAAGCCTGCAGGATGCTGCCCCCAGCTACGATTTGCGCCGCGGTCCAGCCAAAATAGGTAATAATTTGAGTCACTGTGCCGATCACCGACATGGCTGTGCCATAGCGGTGCTGGAAGAAATCCATAATGGTCACATATTGGGCGCGCCGCGCAATACGAACAATGAATACGCCAGCCACCACCAGGCACATCGTTGCGCCAAACGGGTCGAACACCACCCCCTGGAACCCGTATTGGTACGCCGTAGCGCTGGAACCCATCAGGGTTTCTGCTGCGAACCAGGTAGCCATGATAGAGGGCGCTGCCATCCAAAGCGGCAGACGGCGGCCCGCCAAGACATAGTCCACATTGGTCTCAACCTTTCTGGAGGCCCAATAGCCTATGATCAGGCGGATGATCAAAATGATCACGATCCCGGCAATGATCATACCCGAATATTCATAACCTTCCATCTTATCTTCCTCCTTTTTCTTTTGTAATGGGTTATATGATCACTGAAAGAATTAAAATGATATTTTTGAGGGTTACATCTCCTTAATCCCATATGGGAATCCATAATCAGCCATCCTTTCCATGAATGGGACTGGATCAAACGCCTCCGGGCCAAGCACACCCACTGCTTTCCAGAGACCGTGCTGCAGCAGATCCCAGCCGATCACAGCGTTAAAGGCTGTCTGCGCCACCACTGACTGGCAGCCCCAGGTCTGCATACACTCTTCATTATCGGCAACCTGGTAAATATAAACCTGGCGCGGTTTCCCATCCTTCTTACCCTTGATCCAGGTGCCGGCGCAGGTTTTACCGAACATGCGATCGCCCAGGTGGGCCGGGTCTGGCAGGCAAGCTGCCACCACGTCGCGCGGGGCAACCATGACATCCTTGACCTTGATCGGCTCTTTGTTATCCAGGCCAAGCATATGCAGGGTCTTAAGCACACCGATGAACTGGTCGCCCAGGCCGTATTTGAAGGTCACGCGTTTGCATTTCACCCAACGCGGCACGAGCAGTACCTCTTCATGCTCCACATTGACCACCTCAACTTTACCAATGCCCTCAGGAAATTCAAAGATTTCAGGTTCGGAAAATGGCTCGGTAGTGAACCAGCCTTTGGCTGCTTCCCAGATTACAGGTGGATTCAGACATTCCTCGATCGTGGTCCAGATGGAAAAGTTGGGGGCAAACTCATAGCCGCGCACTTCGATGTTGGCGCCATCCCGGATGCCGATCTCCTCAATCTCATCGAACAGATAATCCTGAGCGTAACGGGCGAACACATCCGCCATGCCTGGCTCGACTCCCAGGCCGAGCAATGCCAGCAAGCCCTTCTTCTCCCACTGGACCGCGCGTTCGAACTGGTAATCGCCCAGCTTGACGCCGCAGACCTGGTAAGGCTGCTCGGGATGCGGCTCCGACAGGGTCATGGCCATATCCATATAGGTGCAGCCGTAGGAATAAGCCGCCTCGAAGATAGGCACATTGAAGGATGGATCGCAAGCGTTCATAATCAGATCGACATGATACTTGCGCGCCAGCTCTTCGATCTTCTGTTGATCCCCGGCGTCCACCCATTCAATCGGAAAACGCTCCGGCTGCCCCAGCTTAGCCTGCACTTCCTGGCAGCGGGCGAGGTTATAATCAGCCAACACAACCAGTTCAACCCAGGGACGTGGTTTGGCTATCGCCGCGATCGCCTCGCCAACACCCCCCACTCCGACAAGTAATACTTTCATACGTTTTCTCCTTTTTTTACCTGGCTGAATGGGAGTTGAGGATCTTCAAAACCTGGTGGTGATTTCTCAACTCCCATTCAATTTGTGCCTACAGTGTTTTAGATATTTCAGCCAACGTATCAGACAGCCGGTCGAGCACAGCGCTGAGCTGCTCAATTGTAATTACCAACGGCGGCTCGATGCGAATGGTTTGGGCGCTGGTCAGGGTGCCGGCAACCAATACCCCGCGCTTGAACAGTCCTGCGGCAACTTTATAACCCACCTCAGGATTGTGGAAATGCATGCCGATCAGCAAGCCTTTCCCCGTGATACCATAAAACATTTGAGGGTATTGGGCAACCAGTTCTTTTAGCTTCGGGATCATGAACTCGCCCTTAGCAGCAGCCTGCTCCCACAGACGATCACGCAAGGTCACATTGATGGCTGCAATCGCCGCACTGCATGCCAGCGCTCCGCCTCCGGTCGTGGTCGTGTGGATGAAGGGGTTGGGGAACATCATGCACTGCCAGATCTCCTCCGTAGAGCAGAAGGCGCTGACTGGCATGACCCCGCCGCCCAGCGATTTTGCCACCGAGAGGATATCCGGCACCACATCCCAATGGTCTACTCCCCACAGCTTCCCCGTGCGGCCCAGGCCCGTCTGCACTTCGTCGGCAATCAGCAGTACGCCGTAATGCCTGGTCATCTCTCGCAGGCGCGGCCAGAAGTCATCCGGCGGCACGATCCCACCCGCTTCACCCTGGATCGGCTCAAAAAGACAGGCCGCGATATCTATGCCCACCTTTTGACATATCTCCAGCTGGCGCTCTACTGCGTCCGCATCGCCAAAAGGCACATGGTAAACCGGCCCGCCATACATCATGCCCACCGGCTGGCGGTAATCCGATTTGCCCAACATCGACAGCGAGCCCATCGTCTTGCCGTGGAAAGCCTTAACCGCCACGATAAAGCCGCTCTTGCGGGTGTACATCTTGGCGAGCTTGATCGCGCCTTCAATACACTCTGTGCCGCTGGCGGCAAAGAAGCTGTATTTGATATCGCCAGGGGTGATTTCAGCCATCAAACGCGCCAGAACGCCGCGCAGCGGGTCGATCAATTCCTGGCTGGGCATGGGAGTGCGTCCAAGCTGTGATCGCACAGCGGCGACCACATCCGGATGTCCCCAGCCCAGGTCCATCATGCCATATCCGCCCAGGCAGTCGATATACTCACGTCCCAGCACGTCCCGGAAAATCGCCCCTGAGCCAGTCCATTCAGTAGCCGCCCAGTCGCCCGCCTCGGTGACCGACTTGCGGTAATCCAGCCAGCCTCGGTTGAAGTGCTCGGCAAAGTTGTACTTGCTTTCCTCGCAGATCCACTTTCCCTCGTCTTCTGGCACTTCAGATTTCTTGATGATCTCCAGCCAGCGTTGAGAATACGCCAGGGCTTCAGATAGATTTTTCTGCATATGAACTCTCCTTTGTCACATCATGATCCAATCAGAGAATGACGCTAATCGTCAAATTCTTCAGGCCGCAGCTTGCGAATTGCATCCCGCAGCGGCATCCAGCCAATATTATGGAAGGGATTGGTGTCGAATTCTTCCCCGTCAATATTGGTGATCGGTTTCGGGGGGTCTTTCTTTTGGGTAGCCAGAGAAACAAACACCATCAACAGCATCGAACAGACAAATGCGGGGAAGGAGGAAACATAGACTGCATCCCAGAAAGCGCAGTTAGCATCGCCTTCGCAAACCACAATGGTCGGATCTCCTAACATCCCAAATTGATAGGCTACATAAATTCCGATGGCCCAAACCAGAAATCCCCCCAGGTAAGCTGCCACAGCCCCATACTGGTTGGATTTCTTCCAGTACATGCCCAAGGCAAAGGGAGCAAACAGCCCAACCAGGAGCAGAGACCAGGCCAGGACACCTAACTCATAGATCGTCGCGGCTGTCATAGCAATCAGGATCGCCAGGAAACCGATGATACCCACCCAGATGCGCGTCGAGCGCACCTTCTGCTTTTCATTCATCTTGTATCCTAACATGGGCAACAGATTTTCTGTCACCACCGCCGCGCCAGCCAGCAAAGCGCTATCTGAGGTGCTCATCAGCGCTGAAGATAAAGCCGCCAGGAAGATAGCGGTAAGAACGGGCGGCAGGTAGTTCAAAGCGGCATTCACCAGCACCCCTTCCATTTGAGCGTCCACCAGGCCTGGGTTCAGCTTGAACATCATGATGCCGATCAAGGGAGACATAATCCCAAAGAACCCGTACAAAGCGCCAGCCATATAGCTGCCCCAAACTGCCGTAGCCTCGTTGCGAGCCGCCATTGAGCGCTGAAACAGGTCCTGGGTGGGCACGCTGCCCAGACCAATTGCCATCCAGGCAGCCATCCAGTACATCCAGCCCATCCCCCCAAGATAACCTAAATACCCCGTGCCGCCTGCATCGGGGGTGATGGTGAAGGGTTGTGGATTGTAAAGCGTTTCTTGGATGGAGGTCAAACCCGACCAACCTCCCACTGCCTTCAGTACAAACAAGAAAATCAGGGTGACGCCGCCAGCGGTGAAGAACATCTGCATAAAGTCGAGCAGTGTATCCGCTAACATACCACCTAACATGGTATAACAGGTGACCACAATAGCCACCACAATCATGCCGACCTCGAGCGGGATATTTGGGAAGAGGGCATGTACAATTGTGCCGGCTGCTACCAACTGTGCTCCTGTCCAAACAAAATAGGTGATCAGCTGGATAACCGACGATAAAATCGTCATCGCCTTACCAAAACGACGCTCAAAAAAGTCAACCAGGGTGAGGTAGCGCGCCCGGCGCATCAGGCGAGTAAAGAAGAAACCCGTCACGAACAGGCACACGGTTGCACCAAAGGGGTCGAAAAGCACACCCTGAAAGCCGTATTGGTATGCCGTGGCAGAAGCGCCCATCATGGTCTCCGCGGCGAACCAGGTAGCCATGATGGATGCGCCCGCCATGTAGATCGGCAGACGTCTTCCAGCAACGATATAGTCGGCTGCATTCTTCACCCGGCGTGAGGCCCAGATACCGACCGCAATCCGGATCGAAAAGAAGATAGCTATGCCAATTACCACCAACCATACATATCGATAACCTTCAAGATCCATGGTACTCTCCTGAGTCTTTAGGATAGCTGGCGTCGGGCAGCATTCTTACTGCAGAACACCAGCCTAAAATTTACGCGTCCATTCTTTAGGCCAACGTTCGACCACCACTTTCTTTTGGGTGAAGAAATCCACCGCGTCCATGCTCTGCCCATGCAGATCGCCGAAGAAACTCTCCTTCCAACCGCTGAAGGGAAAAAAGGCCATCGGCGCGGCAACCCCGATGTTGATGCCGATATTGCCCGCCTCGGCTTCATAGCGGAAGCGGCGCGCAGCCGTTCCGCTGGAGGTGAACAGGCTGGCCTGGTTGCCATAGTCTGCACTGTTCACCAGGGAAATTGCATCCTCAATTGTGTTGACATGCATCAGCCCCAATACCGGGCCGAAGATCTCCGTGCGCGCCGTCTGGCTGCCAGGTTTTAAATCCGAGATAATCGTGGGGCGTACAAAACAGCCCGCTTCGTAGCCGGGAATCTGAGCCCCGCGACCATCCACCAACACATTGAAGCCTTCTTCAGCGCCAGTTTGGATCGCCCCTTCGATGCGGTGCTGGCTCTGCCGGGTGATGACCGGCCCCATCTGCACCCCAGCATCCAATCCATACCCCACCACTCGGCTGACGGCCGCATCGCAGATGCCCTCCGTAAATGGATGACGTGCTTCTGCCACGGTAATCACCAGGGAGGTAGCCAGGCAGCGCTGCCCTGCACAGCCAAAGGCGCTATCGGCAGTGATACGAACCGCCATATCCAGGTCAGCATCTGGCAGAACAATGACCGGGTTCTTGGCGCCTCCCTGGGCCTGGATGCGCTTCCCATTCGCGGCTCCACGAGAATAGATATAACGGGCTACCGGGGTCGAGCCGACAAAGCTGATGGCTCGAACAGCAGGATGATCCAGCAGTGCGTCGACCGCCTCCTTAGCCCCATTGACCAGGTTGAGCACGCCCTTTGGCAGCCCAATCTGCTCTACCAGGTGGAAGATCTTCTGCATGCTCAGGGATACTTTCTCGGACGGCTTGACCACATAAGTATTGCCGCAAGCCACAGCATAGGGCAGGAACCAGAAAGGAATCATGCCGGGGAAATTGAATGGGCAGATCACCGCACAAACGCCCACCGGCTGACGGAGCATGATTTCATCGATGCCCGGAGCAATGTCTTCAGAAATCACACCCTGCATCATGAGCGGTATCCCACAGGCTACTTCCACGTTCTCAATCGCCCGGCGCATCTCTGCCCTTGACTCTTCGTAAGTTTTGCCGCATTCCATGGTGATCGTACGCGAGATGTCCTCGATATTGGCTTCCAGCTGATGCTTCAGCTTGAACAGGTATTGGATGCGTTCTGGCGGAGGTGTACGCCGCCAGGCGGGATAGGCATCCGCAGCAGCCTGTACCGCTGTATCTACCTCCGCCTTGGATGAAAGCGGTGTGCGGCCTAAGACTTCTGCAGTAGCAGGGTTGATCACTTCAACGAATTCGGTGGCTTGTGAGACAATCCACTGGTTGTTGACGTAGTTGAGTATGTTGTTTTCAGTCATATCTGCTCCATTTCTAGGCCAGCGCAGATCGTCCGTGGGGATGGAGGCTCGCTGCACTGTCTGGGTTATTCCCTGGCTTGCCGGTCGGTGATTGCCAGGGCTTGCTCGATGATTGCCAGGCCTTCGTCAATCTGATCCTGGGTGATGCACAAAGGCGGTACAACGAAGAGGATATTATGGAAATTAAAAGTGAACAAATTATTGTCGCGCAAGAATTTGGCCACTTCGGTTAATGGATCGATCGGCTGCTTAGTTTGCTTGCTGTTAACAATTTCCAGGGCAGAAAACAGACCAATATAGCGCACGTCGCCCACGGAGGCATGACGGGTTTTGATCTGCTCCAGACGCTGGCCCAGATACTCGCCCAGCCGGTCAGCATTTTCGATCAGCCCATCTTCTTCATACACTGCCAGTGTAGCCACCGCAGCCGCGCAAGCCAATGGATGACCGCTGTAAGTCAGCCCACACCACAGCATCTTGTCATCAAAGTATTTGGCCATCCGATCGGAGACAATCACAGCTCCCAGCGGCACGTAACCGGAAGTCAGCCCCTTGGCTGTGGTGATCATATCGGGGATCACATTCCAGTTATCCACCGCAAACCATCGGCCAGTCCGGCCCCAACCGCTCATCACTTCATCCGATACCAAGAGAATGCCATATTTATCGCAAATCTCTCGCACGCGCGGCCAGTAATCATCCGGAGGCACAATCAGCCCATTCGAACCGGTCACACCTTCCATGAAAATCGCTGCAATTTGGTCAGGGCCTTCATAGTAGATGAGTTCTTCGATGTGCTGGATGCACTCCCGGTGGCAGGTTTCACGTGTCCAACCGAATGGGCAGCGGTAGCAGTAGGGATCAAGGAAATGCACCACCCCGGGCATAGCCGGCTCAACCGGCAGGCGGCGATAATCTCCCGTCAGGGCGATGGCGCCATGCGTGGCACCGTGATAGGAACGGTAGCGCGCCATGATCTTAAACCGCTTGGTATAGGCCCGCGCCATCTTAATCGCGTTTTCATTAGCCTCTGCGCCGCCCAGGCAGAAAAAGGTTTTGTTCAAATCACCCGGAGCGACTTCAGCGATTTTCTTGCCCAGCAAGCCGCGCGGCTCGGTCGCCATGCCGGGATGGGCATAGCACAGTTGAGCCGCCTGATCCTGGATTGCCCGGACCACCTTTGGATTCTGGTGGCCAATGTTCAGATTCATCAACTGGGAAGAGAAATCGATGTAGCGCTTACCATCCACATCCCAGAAGTAAATCCCTTCGGCGCGCGCGATTGGGATCGGGTTGGCAGACGCCTGCACAGACCAGGAGAAGAAAGTGTACTCCCGATTTAAGGCGACCATTTCTTGGGCTGTCATAGCCTTTTTTTGTTCTACCACATATGCCTCCTATATAGCCTTAGAATAAAAACGCCCATGAGATGCACCTTATCTCTTGACCGTGCGGATCACTTCACGCATCACATTGAGTGTTTCAGCGATAATTTCATCGGTATGAGCGTAGCACAAGAACCAGGGCTCGCGCGGGTCATGATCTGGCATCACACCGCGTTCAATTGCCGCCTCGATCAGGCGCAGGTAGTACTCTTTTTCGCTGTTATCCCAGCTGCGCTGGTCGGTGATCTTTTCCGCTCCTATCGCAAACGAGAACATCGCCGGATAGCCGTTCATGACCACAGGAATGCCTGCTTCTGAAAACAACTGCTGGATGCCATCCATCAAACGCTGACCGCGTTCTGTGATGGTCTTCAGAATTGGTCTCTCCTGGAGCAGGGTCAGCGTAGCATATGCGCCGGCTACACCAGGTTTATTGTTGTTGTAGGTGCCCCCTTGCGATACGCCGCGCCCGATATTCTCCATAATCACCCGCTTACCGCCAAAAGCCGCCAACGGATAACCATTTCCAATCGCCTTAGCGTAGGTAGCCATGTCCGGATCCAGGTTGTAATACTCTTGCGCGCCACCGTTAGCAATGCGGAATCCGGTTTTCACTTCATCCAGGATAAAGACGATGCCATATTCTGTGCATTTCTGGCGGATAAGTTCTAAGAAACCAGGCGCGGGCAAGATGGCGCCGCAGTTGCCCATGCACGGCTCGGCAATGATTGCGGCCACCTGGTGGCCAAGGCTGCGTAATGTTTTCTCCAGGATTTCAAAGTTGTTAAAGGGTAAAGTGATGATCAATTCATTCAATGCGCGCGGAATCCCTGATCCCGAAGGCACCGGAATTGGGTTGCGATAGCTGCCGTAGGCTTCGACAGGCGCATACGTCGACCATAAGGTGTAATCCTGGAACCCATGATACATGCCCTCAAATTTGATGACTTTTTCCCGGCCTGTGTAAGCCCGCGCTACACGCAGTGCATGCATGGTGGCTTCTGTGCCAGAGCAGGCAAGGCGAGCCATCTCCACTCCGGGGCACATGGCGACAATCTTCTCCATCACTGCAATTTCCAGTTCACTGGTCATGGCGCACAGCAGGCCATTGTCAATCTCTCTCTTGACAATGGCGTCCACCTCATCGTCTGCGTGTCCAAGAATGATCGGGCCAAATGCCAGGCGGTAGTCAATGAAGCGGTTGCCGTCCGCATCCCATAGATAAGCCCCTTTCGCTTTTGACACATACGGGGTAATGTCATCCCCCCAAAAGCGAAAATTTGAATTCACCCCCAACGGCATGACCGCCTGGGCTCTCCGCTGAAGCTGCCTGTTCTTCTCAAATGGAATATGCATAGTGCTCCTTCCTCTGGAATAGACAAAAAGACGCAGCCTGCTGCGTCTCATGAGTAGAATTTCAAGTTTCTTTAGTTTCGCTTGAAATGCTTAGATTCCCCGGTATCTGCCACTGATGCGTGTCCTTCAAAACCAGAGGAACAATCGATGTGGTCGTTTTACGAACACCTGGGGTCTTCCCAATCACCTCGGTCACAAAGCGATAAATTTCCTCGGTGGTTTTTCCAACTACCTGGACGCTTACATCGGTCTCTCCAATCGAGCAAGCTACATAGGTGATGCATTCATATTCAGTCATCTTTTGGGCTACTTCCAGGATGGAATCCGACTCAACTTCCAGCCAGACATCTGCCACGATGGTATAGCCAAGCAGCTTGGGATTGATTACCGAAGTGATTGAGATCAACCCCTCGGCGATCATGCGGTCAATCCGATAACCGACCATGCGCTGAGACACAGCCCCAATTCGCCGGGCAATCTCAGCGCAGGACATGCGACCATCTTCGTTTAGGAGATTAACAATCTGGGCGTCGATATTGTCTATTTGATACATATTCATGCACCATCATTACCAAAATCGACAAAAAGATGCCTTTATCTTACCTAATTTCACAAAGGCGTGTCAAGTGACATTTGTCATAATCCCCCAAAATGAATGAAATTGCAGCAGAAGCGATAAGCTATGCGCAGCAGATTTCGCTCACCACCTGCCATAAGGCCGGCAAGCCAGATCTGAAGAAAGACACTGGCAGGCGTTCATCATGAGCGTGAGCCATTTTTGTTAATGAGATCTCTGGAGGCAATATCCCTGGTGTAAAACCATACACCTTAATCCCTGCGCGTTGGTATAGACTGGCGTCTGTAGCTCCTGGCATCAGCAGTGGAAAGGTAATGCCCTCTCCATCCATCTGCTTCAACGCTTTTTCCATCAGCCGGTACAAAGGTGTATCCACGGGAAATTCTGCGCCTGTAGAAGTTGTGAGCGGCTCCAGTTTTACCTGGCGCCCCATCACCGCTGATAGCTCTCGGATCACATCCTCCGGCTTTTGGCCTGGCAGCAATCGGCAATCCAGATGAACCGATGCTTCAGACGGGATCACGTTTGATTTACTGCCAGCTTGCAGCACGGTTGGGCTGACCGAGTTGCTCAGCCAGGCGATGAATAATGGTCTCTGTTCAACGGGCAGCATACGCAGCAGCACCCCTGCTAGCGCGGGTGAACGCATCAGCCCCAGCACCACACCCAGGGGGAAACCAAGGTTTTCAGCCAACGAATCTAACATGCGTCGAACCGTGGGAGTCAGGTGAATGGGCAGGTGACCAGCGCGGCGCAGCCGCTCCAGGGCTTTCGCCAGATGCAGCACAGCATTATCTTCGTGCGGCATGGAGCCATGCCCTGGCTGTCCAAAGGTCGAGGCTCGCAACCAACAGACACTCTTCTCAGCCACCTGAATGGGATAGACACGCTTCTTCCCCATGTAGGCGGTCAACCCACCCGATTCGGTCAGGCCGTATTCGGCTGCAATCAAATCGCGATGCTGTTCTACCAGGAACTGAGAGCCATGTTCAAAGCCAGCTTCCTCATCAGCAATTGCCGCCAGGATCAAGTCTCGTTTTAATGGCAGCCCCTGCTGGCGAGCCTGGATAAAGACCGACATATACATAGAAAGAAAGCCCTTCATGTCGGCAGTGCCGCGCCCCCAGACACAGCCATCCACCACCTCTCCACCGAAAGGATCGTGAGTCCAAAATTTCGGTTCCACCGGCACCACATCGACATGCCCACTTAACAGCAATGGCGGCTGAGAGCCATCTCCACGCAGGCGCGCCACCAGGTTCGCCCGTCCTGGCGCAGATTCCAGAATCACCATGTCACCAGCAGGAATACCCTCCCGCGCAAGCAAATCTCTGATCCAGATCACCGCCGGCAGTTCATTCCCAGGAGGGTTGGTGGTATCTATGCGGATCAGCTGCACCAGATTTTCAATCGTTTTTTCAGTCAGGAAATCAAAATTAATCATTGCTTATTCCATCCTTTCAGATCAGGTTTACCATCACAAGTATACCGTTTCGGCGGCCAATCTACAATGTTGGTATAATCCATAGCATGTATGATCTTGATTCCCTGCTCCAGCGGCTGAAAAAAGTGCGCCACTTCCAGGACTTGCCAGAAGCAGATCTAAAAACGATCATCAATTCCGGGCAGATTCTGCGTTTTTCAGCCAACAGTGTGCTTTTCCATGAGGGCGAACCATGCGCTGGTCTTTTTGTGCTGTTCTCAGGCCGGCTGCGCATGTGTAAAATGGGTCCTCAGGGCCAGGAATTTATCCTGGCGTTGATCCAGCCAGTGATCATGGTCAACGAAGTGTCTGTCCTGGACGGCGGACCCAACCCATTGACCGCCATTGCTGCGCAGGACTGCGTCACCTGGCAGGTCGGTTACGACCGGTTTCAAATCCTGATGCAGCGCTACCCGCAGATCGGTCTGGGTCTTTTACGAGTGCTGGCGGCGCGCAACCGCATGCTGCTCGAGCGCTACGAGGATCTATCATCTCGATCAGTGATCGCCCGAACTGCCAAACTGTTGTTGGATTTAAGCGACTACGGAAGATATCCCATTCATCGTATAGAGCATAACAACAATTTGCTGGCTGCCCGAGCCGCTACTGTACACGAAGCCATCAGCCGAACACTAAAACTATTTCGTGACCATGACTGCATCACCACAACGCGCCAGGAAATCACCATCACAAGCCCAGAACGCCTGGTAGAACTGGCTCAGTTGGCCCCCGAATTTTTTAAAAATTGAACTGGAATAAAGTCGCCAGTCCGATTCACTCACCCAGCGAACCGATAAAGAGCCTGTCCATAAGCATCCGCTGCAGCGCCAGGAACAGCAGCACAGCCGGCGCGCTCATCATGATCGCCATGGCAGCCAGGTGAGACCAGGAAACCAGCCCCGAACCCTGCAAAATACCGGATATAGCCATCGCCAGGGTGACATTGGTGCTCTTATCCACAAACAGCCAACCCATAGCAAACTCGGAATAGCCAATCATAAAAGCAATCAAAGCCGCCACTGCGATCGACGGCGCAGCAATAGGAAGACTCACCTGCCAAAAAGACACCAGGGGAGTGGCGCCATCCAAAAAGGCGGCCTCCTCAAGTTCTTTTGGCACAGACTGGAAGGCGGCGCGCATGTTCCAAACGCAGAAAGGCATGGCGAAAGCCGTATAAACCACGGTTAATCCAAACAAGCTGGTCCTCAACCCAATGATGGTCAAGAGGATGTACAGAGGCGTCATCAAGGCGACTGGCGGCAGCAGCGCCCCGATCAGCAGGCCAAATAGACCGGTCGATCGCCCGGGGAAGCGGTAGCGAGCAAAAGCATACGCCATGCTGGAACCCAGGCCAATCGAGAGCAGCGCCGCCCCTCCAGAAACGAGCAGGCTGTTCTTGATCAAACCGGTAAACGGCAGGCTTTGAGAGGGGTTCTGCCACACCCGCGCAAACACATCCAGGGTAGGCTGCTCTGGGAAAACCCGAAAACTGGTAGGCCAACCTTTCACCCCTCCATCAAAGGCAAGGTATGCCAGCCCCCACAGAGGCAGCAAGACGAAGGCTGCCACCAAGGCTAAACCCAGCTGATATAGAATCTGGTGCCCCCATCTTAACCTACGCATAAGTCACCCCCTCAGCGGCTCTGCTGACCCGGTTAAACCAAAGGATCAGCACAACCAGCACCAGGACGGTGAAAATATTGATCGCCGCTGAAACCGCGAACTGCCCACCCAACCCAGGCGCAAAGTAGAAATAGGAAACGGTAGCATAGGTGAGGGTTGGAAAATTCACCCGCATCGTATAGAACAGGTAGAACTGGTTGAAAGCAAAAATCGACCGGATAATTATCGCTGGAGCGACCAGGGGAAACAACAGAGGCCAGGTGACATCCCTGAACAGAGACCAACTGCCTGCTCCATCAATGGCGGCGGCATCAAAAACCTCTTCCGGAACTAACTTCAGCCCGGCGGCAGCAGCCAACATGATGAAGGGGAAACCGTACCAGGTGGCTGCTACTAAGAGCAGCAGCAAGGTCATATTGGGATCATCCAGCCAGTTTGAAATCGCTACTCCAGCAGGCAATTGTTGGCTGATCATCAGCCAGCCGCTGCGCGGCTCCAGCAGGCGCAGCCAGATCAAAGCGCCCACAAACTCTGGAACAGCCCAGGGCAAGATGAAGATCGTCCGCCATACATTCGCCAGACGCAAACCTTGCCGGTGAAGCGCCAGGGCTACTAATATCCCCAGAGCTGCCTGCAGAGCCACTGAAAGTACAGTCCATAAGACATTAAAAGCCAGCAGTTCTGGCGCAGCCCCGCCGATCAGAGCTAACAAGATGAATGGCCCGGTGAATTTTACCTCTTGCGAGCGAGTCCCTTCAAAGGGATCAAAGATGACCGGCTTCTGCTGTAAGGTCAAGCCTTCCCATACAGCCCGCCACACCCCGCCCTGGATGCCATCTCGGATAGAAATGGCGTTGAAATCGGTAAGCGACATCGCCCCCTGATAAATTAATGGAAACAGCGCAATAACCGTCAGGGTTAGCGCCCCAGGCAGCAGCCAGGGCAGTGCCCGCCGCAAATCGCGCCAACCCAAACGGCGCGCCAGGTGCTGCTGGAAGGCAAGCTCTTCCGCAGCAGGTTGTCGGTTGCTTGCTCGCCGCCGTTCACGCCAACGGATCAGGGGTTCCCAGAGAAAAGCCTGGAATCCATGCGCGGCAGCCAGGCTCAGGGGGGCGGTCAGGATCAGGATATATTGAGGCCACTTGGTCGGCCACAGGAGTAAGAAGACCAACCCAATCGCCAGCCACAGGCCATAAACACGCTGCCGATCCCAGAGACGCTGCAGTCCAATCCCAGCCAGCAAGGTGATATAAAGATCAAGAGAGACCAGAAAAACGCCTGGATGCCAGGGGACAGACCCGGCCAGCCAAACCAGCGGCTGCCAGGCAGGGAAATTCACCTGGCGAACGTGCTCGCTGGCTGCGTAATCCCCATGATAGAGGATAGATTGGGTCAGCCGCCCGAGCGGATCATTCCAAAGGCGAGGGTTGAATGCAAAGAACACAATGACTGCCAGGATTCCCCATGCCAGGACAAATAAGATACTGTACCAGTTTCCAGTCTTCTTACCATTATCGGGGGTTTCATCTCTTATCCGCCAGAGCCAATCCACCAAGATGGCAATGCCTGCTACGCAGTAAGTGTATTTCGATGCGGCAGTCAACCCTAAACTTACCGCCGAGAGACACAGCCAGAAAATCGACCTGTGCCTCACTCTTGGCGAGACTTGTGCGCCCATACCAGGCAGCCAGCTCTCTTTCAGCGCCCAGGAATAAAATATTACCGCCAGGAGGCTGAAAAAAGCCGGCAGGGGTTCTAACATGATCTGGCTGGTGTATTTGATCTGCCAGGTTTGAATAGCCAGGAAAAAACCTGCCAGGGGGTTAGTTATAGCAAGCGCCAGGGCTTCCAGGCTGCCTAATACAGCGGAGATCAGGCGAGAATTGCGGAAATGAGGCTGCGGCAGGCTGCCCACAGGCGGCAGAGAGGGGCTGGTCTCTGATAAATAATTGACTTCAGGCAGCGGCAGAATTGCCAGCGCATAAAAGATTTTTGTCAGAGGAGGGTGTTCGTAATTATACGAGTAATCGATGATGGGTTGCAGGTCGCCTGCTCGTATCCAGTGCGCATAGCGCTGGGCTGCCGCCAGATAATCATCCTCATCATAATCAATGGGGAGAAGAGAGACTGCCCTGAGCCGGAGACCCAGGGCGACAAACCCGACCAGGAGAATTATGGAAACGAGGGCAAAGCGCCGGAGAGCTGACATGGGCAATTAAAAGAACATTCACTTTCCTCCTCTCCTGATCCGGGAGAGGAGGAAAGCCAGAGGATGGCAATTAATCTACCACGGTCCTGAGATTATTTATTTCACGCTGCCGATTGTCAGACCACCAACGATGTACTTTTGCAGCAACAAGTACACCACAGCCACCGGCAGGGCAACCATAATCGCCATGGCAGAGAAAGCAGACCAGGGCGTGTCGCCTGAAAATGGACCAACCATATTCCACAAGGACATGGCCAGGGTAAAGTCCTTCGGGTTAGTGAGGAACTGCCAGGACATGACGAACTCAGTCCACGATGCGTTAAAGGACAGGAAAGCCGTTACCGCCAGCACAGGCGTGGATAGGGGCAGGACGATTTTCATAAACAGCTGGTTTGGACTGGCGCCGTCGATACGGGCAGCTTCTTCAAGCTCCCTGGGCACCGTATCCAGGTAGCCCTTCAGGTTCCAGATGGAGAAAGGCAGCTGACCAGAAATAACCGCGATTCCCACTCCAAACAGCGAGTTACGCAAGTTGAAGCTCAAATCGCCGAACGAGATTTGGACGCGATTGAGCAGCACAAAGAGAGGGGCCACTGTGGCGATTGCTGGCAACATCAGCACCGTCACCACCCCCATCATCAGCGCCTTGCGACCTTTATATTCAAAACGCGAGAAGGAGTAGGCAGCCAGCACACCCACAATCACGGAGAATAGGGCAGTTCCACCTGCCAGGGCAAACTGATTGCGAGCTAATTGATAGAAAGTTACCGGGTTGGCAGTAGGTTGGGTAAGCACACGCTTGTAGGCATCTAAAGAAGCGCCAGGGGGGATCAGGCGGAACTCGGTAGGCCTGGCAATGTCGCGAGGATCCAGCGAGAGGCTGACAATCCATGAGATTGGGAATAGTACTGTAAGAGCCAACATCAGGCATATCAGCTGGAGAATGATCTGCTTGCCAACCGGCAGTTTCTTCTCTTGCTGCGTCCAGTCTTTAGATTTCTTCTGCGACGGGCGAGGTACTGATGTGAGGGATTGGGAAAGTTCAGACATCGTAGCGCTCCGTAGCCCGCGTGATGCGGTTGGTGATCAGGGTTAAGGCAAATAAGATAAAGAAAATCAGCACACAAAAGGCAGCCGCAGCCCCATATAACCGTTGGGCGTTCACCAGGTTATAGGCTGTGGTGACTAAGATTTCCGTCTGCCGCAACGGGCCACCCCCTGACATGAAATAGATGCAGTTGAACAGGTTGAAGGTGATAATCATACCCACCATGGCTGCAGGGATCATCGCCGGCCTCAGGAGAGGGGCAGTAATGGACCAGAACTGCTGGAAGCCATTAGCGCCATCGATCGAAGCTGCCTCGTACAGATCCTTAGGGATGCTCTGCAGAGCACCGGTTGCCACGATACAGTTGAACGGCCAACCCATCCAGATATTGGTGACCAGCATGGCAAAGAAAGCTAACGGCAGAGGTAAGCCAGGTAAAAACCATTGGAATGGGGGATAGATATCCTCCATCCAGCGTATGCGAAATGCTTCAGCTGGAATATTGAACAAGTTCCCTATCCAGGCAAGCGACATGTTGATCGAGCCATAATCCTGGTCAAACATATTTCGCCAAATAGTTGCAACCACCAGCCAGGGCAGCACGGTTGGAAATACATATATCGCCCGGTAAATCTTCTTCCCCCACAGACCAGGTGTGTTAAGTACCAGGGCAACCAGGATACCCAGGATAACGTGGATAGGCACATTGAATATCACCCACACCAGGTTAAAAGCTAATATCCGGAAGAAGGAGAAATTGGGTATTTTCGCTGCTAACACACCCCCCTTAGCAATGCTAATTTCCGCACCAAAGAATTTGATGACCTTCGGTAAAATACCCACGTAATTATCAAAGCCAACTGGATTGGGGGCCACCTTTCCGGTGATGTTGGCGATGCCGAAGTCGGTAAACGACATCCAAACCTGGTAAAACATCGGATAAAAAGTAATCACCGCCATGATGAGGAAAGCGGGAATCAGGTAAACGTAAGCCGCACGGGTATAGGCTGTACGCCGTAACCAACGCGACAACCCACTCCCCTCTTTTATTTCAGATGGCGGCAATCCATTGGTTATTGTTGCCATCTTTCCATCCTCCTGTTAGATTTTCCTCAAGGATTCCAGGATCGTCGCAACTCCCGCAATCCTCATGCTCATAAAGAGAACATGCGACGTGCTGGATCGCACGTCGCATGTTCGGCTAAAAATCTACTTGCCGTTAGCGGTGTTCATCGCTGCGCAAGCTTCCTTGACGCCATCGGCGGGGGAAAGAGCGCCTTCGAGCACCTTGGTGAACATATCACCAAAAGGAGTCCAATAGTTGGCGAATTCCTTTGACTGTGGGCGGGGGAAGCCCGTGGCAGAAGCCAAAGCGAAGGCGGAAATCAAGGGATCGGCAGAGGTGACGTCCGAGCGGATCGGCACATGACCAGCCTTGTCGGTGTAGATCTGCGATGAGGCCTGGCTGACCAGGAACAGCGCCAGAGCTACAGCGTTATCCACATTCTTGCTGGTGGAGGTGACGTAGAAGCCATCAATACCATTCAATGGACCAGCAGGACCCTTGGGGCCAGCGGGCATCGGGACTACACCCAGGTTGTCACCCAGGTCTTTCTTATAGTCGCCCAGTGCCCAGGGGCCGTTGACGAACATAGCAGTCTGACCCTGGCGGAAAGGAGTTTCAGCCTTGCCATAGTCAGGCTCGAAAACGGCGCCAGCTGCCTTCAGATCGACCAGGTATTGCATGAAATCAACCCAGCCGCCCTGATCGGCGACGCATTTGCCGTCGGCATCCAAAAGGCTGCCGCCAAAAGCCATCGACCAGCCAAACAGGTGATACGCGCCCTGAACATTGACCAGCGACTTGCCTTCCTTGACCAAGGCCATAACTTCATCAGTAGTCGTGGGTGGAGTGGGAAGCAGGGACTTGTTGTAATACAGGGCAACAGCCTTAGCGGATTCAGGCACGCCGTAGATCTTGCCATCTACCTTCATGCCATCCACGCCGGGGCCAGAAACCTTGTCGAGCTTGCCAGCCAGCTTGTCATCCAGGGGGAGCAGCAGGCCAGCGCGCACCCAGTTGCCCAGGTCATCGTTGGGGGAGACCCACAGGTCGGGGCCGCCGCCAGCCGCGATTTCGGTCTGCAGCTTATTGAAGATATCGCTGAAGGGGATCTGCAGAACGTTAATCGTCAGGTTGGGGTATTCTTTCTTAGCGTTTGTGATCAGCTCAGTCAGAGTGGCTTCCTCAGAGGAACCAGTCTGGTAAGCGTGCCACAGGGTCACCTCACCGGTGGGACCGGCGGGGGCTGCGGTGGGCTGCACTACTTCGGGCTCCTTCGGAGCTACGGTAGCAGGGGCCGCACAGGCTGAAAGGGCCATTGTCGCGATCAGCAGCAGGCTGACCAGGGACCAAAACTTCTTAGACATCTTATCTCTCTCCTCATTCAAGGTGTATAGAAAAACTTAGATTCGACTCAGCCGGTTTATACTCCGGCATACGCCTGGTTTGTTTCCAGGATATTCTGGGACTGGTTCTCGAAGGATTTATCTTCTTTTATGCCTCCTTTCTCAAAAAAACTCCCCTCGGTGAGTTCGTACAAAGCTGTATCAATGGCCTGTACGACTGCTCCCATGCTCGAAGAGCGCCTGCCCAGAACTGCAGAAGTAATGCGCACTGCCTGAGCAGCGGGCTGCAAACAACGCTCTCGCACAACATGACGAATCGGCTCGAGTAGCAGGTCGCCCATCTGGGCGACGCCCCCACCGATAATCACCATGCTGGGGTTGGACAAATTGATCACACCAGCGATAGCGATACCCAGGTACCCCCCCGCGTCAGCCACAATCTGCTGAGCGACCAGGTCACCCAGACGAGCCGCCTCGCCGACATCCCGCGCGGTAATGCTCTCCACAGGCTTTATGGATGATAATTGGGTGCGGCGACCAGCTTTAACTGCCTGGATTGCATTACGAGCAATCGCCGCGCCGCCTGCAAGAGCTTCCAGGCAGCCGTGGTTGCCGCAAGTGCACAACGGCCCATGTTCCTGGATCGTTAAATGTCCGATTTCACCCGCCAGACCCGTAGCCCCCCGGTAGATGCGCCCATCCAGGATCAGCCCCGCCCCAATTCCGGAACCCACCTTTATATAAGCCATATGGCGCTTCACACGACCTGCTCCAAAGGCCCATTCTCCCAGAGCGCCCAGTTCAGCGTCATTATTCACAGAGACAGGGCAGCCCCAAAGCTTTTGTAAATAATCCCGGATAGGGTAACCATCCCAACCCGGCATGATCGGCGGAGAGGTAACAATGCCCGACTCGGCCAGCACCGGTCCAGGAACGCCAACTCCGATAGCCAGGACTTGACTTTGTGAAAGCCCTGCTTTATCCAGCAACTGTTGGACATGAAGATTAAGCTCTGACAGGCAAGATTGCGGCCCTTTGCGGATGTCAAATGGCAGTTCCATTTCATGCATCACTCGGGCCAAAAAATCTGCTGCCACCAAACTCACATGTGTGGCGCCAATATCAATGCCAATCACATAACCGCGCCGGGGATTGATTTCTAACAGGATCGGCCTTCTACCCCCGGTTGTTGGCCCACTTTCTGCTTCGCGAACCAGTTCAGTATCCACAAACTCTGCCACGATGGCAGATACGGTCGACCGGGTGAGGTCAATCTGCCGGGCTAATTCGGCGCGCGAGATGCCCCCTGGGGTGAAGCGGATCAGCTCCAATACCACCCGCCGGTTAAGATTCCGAATATTACATGCGCCAAAAGGAAAAGTTGCCAGGCTGTCCACAATTTGCTCTGAATACTCAATCACATCCCAATTCAATGCAACCGGATTATGACATATGTCTTGGATGTTTGTCAATATTCTGAACAAAGTATACCAGCCCGGAGTGCCATAATCGTGACACAAATCGTGACAAAACCACTCGACCGGTGAACTATTGGCCCGCTTTAGCAAGAATACGACCCTGTTTGATCGTGGACAGAACAAAGATTAGAAATAATACCGCTGCGACAACAATTGCCACCCAATCATAAACTGAGAGCGACAGGGAAAACAGGGCTATCTTAGGATTGCCGATGATAAACACAACTGTATTGGCGACAATCGCGATCAGGCGCGCTTCCGTTGGACCAAGCCCAGCATAGGAGATCTTGAATTCTCCTTTGACGCAGGTACGGATATACACCAACACCGAAGCCAACAAATACCCAATTAGTGCCAGGCAAGCCAGGTCGAATCGCACATAGGGAGAGAAGCCCAGGCCAAGAAAGACCAGCACTTCGCTGAATGCATCCAGGGTGTGATCGATGAAAAATCCGTAAATGGGCCGCTCGATATGGCGATAACGCGCCAGGGTGCCATCCAGGCTGTCGCCAAACCAGTTGATTACAAAACCCAGCGAGGCCAACCATAGAAACCCTGGGTGAAGATTGGTCAGACAGTAGGCCACAAAAATCACCACAGATCCGAACAGGCCAATACCTGTCAGGACGTCTGGCGTAACCCAGGCGGGCATATGCGCGGCCAGCCATTGTAGCGCCGGGCGCTCCAGGGGAGCCAGGAAGATATCGTTGACCCTTTTATGCTTCTTTATATCCGTCATGATCTACTCCACTTATCTGGAATTTGTGCTCACATCATCTGCTGTAACGCCTCTGGCCAGACTGGTTGGAGAATAGACCACTGCTGCGGAGCCTGGCGGATAAAGCCAGCGCATATTTCTAAAATCCGCTCAGTATTTTCTAATATCTCCGTCTCGCGATTAGGTCCTGGCCGCATTTCAATGTAATCCGACACAAGAAATTGGCAGCGTCCATTTTCGCGCATGATGGGCGCTAAAAGAACAACCGGCACCTGGGCGCGCAAAGCCACGTGGACATAATGGGTGGGCAGCTGGGCCGGACGACCAAACCATAGCGGTTTATGGGTATTATCTTTTCCTGTAGGATAATCCGCACCGGTGATGAAAGTTTCGCCAGCCTCAAGCCGCCTGATGATCTCGCGCAGGTTGGAAGTTGTCGCTGGCAACACTTCCAATCCAGATTGGCGGCGAATGTCCGTCTGCCAGTTTATCGCCTCAGTAGCACCGGGCAGGCCCAACGTCACCGCGCGCAAACCATGCCGGGTAGTAGCCTGTAAGACCGAGTCAAAATAAGACATGTGCACACCAACCGCAACAACGCCGCGTTTCTTTTCCTGGCTACGACGGATTAATTCTTCAATCAAAGGATCAAAAACAATTATTTCTTGAAGGATGTCAGGGCTCTTTTGCGCATGAAACAGGAAATAAAAAGCTCTGGCAATATTTTGCCAGACCTGTTTGGTGGCCTGGTCGAGCTGTTTGCCAGAAATGGTTCCTCCGTTGATCACCCACTGGTTCGCCCTGACCGCTCGCACCATGGGGAGGTGTTTTCGAGAGGCAATAAACCCGCCCAATAAATCTGCCACTCGATATCCCAGCCAGGGCGGTATGGCGCGGCTAAAATTGAGCGCGGCCTCACCTACTCTCTGGCTGTTCATCAATTTCTGCAATCCCATAGTAGTTCTGATTTTACCATAGCCATTCTAATAGAAGTCATTATGATGGTAAAATTTCGCCGTGCGATATCGCCTAAGAATTCCAGCCCGAATTAATATCCTGGGTAATCCAACCGATGCCAACGAGGGTGATTTTGCCACCATCTCAGCAGCGATCGATTTATATGCTGAAGCAGTCATCGAAGATGCGCACCAGGTGATCTGCGAGAATGGTGCAGAACAGTTCCAAATCGATCGTCTGGAAATTCCGGCTGCCTATACCGGTGAACAGGATCTGCTCAAAGGAGCGGTCAATCGCCTGTATCATTACAGTGATGAGTTTCGCAGTAAATTATCTCAGTCAGGTTTTCATATATCCGTGCATAGCAATGTGCCTCGCCAAAGCGGATTAGGGGGATCATCGCTGATTATTTTGCTGACATTGGCCGGGCTGCGTGAGCTGTATCATCTAGACCGGTATGTTTTGAATGACTATGTCCTGTCCGAGTTGGCTCAACGCGTAGAAGCGAAAGAGCTTGGCATCACCTGTGGTTTTGCCGATCGCTATGTCCCCCTCTTTGGAGGAATCGCTTACCTGGACTATCGCGGCAAACTCCATCAAGCGGATATGGATCAAGAACCTTATGTAACATATGAGCGGTTGGATGCCTGGGCCCCTGAGCTGCCCCTGGTTGCCATCATGACCGGCATCCAGCACGACTCGGGGGATGTTCATGGCCGCATGCGGCCGCGTTATGTCGAAGAATATGACGCCTGGAGGCGGAATGGCGGGACTGCACCGGCGCTGGTGCAACTGATGCAGAAAGCTGGAGAGACCGCCTGGAGAGGTAAAATCGCTCTCCTGTCCGGCGATCTGCCCACCTTCGGGCATTTGATGACCCTCAACCACCGGCTGGTTGACGAGATGATGTGCTTGTGTGGCTTTCAAGACGGCGCTGGCTGGGCAAATAACCTTTGCATCCAGACTGCGATGCAGAACGGCGCCCTGGGCGCCAAACTAACCGGCGCGGGAGGTGGAGGCTCCGTCTTCGCCCTGGTGCGGCCGGGTGAGCAGGAGCAGCTAATGGAGGCCTGGCAGCGCACTGCCGCGCAAAACAATCTGCACCAGGCGCTTATCTTCCGACCCAGAGTCTCCAGGCAAGGGCTGGAAATCCAACCCATCCTTGAAAAGTAAATCTAACAGAGAATTGTACGGAGGTTGCAATGCAAGCCGTCATCCTGGCAGCAGGTAAAGGATCTCGCTTACAGTCCATCGCCACAGACCGTTCCAAAGCCATGCTGCCTATTTTGGGAAAACCCATTGTCGAGCGTTTGATTGAGCAGTTAATAGCCAACGGCATCCACGACTTGATCCTGGTCATCAGCCCGCAGGATCGCCATATCGCCCGCTACTTCAACCATGAATCTCGCCTGACAGCGGATATTCGCTTTGCTTACCAGCCGCAACGCAAAGGCATGGCGGATGCTCTGCGCTGGGCAGCCCCTCTGATCGAAGGAGATTTCGTCCTCTCTGCCTGCGACAACCTGACCTCGCCCGAACACATTGGCCTGATGCTGCAATCCTGGCAGGAGGAACCCAGAGCAAACGCAATTCTCACCCTGATGCACATGCCTGCCGAGGCCTTGAGCAGCACCGGTGTGGTTGTGATGCAAGGGCAGCAGGTGATCCGCATTGTCGAAAAACCATCCCCCGGGCAAGCCCCGTCCGATATCGCCAGTCTACCGCTATACCTGTTCAGCCCTGCAATCCTGGAATATCTGGAGGAAGTACAGCCCTCGGCGCGAGGGGAATATGAACTCCAGGACGCTATCCAGATGCTGATCGACCGGCAAGGAAATGTCAACGGCCTGCTGACGGACCAACGCCTGACTCTGACCAATCCGGCCGACCTGCTGTCGATCAACCGCCATTATCTGCTCTCCGGAAATGAAACCGCCCAGATTCAGCCTCATACTGTCGGGGTGAACACACACCTGATCACCCCCCTCTATATCGAGCAAGGGGTTCAGATTGGCTCAAACTGCATCATCGGACCAAACGCATATATTGAGCGCGATTGCTGCATAGGAGATGGGGTACTGGTGCGCGATTCCGTCATCCTGCGTGAAACCGACATCCCCTCCGGCGACCACGTAATCGACCAGGTGCTTTCTTGATTGGATTAAGGGTATAATCATTATCGCATTACCGACCACTCACCAGGAGCAGATCAATCATGTTCTTTTCACGACAACAGCTTGAAAATTTTGAAGACCAAATTCTGGCACCTTACGCCTGCCGGAGTAAGTTTTCCAAGGGACGCGCCTACCCAGAAGACGAAGCCGATTACCGGACAACTTTTCAACGGGATCGCGACCGCATCCTGCATACCACAGCCTTCCGGCGATTGGAGTATAAAACCCAGGTGTTTATTAACGACGAAGGCGATTACTACCGCACGCGCCTGACACATACCCTGGAGGTTGCCCAGATAGGGCGCACTGCTGCTCGTGCGCTGGGCGCCAATGAAGACCTGGTCGAAACGATCTGTCTGGCGCACGATCTGGGACACAGCGCCTTTGGTCATTCTGGCGAAGTGGCCCTGGCGCACCTGATGAAAGAGCATGGCGGTTTCGATCACAACAAACAATCCTTGCGAATTGTCACTGTGCTGGAACGGCGTTACCCAGATTTTCCTGGATTGAACCTGAGTTGGGAAGTGCGTGAGGGTATCGTCAAGCATGAGTCCGAATACGACATTGCCGACGCCAGCGACTATAATCCGGATCTGCGCGGAAATCTGGAGGCGCAAATCTGTAACGCTGCCGATGAGTTGGCCTATACCGCCCATGACCTGGACGATGGTTTGCGTTCAGGCATGATCACCCCTCGCATGTTAGAAGGAATTACTATCTGGGAGATTTTAATCGAAAGCGTGGGGGTACGTGATATTGATCTGGATGATCTCACCCGCCACCGGATAATCCGCCGCCTGATCGGTCTGGAAGTGAGCGATCTGATCGAAGCTACTTACCAGCGCTTGAAAGATAGTCATGTCCACTCAGTGGAAGAACTGCAGCGGCTGCCATATAACGTAATTGGGTTTAGCGAAGATATGCATCGCCGCAACCGGCAGATCAAAGATTTTCTGTATGCCAATTTATACCGCCACCATCGAGTGATGCGTATGCAAACAAAAGCGGAGCGGATTCTGTCTGACCTGTTCAACGCGTATCGCCTTGAACCGGCGATCTTACCCAGTCATGTGCAGGAGCGGATAGAGGAATTCGGGGTTGAACGCACCATTTGCGATTATATTGCCGGCATGACCGATCGCTTCGCGGTAGATGAGCACCAGAAGCTGTTTGATCCTGGCGTAAAACCTTAGGGAAGTGCAATAATGGGTGAACAACCATATTTAACTGCCGAAGGGGCTGAACGTCTAAGAACTGAACTGGTACGCCTGAAAGGCCCGGAACGCGAAGCCATGGCGCTTCGTCTGCGGGCAGCGATTTCTCAAGGAGATCTCTCAGAAAACGCGGATTACCACAAAGCCAAGGAAGATCAGGGTTTCATGGAAGGCCGAATCCAGGAATTAGAATACCTGCTGAAAAATGCAATTATCGTCGATACCAGTGAAGTCTCTCGTGACAAGGTGGATGTAGGCGTACGTGTGACCGTGCAAGAGGAGGATTATCCTCCAGAAAGCTATGAGATGGTCGGCGCGAAGGAAGCCGATCCACGTAATGGGAAAATCTCGAACGAATCGCCAATTGGCCGGGCTCTGATGGGCAGCCGAGAGGGAGATATCGTCACCGCCCAAACCCCCTCCGGTCCGCTGAAACTGAAGGTTATCAAGATTGATTGAGAAAGATAGGGTTTACGTACTTCAGGGAAAATTCCACTAACTGCGGAAATATATAAGAATCAAAAAACGGCCGGAATTCCACCGGCCGTTTTTTTCATAAGCTTACTTCTGCCAGATGGCGATCTCCAGCACCAGGGTGTCGAAGTGGCTGTCGGGCGGCAGCGCGCTTCCCTGGGTATAGGCCATATTTATGACCCGAGCAACAAGTTGCAAAGTCTGCGTCTCGAGCACCGTTTCGCTGCCAGGCTCAGCCAGCACCGGCTCGCCCTTGGCTTCCAGACGCTGGCGGGTGGCAGCATCCTGGAATGCGTGATAGCTCATCAGCACTTTTGTCACGGTTTGGATATCATTTTTGTCAAATAACCAGACTTCGAAGGCAGTGACCTTCTTCGGATCACCTACGCCCATGGTGTCGGATATCCCCACACCGCACTCCCCTAAGAACTCGCCTGAGGCAGAGTCGATGCTGAAAGAGTCATCGAACAGATCATCGCCAAGCTTATATGAAGCCATGAACTGGGCGATGGGAAGTTCGCTGCCTGAAGTGGAATAATCGGTATAAGTAGCCTGCCGCCGGGCTTCTTCTGCTTCCATGGCGGGGGTTACCTCGCCCGTCTTCTTGAAATTCCTGCCACGCAAAAGGAAGACATACACCAGTATGCCTGCTAGAACCAGGGCGAGCAGGCACAAAACCGGCCAAAGGCTCGAGAGCAAACTCTTTTTCTCCTCAACAGGCTCGGCAGGTTTTGGCGTTGCCTCAGCGGCTGGTGTAACCTCGACGCCTGGGGTTAACTGGACTGGCGCTACCTCGGTCGGGGCTTTCCCGGTTGCTACCATGCTAAAAGCCATAATTAGTTCTGGGCTCAGGCCGCCTGGTTTCTGAACGATCTCGGTCAGCGCCTTTTCTGCCCCCTCGCCGACCGCATCATAGCGGGCCTTGGCTTTGGCAGGATCGCCGTTCTGCCCAAAGGCCTCAATGGAGGTGCGTAAATATTCAACCTTCTGTTCATAAAGCAGATGTTGAGGATAGGCCCCCACAAACTTAACCGGCCACAGCCCCCACCCGATGACCAGCCATCCGATCAGCAAACCCACAACGAAGGCAATCACAGCCAGTACCAGGGGATTTTTTAATCGTTCAAGAATAGCATTCATGTTGATTCTCCCATATCATTTTAGACCAGACGGGCATCCGCTGCCCAGGGTTCAATATGCGGAATAGAACAGGTTAGGCAATCTCCTATTAATTGTAGACCAATGTAGCAAATTTTGCAACACTATCTTACAAATTTAAAATATTTGTGTCTAAACTCTCATCAGTGGATCTAAGAGTTTAGACACAAGGATGCAAGATATATGCCTATTCAGCTGCGCCGCTCTCTCCATCACTGGGGAGCTGATCTAAAGAAATGCGCTCTTCGCATTGCAGACATTGGGCATTGTGTTTATCGGCCACAACCAGCAGCCCACCGCATACCGGGCAGGGAGCGCGCAAGGGCAGCTTCCAGGAGGTAAAATCACAAGCCGGATAATTCGCACAGCCGTAAAAGAGGCGATTCTTACGCGTCTTGCGGATAACAATCTCACCGCCATCCTTCGGGCAAAGTACACCGATCTTCTCCAGCCAGGCCTCGGTATGACGGCATTCTGGAAAACCACTGCAGCTGATGAACTTTCCATACCGCCCCCAACGGATCATCAACTCTTTGCCACACTCCGGGCAGGCGCGCCCGATCAGTTCAGGCCCAGTATCCTGCTTGGGTATTAGCTGCTCGGCCTGCTCCACCTGAAGCGCAAAAGGAGCATAGAAATCTCGAATCACCCCAACCCAATTCAACTCGCCCGCAGCGATCCGGTCTAGCTCTTCCTCCATCTCAGCGGTGAAGCCCACATCCAAGATTCCTGGGAAGTGCTCGATGAGCAAATCGTTCACCAATATCCCTGTCTCGGTGGGAGTCAGGCGCTTGCCATCCCTGATCACATAACCACGCTGCTGAAGTGTGCCCAGGATCGGCGCGTAGGTGGAAGGCCGGCCAATGCCATTTTCTTCCAGTGTACGCACCAGTGAGGCTTCGGAATAGCGCGGCGGGGGTTGCGTGAAGTGCTGCTCCGGCAGGAGGCGGACAAGCCGCTGCACCTGTCCTTCGCCCAGGTCAGCTGGAATGCGAGCATTTTCCGCTTCTTCCACCTGCTGATCTTCATCCCGGGCTTCCTCATAAACAATCAGATAACCGGCGAACTTCACCGACGAACCAGAAGCGCGCAACAGATAAATGTGCTGAGGCGCAGTACCGGTCACATCCACCGATAGCGTATCATAAATGGCAGCCTCCATCTGGGAGGCAACAAAACGCTGCCAGATGAGCTGGTACAGGCGAAACTGGTCGCGGTTCATGAATTCTTTGATGGATTCGGGCTGGCGCGGCACCGAAGTCGGGCGAATGGCTTCGTGCGCTTCCTGAGCGCCGCGAGACTTGGTCTTGTATTTCGGAGGTTGCGCGGGTAAGAAAGAGTCTCCATATCGTTGGCTGATAAAACCACGCGCCTCTTCCTGAGCGACCTCTGCCACGTTGGTCGAATCGGTGCGCATATAGGTAATCAAACCGACTGCCCCGCCCTGACCGATATCCATGCCTTCATAAAGCTGCTGGGCCAACGCCATCGTCCGCCGGGCTGTATAACCCAGGCGACGAGAGGCTTCCTGTTGTAAGGTGCTGGTGGTAAAGGGGGCAGAAGGGTTGCGTTTGCGTTCGCCACGTTTGATCCTGCTCACCAGATAGCTGGCCGCTTGCATATCTGCCAGCAGCGGCTGCACCTCAGCCTCATTCCCCATGACAGGATCGGCATCATCTACTTTCGCCAGCTTAGCGATGAATGTTTGTTGGCTGCCTTCTGGCTGGAATTCCGCCTCAACCGACCAATACTCCACCGGCACAAAGGCATCGATCTCGCGCTCGCGTTCCACAATCAGGCGCAGCGCCACAGATTGAACGCGCCCGGCAGAAAGCCGCCCGCGCACTTTGCGCCACAGTAATGGGCTCAGGCTGTAACCGACCAGCCGATCCAGGATGCGTCGCGCTTGCTGGGCGTCAACCAGGTCCATATCGATTTCCCGGCTGTGGGAAAAAGCCTCTGCGACTGCTGTCTCCGTGATCTCGTGAAATACCACCCGACGGGCGGTTCTCGGATCGATCTGAGCAGCTTCCAATAAATGCCACGCAATCGCCTCTCCCTCGCGATCCGGATCAGTCGCCAGGAAAACTTCCTCAGCCTGGGCGGCCAACCCTTTCAGTTCTTTCACCACCTGACGTTTTTCGTTGGGCACCCGATATTTGGGGGCGAAATCATGCTCAACATCCACAGAAAGCTGCGAGCGCAGCAAATCGCGAATGTGCCCCACAGAGGCGCGCACTGTAAACCCCTTTCCCAAAAACCGCCCCACCGTCTTGGCCTTGGCAGGCGACTCTACAATGACCAATTTCCCCTGCCGCTTGGGGCGCAGGGAGGCGCGATCAGGTGGGATCATGCCATCATGAGCAGGTGTCTTCCCCATGCGATACATCTTGGTGCCACACACCGGGCAGACACCCACGGTCACAGGATTGGCATTACGATTGAAGGAGGGTTGGGCCTCCAACATTTCTCTTTTTTCTTTACACTTGACACAATATGCTTCCACTTAAATCCTCCTCACAGGTAATTCTTTCCCTGTTGTTTTAGCTGATTAACCACCTGACGCACCCTTTGGGCCTGGTCTTTATGACAAACTAATAAGACATCGCCTGTATCCACTACCACCAGGTCTTCGACACCAATTGTCACAATCAAGCGGTGTTCCTGACTCATATAAACCAATGATTTTTGCGTATCCAGACCGACATGTTCGCCGCCCATAATGATATTGCCATTTTCATCGCCTGGTAAAACCTCAAAAAGGGAATCCCAGCTGCCCACATCATTCCACCCCAAACCAGACGCCGGGATGACCGCTACCTGGGAAGCGTTTTCCATGATTCCATAGTCAATCGTCTCGGTCTTCAAACCAGGCCAGACACGCTCCAGAGCATCCATGCGCAGTGGGGTTCCCCAGGTAGGCTCAATCTGTGCCAGGGCGGCAGCCAATTCGGGCATCTGGTGTTTGAATTCAGCAAGAATGTGGTCTACCCGCCAGACAAACATACCAGAATTCCAGCTGTGATCACCGGCAGCCAGCATGGCGCGGGCCTGATCTTCGTTTGGCTTCTCTTTGAACCGTTTTACCCGGTAAGCAGGCAACTGACGATATGTGCCCAGCAGCTCGCCGCGCTGGACATAACCGAAACCGGTTGCCGGGAAAGTGGGTTCAATGCCCAGCGTGACCAGATATCCCTCCATCGCCAGATCAAACGCAGACTTCAATAACGAACGAAATAATTCCTCATTCCCAATGAAATGATCCGAAGTCAGCACCGCCATGACCGCCTGTGGATCACGCTGGCGTATAGCTACGGCGGCAAGGCCAACTACAGAAGCAGTTCCACGGGGCTGAGGCTCGGGCAAGAAATTTTCTGCTGGTATTTCAGGCGCCTGGGCATGCAGTTCGGCTGCCTGATCCTTTACAGTTACCACATAGATGCGCTCTGGTGGAAATAAACCCGTCAGACGCTGCACCGATGTTTGGAATAAGGTGCGGTCATCAAATAAACTAAGCATCTGCTTTGGGCGGGTCTGGCGAGAAAGAGGCCAGAGACGAGTTCCTCCACCACCCGCCATAATCATGGCATAGTAATGTTCTGTATCACTCGATTTCATAAGGCTCTCCAGGCTCATACACAGCCACATACCGCATCGCCCCGACCTGGCGAACCAAGCCCTTCAGTTCCATCAGGGTCAAAGAGGCTGAAACCTGTTCAATCGGCAAATTAGATTGGAGGCGAATCTCGTCCACATGGAGCGGCTCTCGCCCCAATAATGCATATAAATGCGCTTCAGTCGCATCGGTTGGTAAAACTACCCTGGCAGAGCGTTGTTGAGCAACCTGAGCCAGGTTTAGGGTTTCCAGGATATCCTGGGAGCTTAGTAAAATCCGTGCCCCTTCCCGGATCAAGATGTTCGCGCCCCGGCTTTGCGGTGCATTGATATTGCCTGGAACGGCAAAAAGCTGGCGACCCTGGTCAGCCGCATAGGCTGCCGTGATCAAGGCGCCGCTCTTTTCACCCGCTTCCACCACCACCACTGCCTGGGCAAGACCCGAGATTATGCGGTTCCGAGGCGGGAAGTTGCCCGCCTCAGGCGCAGTTCCTGGAGGGTAGTCGCTGAGCAAAGCGCCCTGCTGGATAATCGATCCTGCCAACCGCCGGTTTTCGGGTGGGTAGATGACATCAACGCCGCATCCCAGAACAGCTAACGTGCGCCCGCCTGCATCCAGAGCAGCCTGGTGCGCTGCTGCGTCTACTCCCCGCGCCAACCCGCTGATCACAGTCACCCCATTACGCGCCATAGCAGCAGCCAGTTCCTGGGCTACCTGGCGACCATAGGCGGTGATCCGCCGTGTCCCAACAATGGCGACTGCCCACTGGTCTACTTCGCTCAGTTCACCCTGCAGATACAACACAGGCGGAGGCTGATCAATTTCTTTTAGACGCCGCGGGTAATGGGGATCATCCCAGGTCAGGACGGTGATATGGTGATGCTCAATTGACTGCCAGGCGCGCTCCAATTCACCACCCTGACGCATCGCCACAACCGCGCCAGCCAGCTTGCTGCCAAGACCTGCCTGTTCTAGCTGTTGGGCAGAGGCCTGCCAGGCGCTGCGGGCATCTCCAAAATAATCAAGCAGGGAACGCAGGCGGGTTGGGCCAATCCCTTTGACCAGGTTAAAACCAATCCAAAAATACTTGGGGTCATCTACCATTGGCGCTTGAGCACCCAGTGACCAGGATATCGATCAGCCAGCCTCGCTATCCTCTGACAACAAACCGGGGATGGCATGGATCAACATCTGGCCTTGTTTCAAATTGATCGCCAGGATTACAGATTCAATGGCAGGAAGGAGTATTTCTCGTCCGTGCGGTGGTCGAACCACATATACCTCATTCGCCCCCGTGTCCAGGATTTGCTCCAGGATACCTAAATCATGACCATCATCCGTGACAACCTTCAAGCCAAGCAGCTGATGATGATAATATTCACCATCCGGCAGTGGAGGACGGTCAATTGAGCGCACATATACCAGATTGTTGCGCAGCGTTCCAGCCGATTCGGGATCGTGGTAACCATCGAAAGCGATCAACAAACCATCCGCATATCTGCGGCGGGAACGGATCTTGATTGGGCGGTGATCTTCTCCTACATAAACTTCAACTCCAGAGAGCAAGCGCTCGGGAAAGTCGGTGATCACCTCCATGATCATTTCACCACCTAATCCATGCGGCCGGCGCAGCTTGCCGACCACCAAGAATACAGGCTCGCCTGTCGGAGGCGAGCCTGCAGGCTGGTTGGTTTCACCATACGTGGTGGGGCGCGTCATTCTGGCTCCACGATATCCAGGGTTACCCGCTTGCCTTCCTGAGCGGCAGCCACTCGCAGAAGAGATCTGAGCGCGCTGGCTACTTTGCCTCCCTTGCCAATGATCCGGCCCATGTCTTCCTTAGCCACATGCAGTTCCAGGTTCACCTGGCTGCCGCGGCGGTACTGAGTAACCTCAACCTGGGTAGGATCATCCACAAGGGATGTGGCAATATACTCAATTAACTCTTTCATGTCTCACCTCCGCAGCGAAACAGATCGGGACAGGAATTAAGCCTTTGCTTTCTTAGGCTGAGCGATGCGCTCAGTTTTGGGGTTGATATTGCGCTTCTGCTCAGCTTCCTTGGCTTCTTCGAGGAGGGTATCCAGTGCTTCACCTTTCTTAAAGCGTTCAAAGCGCGTCAACAATCCAGCGCTCCGGAATACTTGCATGACCGATTCACTGGGCTGAGCGCCTTTCTTCAACCAGTCATATATCCGCTCCTCAGCAAGCTCGATCGTGGCAGGGTTGGTGCGTGGATTATAAAAACCCAACACCTCCAGCGGACGACCATCACGAGGCGCTTCTTTGTCGGCTGCCACAATGCGATAACTGGGCTGGGCTTTTGCACCCACGCGGCGTAAACGAATTCGAACCATAGGTATACTCCTTCACTTGCATTAATTAAAGATTACGTCATTCAAGCAAGCTGCGAAAAGGCTAGAGGGATCGTGGAAGGAGCACGTAAACCTTTTCTTGCTCGCCGGAGGAGAAGACGTTCATCCTCCTCCACCAAACATGCGCGGCAAACCGCGCATGCCTGATTTCTTTAGCTGTTTGAACATACGCTGTGCATCCCGGAACTGCTTCATCAGCCGGTTAACATCCTGCACATCCGTTCCTGAACCGCGGGCAATCCGCCTGCGGCGAGAAGCATTCAGCAAGTCCGGATGACGCCGTTCTTTCGGTGTCATCGAACTGATGATGGCCTCAGTCATTTTCAACGACCGTTCAGCATCCTGCGGCGAGATCTGGCGAGCCATCTGCCCCATGCCGCCAGGCAGCATCTCCAGGATCTGTCCCAACGGACCCATGCGACGGATCTGGCGCAGCTGGTCAGCGAAATCCTGCAAGGAAAAATCACCCGCCAGCATCTTCTCGGCCTGGTCGCGGGCGACATTCTCATCATAGGCTGTTTCCGCTTTCTCAATCAGGCCAATGATATCGCCCATGCCCAGGATGCGGCTGGAAAGCCGGCCTGGATCATAAACCTCGACAGCATCCAGCGCTTCGCCCGTACCCAAGAATTTGATTGGCACTCCAGTGACCGAGCGGATTGAAATTGCTGCTCCGCCGCGGGCATCACCTTCCATTTTGGTCAAAAACAGACCCGTCAGACTGATCACCTCGCGGAAGCCTTTGGCAATGTTCACCGCTTCCTGACCGATCATCGCATCGACCACCAATAAAATTTCAACAGGAGAGACACGCTGCTGGATAGCGCGCAGTTCATCCATCAAAGCATTGTCGAGTTGAGAACGGCCCGCAGTATCCAGAAGGATAACGCTGTAACCGCCCTTACGCGCCTGTTCCAAAGCCAGATGGGCCATTTGCGGGGGAAGCACACCCTGTTCATACGCCACCGGCACACCCAGCTTTTCACCCAGCGTTTGCAGCTGCTGGACTGCTGCCGGGCGATAAGGATCGCAAGCTACCAGCATGACACGCTCACCCTGGGAGCGCAGCAAACGAGCCAGCTTTCCTGCGGCAGTCGTTTTGCCAGCGCCCTGCAGCCCAACCAGCATGATCACCAGAGGCCGTTGACCAACCAGGTTTAACCGTTCTGGCTCACCCAGTGTAGCAATCAGCTCCTCATTTACGATTTTGATCACCTGCTGGCCAGGATTCAGCGCCCTGGAAACCTCCGCTCCTACGGACCTCTCACGCACCCGGGCGACAAAATCCTTGACGACGCCGTAGTTGACATCGGCCTCCAGAAGCGCCAGACGCACCTCGCGCATAGCAGCATCTACATCCGACTCGTTTAACTTACCACGGCGGCGTAAACCTTTAAATACTTCTTCTAAGCGTTGGGTCAGGTTCTCAAACACGGCATAGCATTTTAGCCTGAAAATTCGGATGGGTCAAGGTAGAGAAATGAGGAATTTTTAAATATGCCTGCAAGAGCAACTTTATTCTCATGCCAGGGTTAAGTAACCAGACAATCAAAGTAAATAAGTCATTTCCATTATTATGAGAGGAAAACCGAATGCCAAAAGTAGCTATTATTACCGATAGTACGGCTTATATCCCTGACGACCTGGTCTATAAATATAATATTCAGGTCGCGCCTCAAATTTTAATCTGGGGCGATGAGATGTTCGCCGATGGAGTGGATATCCTACCTTCTCAGTTTTATGAACGTCTAAAAACCGCCAAGGTAATGCCGTCCACATCTCAGGTCACCCCAGCTACCTTTCACGCTATGTTTCAAAAGCTCCTCGACCAGGATTACCAAATCCTGGCTGTATTGATCTCCGAGGGGCTTTCAGGAACGATTGCCTCCGCGATACAGGCCAGGGATATGTTTCCTGGCTCGCCAATCGAGATCGTTGATTCACGCACCTCAGCCATGGCATTGGGATATCCAGTGCTGACTGTCGCTCAGGCTGCAGCTCATGGAGCTGGATTGGCAGAATGTAAAGACTTGGCCGAAAAAGCCTGCCAGCATACCGGAGTGGTTTTTGCGGTTGACACGCTAGAATTTCTTCATCGTGGTGGGCGGATAGGTGGCGCGCAGCGCTTCCTGGGCACAGCATTGAATATAAAACCAATCCTCGAATTAGTCGATGGAAAGGTAGAGGGAATCGAGCGCGTACGCACACGCAAGAAATCGATGGCCCGGTTGGTCGAGCTCATTGAGGACCGAATTGGTGGGCGAACACCTGTACGCCTGGCTTCCCTGCATGCCAATGCTCGAGAAGAAGCAGGGGAACTCCTGGAGATAGCCAACCAGAGGCTTCATCCAATTGAAAGCATTTTTGCAGAAGTCAGCCCGGTAATCGGCACCCATACAGGCCCCGGAACGGTGGGATTAGCCTTCATGGCGGGTTTATAGCCATGATAAATCATCTACAGACCTTATTACCCTAGGTTCAGTACATAAGACAGGTCGCTCAAAGACCTGTTTTTATTTTAAATTCTTTGACTGTGAGAACAAATCGTGGTACGCTAGACATACCTATCGCTGAAAACATGTCCAACTGGCTAGAGTCTCTTAGATTAAAAGGGTCGTCCAATCAGCCGAACAAAGTTCGGACGGTTGAATTGATCCAGACCATCACGGTAGTGATTGCCATCACCACGGTAGTCGCGACAATACCCGAACTAGGCTACCTGCCAGACTCTCTGCCGACTTTGATCAGTTCTGGAATATTATGTATCAGTTTTGCAATGACGTTCTACCTGGCGCGGCGCGGCTATACCTTCCAGGCTAGTTTGTTCATTACTGGATTCTTATGGCTGGCGACCACGGGAATTACTTTCTATCTTGGCAGTTTCAATGTTATCGGTTTTAGTGGATATATCGTAACCATCATCATTGCCAGCCTTTTATTCGACTACCGCGCCGGTGTGGTGTATTTTATATTAACCCTGCTGGCAACCCTGGTTGGATTGGCTTTGGAAGTCGCAGGTATAGGTCCCCCAACGCCCCTTCCGTACTCGCGCTCGTATATCTGGATCATCCAATCGGCAATCTTCATCACCGTGGCTATTCTTCTACAACTAGCCTTCCGGACTCTGCAGGATGCGCTCAACCGAGCCAGCCTGAATGAACACATCCTGAAAAAAAGAGCTTTGCAAATCCAGACCGCGGCAGAATCAGCGCGTGATGCAACCGCAGTGCGTGAACTGGATCGCCTGCTAAACCGCGCAGTCGATATGATCCGCGAACGGTTTGGTTTCTATCACGCGGCGATTTTTCTAAATGATGATCACAATGAATACACCATCCTGCGCGCTGCGACTGGAGAAGCTGGGCAAAAATTACTGGCAGCTGATCACAAATTAAAAATCGGAACGGCTGGTATTGTAGGCTTTGTAGCCTCGACCGGAAAACCGCGCATCGCCCTGGATGTGGGCAAAGATGCTATTCACCTGAAGAACCCTTTACTGCCCCAAACCAGGTCAGAGATGGCTCTGCCGCTGATCGTCAACCAGAAGGTAATCGGCATCCTGGATGTCCAAAGTGAACAGCAATCAGCTTTCGATGATGAGGATGTGGCCATCATCCAGACCCTGGCAGACCAGATAGCCATTGCGGTTGAAACTGCGCGCCTGTTTGACGCTGCTCAACGCCAGCTGCGTGAATTAACCGTCTTGCACTCCGTCGCGACGGCCAGCACACAGGCAGGCAATGAGGATACCCTGATCGAGCGCGCGACTCAAATCATCGGCGAAACATTCTACCCGGATAATTTTGGCATCATCTTGATGGACGAAAAGACCGGGCTGCTGTGTGAACACCCCTCATACATAGAGTTTGGTCTCGTAGAACGTTTTCCTTTTCCTCCCGGAGTGGGCATTGTGGGTACAGTTGCCAAAACAGGAGAACCCTGGCGGGTAGCAGATGTTTCCCAGGAACCGGTTTACGTAACCATCGATGCACGCACCTGTTCCGAAATTTGCGTTCCCCTGAAGATCGGCGATCAGATCATCGGTGTCATCAATGCCGAAAGCACACAATTGGATTTCTTCACCGCAGCAGACGAGCGTTTGCTGGTTACCCTGGCAGGCCAGTTATCAACCGGTATTCAACGGGCGCGCCTGGATGCTGAATCCCGACGCCAGCTTTATGAATTGGCCTTGCTGCTTGAAGCCAGCGTGGCAGTGTCAACATCGCTAGACCTGGCAACAGTATTATCTATCACTGCGCAGCAGATGACCGCTGCCCTTGACGTGGAGGTGTGTTTAATATCACTCTGGAATCAAGAAGATGATACCCTTAGAAATGAGCTAACGTATTCCCGCCACCCTGAATGGCGCCAGGAGAAGGTCGACGCGGTATATCATCTCTCTGATTTTCCGGCCACTTATCAGGTGGTAAAAACCCGTCGCCCACTGGTGGTCCAGCTAGATGACCCAGCAGCCGATCTTGCAGAAAAAACCCGGATGGAACAGCGCGGCTTTAAATCACAATTGGAAGTCCCTTTGATTGCCCGTGATCGGGTTTTGGGAATTCTCAGCTTGCACAGCATCGCCAGAGAACGTTCCTTCAAAGCGGAAGAAATTAACCTATGCCAGACCATGGTCAATCAGCTCGCCACTGCGGTTGATAATGCGCACTTGTTTGAAGCCGAGCGCCAGCGCAGTGCGGAGTTGGAGGCCCTGCGCCAGGCCAGTCTTCGACTGACCTCCAGCCTGGAACTGCAGCCTGTGCTTGAAGCGATTTTGCAGCAAGCGCTGAAACTTGTTGCCGCAAATGACGCCCATATCTTCTTATACGATGGGGAACGCCTGTCCTTTGGAGCCGCCCTTTGGGAAGGCAATTTTCAGAAGGAACCATTTTCTCAACCTAGAGAGAACGGCCTGACTTATTCAGTGGCTCGCACTGGTCAAAAAATTGTCATCCCCAATATGGAACAAATCGAGAGATTCGCTAAACAAGGCTGGTCTGGTGCAATCATAGGATTACCTCTGCGAATCGGAGACCAGGTATTGGGCGTGATGAACCTGGCCTTCAGTGAACCGCATAATTTTCTTCCCGATGAACTCCGCATCCTGGAGCTGTTAGCCGATCAAGCTGCCCTGGCTTTAACAAATGCCAACTTATACAGTGAAGCGCGGCAGCGGGCGAGTGAACTGGCGTCCGCCCTGGCTGATCTCCAAGAATTGGACCGACTGAAGAGCGAATTTATCCAGAATGTCTCGCATGAACTGCGAACCCCCCTGGCGATCGTGCTCGGCTACGTTGAAATGTTTGAAAGCGGCGATCTTGGACAGCTGACCCCTGAGCAGAATGGTCCAATGGAAATTGTGATCCGCCGTTTACGTCACCTGAACAAGCTCCTGGATGATATGCTGACGATCGTCGAAACCGAAGCGCATAGTAAGGCGGGCAAACCTGTGGATTTAGCGCAAATCATGTTCACAATTCTCAATGATCTACAAGGCCCCGCCGCGCAAGCCGGCCTGGAACTAAAATATACGATTGACTCTGAACTTCCCCTACTGACAGGTATCGCCCCTCACCTACAGCGCGCCTGCGAGAACCTGCTCAGCAATGCGATAAAGTTTACCCCGGCAGGCGGTCAGATACTGGTGTCCTTGTGGGCTGAGACAGATGAAGTTATCCTGCAAGTGCAAGATACTGGCATCGGCATTCCTGACGATCAGTTGGAACGCATCTTTGAGCGGTTTTATCAGGTGGATGGCAGCACAACCCGGCGTTATGGCGGCACAGGTCTGGGGCTGGCTCTGGTCAAAGAGGTCGTGGAAGCTCATGGGGGAAAAGTATCCGTCGAAAGTGAAACTGGCCAGGGCAGTATATTTCGTATCGCTCTCCCTATAGCCAAACATAGACAGTAAAAAACAACCTCTCTTGACAAAATAATCAACTGCGAGTATTATGGGAGCGCTCTCAATTATTCATCAAGACAGCGCATTATTGGCTGTTTTCCCATAAATTCCCCTTCATGTGGAATATTTTTTAGGGAATTTATGGGAGCGCTCCCAATAGGCGGGGCTGCCTATCAATAAACTTGTCTTGATGATCAGAAGAGAAATCGGCGTATTCTGTTCGTTCGTTTAATTAGCCTACGATAATATCTTGGTTCCGCGGTCGAATATTAACCATCTATTTCCTGCGATGAATCAGCTGTCGATTAAAACCCCCCACCAGCCAACAAAGAACAACAACAACCCGTTGGTTCTGAAGACATTCTTCGATCACACATCCGCCAGCCGCGTTGAAGTTGCTCACCAGATTTCAGATAGGATCGTTTTGGTCGTTTCCGCTCTGCTGCTGACCAGTGAACCTGGCCTGAGCCTGAGGCCCTATCCCACCTACCCCACCTGCGGAGATATTGCATGAGCATATCTGCTGTATCCAGTCGGGAATTCTATGTGGGGGTGGATGTGGGAGGCAGTAAAGTCGCTGTACTGGTCAGCGATGATCAGGGAAGAGAACAAGGTCGCTACGTGGCCCCAACCCGCCTCGATAGCTCAAGAGGCACCCTGGAGGGCATTGTAGACGCAATCCATACAGCATTGCGTGTGGCCCAGGCTGACCTGGAAGATGTAGCTGCCATAGGACTAGGCATACCAGGGCGAGTGGAGCCAGAAGAAGGCATTGTCCACCTGGCTGTGAACCTGAGTTGGCAGAATATGCCGGTTGGACAGATCTTGCAGGAAGCATTGGGAACACCATGCTGGTTAGAAAATGATGTCCGCGCAGCAGCCCTCGGCTTGCAGCGACACCCACTCTACGCTCAGGTGCAGAATCTGGCATATATCAGTATTGGCACAGGCATATCGGCAGGTCTAATTTTAAATGGGCGATTGTACCGTGGCGCACATGGCATGGCAGGTGAAATTGGCCATATGATGATGCTGCGTGATGGCCCGCGCTGCCAGTGTGGGTCGAGGGGCTGCCTCGAAGCCCTGGCATCCGGTCCAGCAATTGCCCGCCGCGGCGAGGCGATCCTCCAAACCGGGGTCAAAACCATCTTGAGTGAATGGAAACCGGTCACCACCCGCAGTGTGTTCCAGGCAGCTGAGGCTGGCGATGCCATCGCCCAGGCAATTCTGCAAGAAGTAGGGCGCTACCTGGGTCAGGCTCTGCAGCAGATGGTTATGGCCTATGATGTCGAGCACATTGTACTGGGTGGTGGGGTTGCAAGCGCTGGAGCCTCTCTCTTGGATTATGTGCTGACAGATATTAAACACCAACGCGAAGCCTCATCCCTGGCGAAAGAAATGCTGCAGCCCGAAATGTTCCATATGCAGCCCCAGAATTACGAAGCCGGCCTATGGGGTGCAGTAGTTTTAGCCGAAAACGGCTTGCATACCATGCAGCCCCTGACAATTTAGAGGAGAAGGAAGGAGGAAGAAATCGACAGAAGAAGAGAATCATATCCAGAGAAAAAGCCCCAGGGTCGCCTGTTGAGGCGGTCCGGTCGAGCAATAAGGTCGACCAATTTAAACAGATACGTTTATCCAGATAATCAGATTTGAGAAGGAGACAAGACATGCGTAAGAATCTATTTTCACTCGTCAGCATCCTGATCATGCTCAGCATGCTGCTGGCGTCGTGCGCGACCGTCGCCACCGAAGCGCCGCCCACCGAAAAACCGGCGGTAGAAGTACCGGCGACAGAAGCGCCCGTAGTGGAGCCCACGGAAGTACCGCCTACTGAAGTGCCGCCCACAGAAGCACCGGATGACCCGAATGCCCTGCCGCGCAACAAGACCCTGTACTTCAATGGTCAGCAGTGGGGTTCGGTTGTCTGCTGGAACCCCTACTCATCCAGCTGCAACAATGCCATGGCGATCTCCCAGCAGGATAGCTCCCGC
>JAFGQI010000094.1 GCA_016935755.1 Anaerolineales bacterium
AGGTACGCAACTTGATCGGTTTTCGCATCTCTTTCTCCTGGTTACTCCAGGAGAATTATAACTGATACTCTAGGCGAGAGAACCACTAACCTCCCGGTTAATGAACAGGTGTTGAAATCAATTCTTTTAGCAGATCCTCAAGGCTGGCGCCTTTTTCTGGCGAGTATTCACCATCGGATCTCCACAGGATATTGCCCTGCTGGTCGATCAAAATGGCAAACACATCCTCTTCGTGAGGAATGCCCAGGTCTCTGCGAAAGGATTTTTTATCTAAGTAGAGCGTAATCGTGCGCTCACGGGTTGTTTTGCCTGGGATGCCCATCCGCATCCCTTCGTTGATAAAGCCTCGAGATAGATAGTTCATCCGTCGGATGGTGGGCAGTTCATAATAGCAGAAGCCTAGATACTCCTGCTCCAGCCGTCTGGCGGTGGGGATCCAGGTATCAACGGTCCACTGGTGCCATTGATAGAAAGGAATGATTACCAGGTTATACCTGCCTTGTAAACCCTCAGGCAGGTTGATCGTCTGGCGCAGCAAATTTTTGCCTGTAACTTGCGGAAATTTGTATGTATTCATCCGTCGCATATCCTTGTTAATATAGATAATACCACAATCTCGCCTAACTGTCAATATATTGTATATGTTTTGTAATTATATGCTGTACATATCGGGAGAAGACCCGGCCTGGCGTCCATCATGATCGCATCGGCTTGGTGGTAAAATCAGTGAACACACCGAACAGGAAACAAGGAGAAAAATATGCTGGATGCCGTTATTATCGACGCAGTTCGCACGCCAATTGGTGCTCTGGGGGGGGCTTTGGCCGCAGTCCGGCCAGATGACCTGGCCGCCTTGATCTTGAAAACCCTGGTCGGACGCACTGGAGTCGACCCAGCTGAGGTGGAAGAAGTATATCTAGGCTGCGCGAACCAGGCTGGCGAAGATAACCGCAACGTGGCGCGCATGGCGACCCTGCTGGCAGGCTTCCCGGCCGAGACCCCCGCGGTCACCCTCAACCGGCTGTGCGCCTCCGGTCTTACAGCGGTGAATCAGGCCGCGCGCGCCATCCGCGCCGGCGAAGGAGAAGTCTATATTGCCGGCGGCGTGGAAAGCATGAGCCGGGCGCCCTACTCGCTGCCTAAAGCGGAGGCCAGCTTTGCTTTTGGCAACCTGACCGCCTGGGATACAGCCCTGGGTTGGCGCTATCCAAACCCAAAGATGCAGGAACTGTACGGCACCGAGGCGATGGGTGAAACCGCCGAAAATATCGCCGAGATGATGCCCGAGATCACACGTGAGAGGCAGGACGCCTTTGCTCTGACCTCCCACCAACGAGCCCTGGCAGCCATCGATTCGGGCAGGTTCGCCGAAGAAATCATCCCGGTACCGGTGCCGCAGCGCAAGGGCGACCCGCTGCTCGTGTCAATCGATGAGCGACCTCGCCGGGATACCACCCTGGAATCACTGGCTCGCCTGAGACCGGCTTTCCGTAAAAATGGCACGGTGACTGCGGGTAACTCCTCGGGGTTAAACGATGGCGCAGCAGCCCTGCTGGTCATGAGCCATGCCAAAGCCAGCCAGTTCGGATTGAAGCCGCTTGTGCGCATCCTGTCCAGCGCAGCCGCGGGTGTGCCACCGCGTATCATGGGCCTGGGCCCAATCGGGGCGACAAAGAAAGCCCTGCATCGCGCCGGGTTAACCATCGATCAGATCGGTCTGATCGAATTGAACGAAGCCTTCGCGGTTCAATCGCTGGCAGTGATCCAGGAACTTGGGTTTGATCCGCAGCGCACCAATGTGAACGGCGGCGCTATTGCGCTCGGGCATCCCCTGGGATGCTCCGGGGCGCGCATCCTGACCACTCTGATCCATGAGATGCGCCGTCGCGCCCCAAGTGAGAAGCGCCCTTTCTACGGATTGGCGACCTTATGTGTGGGCGTGGGCCAGGGAGAAGCCACCCTGGTGGAGTGGGTCGGTGATTGAGTGGGCTGCTTCAACCCGCTTTTCCACAGTGAGCAATGCCAATTGTGGTATCATATGCGGGTAAGTTCACCCGCTCGTTCATTATCTCAAAGAGAAAAGTGACCTGATTCTTGGGGCGCCTGCATGTGGATTATTACCATTCGCTCACCCAATGGTGAACCAAAAGAATACTCTTTACGACCAGGGAGCAACTCGGTGGGCCGCATGGCGGGGAATGACATCGTCATCCTCGATTCTTCGGCCTCCCGCTACCATGCCAGGATCGAATATAACGATCAAACGGATTCAATCACGATCCACGACCTGGATAGCACCAATGGCACATATGTCAACCGGGATCGCATCACCACACCGCGCAAGGTTCTGCCAACGGATATCATCCGCATCGGCCAACACCTGTTAGAAGCATCCTATTGGGAAGAAAATAATCCCACCTTAAAAGCTGCGCCCCATAAAACAGCTCAACTGACTCGAGAACTCATCCTGGAATCGCTCGACCAGCACGCCGTGCTGCTGGCAGAAGTAGCCTCCCGTTTGAATACCATGCTTGATCTGGACACGGCGCTGCGAGAAGTCTCTGATCTGATGAAGGCCTCGATGGCAGCCGACCGCTGCGAAGTCATCCTGGCAGAAGAGTTTGGACAGATCGCCCAGCTTGGTTTTGCCACCACGATCGCCCAGCAGGCGCTGGAAACACGCTCAGCAGTGGTGGTGCAAGATGCCACCGCCAATCCCAGCATGAGTAAGAGCGCATACCTGCTGCGCATCCACGCTGCCATGTGCGTGCCGATTATCAGCAACAATGAAATCCTGGGCCTGATCTACGTTTTCAAAAACCGGGCCAGGGCGCGCCCATTCGAACACCGCGATTTGCAGCTGGCAATTGCCATCAGCCACCAGGCGGCCCTGACCATCCAGAGAATGAAGCTGCTTGAAAAGGCCACCCACGAAGAATTCGTCAGCAAGCTGCTGCAGCGTTTTCTCTCGCCTCAGGAAGCGCAATATGTGCTCAAAGAATACTTTGAAAACGGCGAGCTGCCCCAGATGTCGGAATATAACCTGACCATCCTGACCGCCGATATCTGTGAGTCGACCTGCATGGCAGAACGGCTGGGCGCCCGGCGCTTCAGCCGGGTGCTGAGCCGGTACTATAAGGAGATGACAGATGTCATCTTTGAACATCACGGCATGCTGAACAAATACATCGGGGATGGTTTGATGGCAATCTTCGGCCTGCCGCACCAGCCCCCTGATGCTGAAGAGCGCGCGGTAAAAGCCGCTATCACAATGCTCGAGCATCTGAGAAACATGAACGCCACCACGGACGAGCCAATAAACATCGGCATTGGGATTAACACCGGCCCGGCGATGGCGGGCTACCTGGGTTCTCTGGAGTACGTTGAGTTTGCCGTGATGGGCTACCCCGTTAATATCGCCTGGGGATTGGAAGCGCACGCACGCCCCAACCGCATCTTCATCGGTCACCCGACCTACCAGGCTTTGGCGGGTAAATTCCCGGTCAAAGCACTCGACCCGGTGCCGATCAAGAAACAAATAGAAGCCATCCAGGCTTACGAAATTATCCTACCAGCATAAAAGGTCAGGCCGGGTAATCCCCGGCCTGACTGCTGCTACCTGACAGCGTTCAAAAAATCTGCTAACAAGCCATAAGCCGTCGTATGCGGGCCAGGGTCTGCCTCAACTACTGAAAGCAGCCCCAGCACGTCCGTCTCGAACTGTACGATGCTGGTAGTGCCGTTGACCCCGTACATGGGCGAATCCGGGCCGACCAGCTCGGGTGCAACCCGCGCCTTCACCTGCTGACCCTCACGGATAGCGGAGCAGACCAGCTTCCAGCGTTTTCCCTGACTGCGAGCAAGTTCGATCTTTTCTTTTGTAATCGCACGGATGCCCTGGCGTTCAACCTGCTGGGGTTTGAAGGGTACACCCATCATGACCGTGACCAGGGCAGCGACTTTCACCGAGGCGTCCCAGCCATCGATATCCCCGCTGGGGTCGGTCTCGGCGATCCCAATCTGCTGGCAGTAGGCCACGGCCTGCTCAAAGCTCTCCCCTTGCTCCATGCGGGTCAGGATCATGTTCGTGGTGGAATTGAGCACGCCGCGCAAGGACAAGAGCCTGGCGGCAGGCAGCGTCTCGCGAAACAGCGAAAAAATGGGCGCTCCATCCATCACAGTTGATTCAAAGTAGAATTTTCGCCCCCTGGCCTTTGCCAGATCGGTCAGTTCTCGAAAGGCATGCACTACCGGTCCTTTATTGGCAGTCAGGGCGTGCATGCCCATCTCCAAAGCCAGCCGGAGGTGGTCAGCGGCGGGCTGTCCGGTCTCATAGTTAACCGGCGAATTTTCAAACAGGACATCCGCTCCACAGCGCTGGATAAAATCAAAGGCGTCCACTGGAGGAGTCAGTCGTGAGAGCGAAGTGTAATCCTGAACTTCTAGAGCGGCTTGCAGATCGATGCCTTCCGGGTCAATCGCCGAGCCATGCCGGCCTGTAGCAATCGCGGTGACTGAAAAAGTCACTCCATAATGGTTGTGTATATCGGCTCTCTTCTCCATCAGCAAGCGAGCCAGGGCCTTACCTACATTGCCAAAACCGAGAAAAGCCAGTTTGTAATGCGTCATGAGAACCTCTGTATAAAATTAGATTTGCGGCCAGGGGTAGGGCCGGCGAGCCGGGTCGGGCGAAGGGAATTGTCCTGCAGCCAGTAATTTCTCCCCTCTGCGGATCATCGCCCTTAGCTCCGCCTGGCTAAGATGTTCCAGGAGAGCTTTAGCCAACGGGGATGGTTCTGGCTTGATGGGCTGCATTTTTTCGAGCAAGGCAGCCAGATGAGCGCAGAGCTCGTCCGGGATGGGCTGCCCCACAAAATCCCAGATCACCGTGCGCAGCTTATCTTCGGCATGGAAGCAAACCCCATGATCGATCAGCCAGATGCGCTGGTCTGGGCCGATCATCACATGACTGCCCTTACGATCAGCGTTATTGATCAGCAGATCAAACAAGACCACCGGCCTCAGCCGCTGCACATCTTCCTGAGTGAAGTTAAAGTAATGATAGTCGGAATCATGATCGACATACAGCTGCACCGATCCCGGGCCTAGCGGCGCTTTTCTGCGGTAGACAGTTGCGGGCACAAAGTTCCAGCCGGCGGCCTGGCTGACGATGAAAGCCGCTACTTCGCGATGAGCCAGGCTGGCGGAGGGGAAATCCCACAGCGGCCGTTCGCCCCGAACCGGTTTATACACCCCGGCCAGGGAAATTCCCTGGCTGGTCGCCTCGATCAGGAAAGTATAATTCGACCCCCAGAGGAACTCTCCTTTGAGGGTCATCTCCCCTTCCTGCAGAATGGTCAGGGCTTGATCAGTGCTTATGTCCATTTTTCTTGGGGCAGAAGTGACCCTCTGGTTCCATCGGCTCACCGCATTGAGGACATAGCGGCCTGCCGCGCGCGGCGATTTCCATGCCCCAGTGGCACATGGCGCGCAGCTGTGATCGTGTGCACCAGAAGCGCACCACGCGCGCTTCTTCAGGTTCCTGGTCTTCGAGTAAGATCTCCCGCGCCACCAGCACCACCAGATCTCCTTCTGCATCATAACCCAGGCCCAACTCACCCACCCGGTAGAGGGGATCTACTGGCGGGCTGATGCGCATCTTATCCTCAATATAATCAACCGAAGCCTCAGGCAGGTCGGGAAACCGCTGCTGCACCTCGGCCAGAAACTGTTCCAGTCCAACTGCCAGGGATTGGATCTGAATCTTTTCCACAATCAAGGTGATAGTCCTGTCTTCCGTCCAGCCCTGAATATAAAACACTCTCTTGCCTGGTTCGCCGATAGCATCGGTGGTGATGTGGGATACGGGCCGCAGATCAATCTCTAAATTTGCCATAAATACTCCATTCCGTTGCAATGATACCGCTCAAAGTATACCAGAAGCATGTCTATGGGATGCAAGGAACTTATTCTTTAAGATTTCTTCCTGGGCTTTTCCGGTTGGGCGAAAGACATCGACGGATCGTAATTCATCGCCAGCAAGCGGCTGCCGGTTTCGCCCAGCTGCAAAATCGAAATGGAGGCTGGGGAGATATGCAAACGCTGGAACATATCCAGCGGAAGCCCGATGAAATATGCCAACGCCAGTTTGATCACATCCGAGTGCGACACACAGGCAAATAAGTCCTCGGGAGCATGCAGGCGCGCCAGGCTTTCCAGCTCTGTGACAACACGCTGCTGGGCCTGGAGGAACGACTCTCCTTCTGGGAAGGTCATCCGTGAGGGAGCTGCCTGCACGATCTTCCACTCCTTTGTCCGGCTCAGGTTCTTGAGCTTTTGACCCGACCACTCGCCAAAATCCACCTCCATCAGGCCGGGTCTCAGGATCACTTCCAGGTTCAGCGCTCGGGCGATCGGCCCGGCGGTCTCCACCGTGCGCTCCAGTGGGCTGCTGTAAACCGCCTTGAGCGGAGCGGAGGCCAGCTTTTCCGCCAGAGCGGCCGCCTGGGCCCTGCCCGCCGCGTTCAAATGCACCTCCGGCAGCCGGCCCGCCAACAGCCGCTTTTTAACGTAATCATTCTCTCCATGACGGATCAGCAGGATCGTAGCCATTTCTCGCTTCCTAGATCACTCCGGATGGTTTATGGCGATGCTTGATCTCGTCAATCTGATCCTGAGAAAGCTCGGGCAGGGTCTCATCGCGCTGTACACCCAGCGCCAGGCGCTGCGCTGCACGCCAGCGCTTCAACCGCTCGACCACTTCTGCCTCATATCCCTGGCTGGAAGGTCGGTAGAAATAGGTGCCTAACAGCGGCCTGGGTAAATACTGCTGCGGCAGGAAATGTTCAGGGTTCTCATGCGGGTACTGGTAGCTCTTGCCATGCCCCAGGGCGCGCCCGTCGCGGTTATCGTCTTGCAGATGCTGCGGCACCCCGCCCACACCTTCCTGCTCGATGCGCTGGAAGGCTTTGAAGTAGGCGCCCGCCGAGTTCGATTTCGGCGCAGTGGCGAGATACAGGGTCGCTTCGACGATTGGATAGATACCCTCCGGCAGGCCGATGTAGTCAAATGCCTGCGCCGCAGCGCTGGCGACCAGTAAGCCCAGCGGGTCGCCCAGACCGATATCCTCCCCGGATAGAATGATCAGGCGGCGCAGAATGAAGCGTGGATCTTCCCCGGCGTAGAGCATCTTCGCCAGCCAGTAGAGGGCTGCATCCGGGTCGGAGCCGCGCACCGATTTGATGAACGCCGAAATCGTGTCATAGTGGGCGTCGCCATCCTTATCGTACAGCACCGCCCGCCGCTGAATGGATTCCTGCGCCACCTCCAGAGTGATCTGGATGGACCCATCCTCCTGCGGCAGGGTGCTTTCGACCGCCAGTTCCAGGGCATTGAGGGCGTTGCGGGCGTCCCCTCCAGCAATGCGGATCAGATGCTCCATCGCATTTTCGTCTACACGCACCGCTCGCTTGCCGTAGCCTCGCTCCGGGTCGCTGATAGCAGATTCGAGGATCTTGCGCGTTTCGCTGTCGGTCAGCGGATGCAGTTGGAACACGCGCGAGCGCGATACCAACGCCCCGATCACCTCAAAATACGGGTTTTCGGTGGTCGCGCCGATCAAGGTGAATGTGCCGTTTTCAACATGCGGCAGCAGGGCATCCTGCTGGGCCTTATTCCAACGGTGCACCTCATCTACGAACAGGATAGTCTTTGTGCCGTACAGCTTGCGCCGCTCCAGTGCGGCGTCGATCACCACGCGCAGCTCAGCCTTGCCCGCCAGCACCGCAGACAATGTGACAAAGTGGCTCTTGGTCAGGTTGGCGATCACCATCGCCAGGGTGGTCTTGCCCGTTCCTGGCGGGCCCCACAGGATAATCGAGGAGAACAGGCGGTCGGCTTCGATCGCCCGGCGCAGCAGCTTGCCAGGGCCGAGGATATGCTCCTGCCCGACAAACTCATCCAGATTGCGCGGGCGCATGCGCGCCGCCAGGGGCGATTCGTCTTTCATTCGTTTTTGCATGGCATGGGTGAAGAGGTCCATCAATCCACTCCCTTGAAAGGATTGACCACCTGCACTCCGCCATAGACCTGGCCGTGATTTAAATCTTCAGACAGCAGCTGCTTGCAGTCCAGGCAGGCGGCGCTTTGGATCACCTGGGCGTCCCAAAAAGCCAGCTGGTAATTTTGCTGAAGATCAATAGCCTGGAGGAGATCATCAGCCTCGGGCGCATGCAGACGCCACTGCGCCAGGTCGGCCACAATCTGCCGCGCGGTTTGAGCGTCCAGCGGCGCGGCAATCTTGCGGGTCACGGTCACGAAAAATTCCTGCAGCACCTGGATGCTGAGGCAGCCGTTTTCATTTTCCCAGCATTCTTCCACCAGCTGGGCTGCCAGGCTGTGTTTACGCCCCGCGGAGCGATCATAGGCATACACCAGAATGTTGGTATCCAGAAAATGGGTCGCCTGGGGATCAACTTTCATGGAGGTCTTCTCGCTTCCAAGGAACCTGCCCCTGCGTACCCAGGTCAAAACCGCGCTTCAACAACGCCAAATTTCGCCGTCGCGCCTGCTCGTAAGCTTCCTGGTGAGCAACCAGGTCTGCGAGTGTTTGAGTCAGCAGGCCGGATAGCGAGGTGTTCTTTTGCACGGCGAGAATCTTGGCCTTGCGCAGTACATCTTTGGGAATTGCCAGGGTGACATTTTGGATTGCGTCCACGGCTGCCTCCAGATAAATAATTACACGTAAATAAGTATAACACATTTATGCGTGAAACATATGCAGTGGACACACTGGCGGGCAAACGGACAAATTCCATCAGGCGCGTGCCGCTGCCGTATGATCAGCGAGTCATCAACTGGTGCAGTCCCTGGATCTCGCTCAACAATTTCGGTTTTGGGTTAGGTTGTCTCGGGCACAAAAATCATCTCATTTACGATTCTGGTATATTATTATCGTGCTATTTTGTGAATTTACAGCATAGTACAAGTTGGTATAATTAATCGATGGGCGGCTGAAAGTAAAGAATATAACACATTGTTGAAAGGAGACAAAACAACAATGTCTGCGAACATCGAGCCTCTTGAATTTTATGCAAAGCATGGAATGATGAGTGATCCGGGTAAAAAAGCATCCTTGTTTTCCAAATTGCCAGATGACATTCCTACTCTTTGTAAAGTTGTGCAAGGATTGTTGATCCACGAAGCCTGGGTGAGTGCATATGGTGTATCCATGCCGGAAAATCGGAATCTAGAATCCAGCATTCGAACGGTTTCGAATAAAATAGATCGAATACTGGAACTCAGCAATCATCCATTGATTGAACCCAGGCCTGCTGAACATCGTTTATTTAGTATCTGTCGAGACTTTGCCCTGCTACTTACTTCAATGCTGCGACAGAAAGGGATCCCTGCTCGCGTCCGTTATGGCTTTGCAACCTATTTCTTTCCTCCTACTGTAGTAGGATATGGAGACCACGTCATTACTGAGTACTGGCATGCGCAGGAACAGAGATGGGTGCTGGTTGATGCGCAGCTCGACGAACTGCAATGTAAAGCCGTTCACATATCCTTCGATCCCTGTGATGTTCCCCGGGATGCATATCTGACCGCAGATGTAGCGTGGCAGCGCTGCCGGAAAAAGGAAACAGACCCAAAGAAATTTGGTTTTCTCCCAAACTACACAGGTTGGTGGTATGTTAAAGGCCACCTGGCCCGCGATTTTGCTGCTCTGAACAAGATCGAAATGTTGTGTTGGGATTACTGGGGAATCTTTGAAAGACGCGATATTGATCTGCCCGATGATGATCTCATACTACTTGATCAGGTTGCCAGGCTTTCTCTAACCGGGAATGAAGCCTTTGATGAACTACATTCTCTATATCTTCAAGATATGCGCTTACGCGTACCTTCCGTGGTAAAGTCCTGGTATGTCGAAGACGAACAGAAATATCGCCTCGAAGAAATAGTAGGAGGGGATCTAACTCAAGTAAAATACTTGTAAAACGCACTTGATCGCAACCGGGAAGAAGTGGATAATCCGGGAAATTGATAAATCAAACTGCCGCCTAACACCGGCTCCACCGGATGCTCGCGCCTGTGAGATACGCTGTTGGGCTGGGTTGCATGATAAGAATGAAAGTGTGCTTTTAGGAGTTATGGGTGAAAAAATGACTGATGTGTTTAGAATCGCCGACATTTTAATATCGCATGCAGTACGAGTCCACGGCAACAAAATCGCCCTCATCGTTTATTACGGATCATATGCGCGCGGCACAGCTAGATCAACCTCTGACCTCGACATTTATTACGTCCCGGACGACGGCGAAGCGGAATCATTACGCACCACTTTTGTCATCGGCGGCTTGCCCTTCGAATTCGATGGCATGCCCTGGAAGGCTTTGGAGAACATTGCCAATGCGAAGTCAAGAAACCCCTGGGCAGTATCAGCTTCCGAGATTGCGGATGCAAAGGTGCTTTATTACCGTTCGGAGGCAGACCTGGAGCGCTTTAATGCGTTGAAAGCGCGTATTGCTGAACTTGTCCGCTCAGAAAGCCGTGGTTACATGGTCGAACGAGGGCTGGAGGAATTCAAGACCACCCTTTTTCAATTGGGCCAGATGCGACTGGCAATTGCACACAACGATATGCCCGGCCTACATTGGGCGGGATGGCAGTTCACCTGCTGCGCGGTCAACTGTCTGGCGCTGGTCAACCAGACATACTTTTCGAAAGGCTGGGGCGCAAATATGCCGCAGATATTGGCGTTACGGCAAAGACCCGCTGACCTGGAAACGATGCTAAATGGAATTCTGCAGCCCCAATCACCAGACCAGGTGATGGAACAAGCAGATCAATTGGCCCTGCAGGTCCACAAAACCCTCCTGGCCTCACAGGCATCACTCGCCGAACCCTCGGAGGCAAAAGAGGCATTCGTTGATTTTTACTTTGATGTCCATGAGTACAAGACCAAGGTGCTTTCCGCGTGCGAGCGTGGAGACAGGCTCACAGCAAGTGCAGCGGCTTTTGCTTTACAACAATTGATATGCGAGTTGATGAATAAAGTTGACAAAGGTTTTTTCGGCACAGATTTCAACTTACTTGGTGAATATCTCGATGGGTATCTAAAAGCAGGCTTCCCGGATTTAACAATGTTCGCCGCGCAAGGCGATCTGCCTGCACTTGCCAGGCAGGTTCAGCTGCTTGATGAAAAAGCCAAAGAATGGTTTACCAGCCGCTCTGTCGAACTGAATATTCTTGAAAACGAGGCAGCACTACTCCAGCTACTAAACCGGAGAGATCCCGCAAGAAATTGATCTGTGAACACGCGCATGGAAAACGACCGAAAGAGAGGCTGTCATGGTCAAGAAACAGTTTTATATCTCGTTTATCATTCTTATCTTGATCTCCGGCTGCATGTCAGGCGGAGGACAGGATGTGTCTCCTACACGACAACCTTCTGACATAGCAACCATCACTCCAACCACAAAAAAGGATGCACCTCCTACACAAAAACCTTCTGAGACAGCAGCCGTAAGTCCAAAAACTTGGATCAGAAAATTCGAGGGCCCCGATTATGGCGCATTCTTCGATATCGTTTTCACGCAAGATGGCAATATCCTTGTGGTCGGTGCCACAAACCATCTGCACATGCCACCCTATTCGGGAGACGCTCTGTTTATGAAATTGACCCTCGATGGTGATGTGCTTTGGGAGCAGACCTGGGGTGGAGACGGGTACGAGCAAGCCATATCAGTCGCGCTGGGCGAGGATGGAGGTTACTACATCTTCGGCGAAACGGATTCCTACGGCGCTGGAGGCCGCGACTTTTTTCTGCTCAAGATTGCTGAAGATGGCAGCGAGGACTGGTTCAAGACTTACGGCAGAGCGCGCCGGGAGTGGCCGTACGGGATGCTCTATCTATCGAATGGGGAACTGCTGATCTACGGATTCACCGAATCCATCGGAGGAGGAAGGGATGAATATGCCATTCGCGTGACGCAGGACGGCGATATCATCTGGGAGTACACCGTCGAAAACCCCGGGGAGGAACTCGTGATGGATGCTCTCGAGACTCCGGAAGGCGCTCTCGTACTCGCTGTGAATGTCGAGGAAGATGCCGAATTGGTAAAACTTGAAGCCGATGGCAGTATTCAGTGGGCGCAACGCTACGAACTCGTTGGCTGGCAGTACGCCTCCCAGGTCATCCAGACTGAGGAAGGCGGATTCCTCCTGGCCGGTTTCTCGATGAGCAGTGCACCCCGGCAGGCAGATGTTTGGCTCGCTCGCTGCACATCCTCCGGCGAACTGGAGTGGGAGACCTCCTTCGGTGATTCGGCTTTCGATGATTACGCCAATTCCATGATTCGCCTCAGCGATGGAACCTATCTGATTGGCTCAATTGCGAACGGTGTCCTGCTCAGCCGCATCGACGAGGATGGCAATGTGCTGTGGAGGCGATCCCTACTTGAACAACAGACCGTTTACGGCGGCATGGCCCTGACCGAGCTCGAAGATGGAAGTTACCTCGTTGCTGGTCTAATCCAACTCGTAAATGGCCGCTCCTACGACGCGTTCCTTATGCGGACCGACGGTGAAGGACGGGTCGGAGATTAAGTATTTGCGAGAAAAAAGGTAAACGACATTGTTGTGACAGAATACACATTGAAAAAGATGAGGGAGGTGATCTAATCCACCCCGCCAGTGAGGCTAACCGTTAGCCCAATTAGCGATTCAAAAATACCTTCACAAACAAAATAGTCTTTGTGCCCTACAGCTTGCGCCGCTCCAGGGCGGCGTTCCGCTTTTGGCCTTTTATTGAGCACATGGATGCTGATGATGTAAGGCTATTCCTGTACTTACGGAAAAGATATGATACTGTATAATTGAAATGCAGGCTGTTGTCCATTTGAAAGTGAATAGATATGATGTTCTGGCGTCTAACCTGCTCGAAAGATACCAGGCGTAAAGGGGCGGCGCGATTGTCTCCATCGGTGCATTATTAACCTTGAGGATGCACATGCAAAACCGCTTAGATTTAAGTACGGCCCACACCCGGCGGTGGATAGAAACAGCTTCGATCGCCTTATTCATCGTGGTGGGGCTGGGGCTGTTGAGCGCCAGCCTGCTTTCTGGCAGCGGGAGCGCCGCCTCTGACATCGAAAGCCCGCAGGTGACTGCCCAGGCCAGCGCCATGCCCAACCAGGGCTGGACGCCGCAACGGATTACCTTCAGCGCCTACGGCAGCCGCTCACAGGATGCGCAGATCGCCCGCTACGAGTGGGATCTGGACGGCAACGGGCAGTTCGACTTCGACGCTACCGCTCAAGGGGGCTACGCCAGCTACCTGTATTCCAAGCCAGGCGACTACATCATCACCCTGCGGGTGACGGACACCCAGGGGCGCTATGCCACCGACAGCGTTCAGTTCAGCCTGCGCCACCCAGCGGCCAGCAGCGTGGACTACTGGACGGTGTTTGACGACACCCGCGTGCGGCGGATCGATATTTTTCTGCCGCAGGCTGAATGGGATCAGATGTGGATCAAACCCGAGGCCAAATATCAGGCCAGGGCTGATGCGGTCATTTTCAACGAGCGGTTAGAAGATGTCGGCTTCCGCATGCGCGGCCAGTTCTCCCTGCACCATTCGGGTGACAAAAAACCCTGGAAAATTGACACCGATGCCTATATCGACGGGCAGGAATATTTCAACCTGCGCCAGCTCATGCTGCTCAACAGCATCGGCGACCCCAGCCTGCTGCGCGAGAAGCTGGCCTATGAAATGATGCGTTTTGCCGGGCTGCCCGCCAGCCATGTGGCTTACGTGGAACTGTGGATCGATATCACCGATGATAATAGCCCGGCTTCTTTTTGGGGTGTCTATACCCTGGTAGAGCGCGTGGACAATAAATATCTCAATAACCGCTTCGGTCGCGACAGCCAGGGCGGCAACCTGTACAAAGCCAGCCATGCCCAGCGCGGGCCAATGGACCTGATCTACTATGGCGAGAGCATCACCGACTACCCCACCCAAAACGGTCAGTACGCTTATGGCAAGATGAACAATGAGGCTGAGGCGGATTACAGCGATATTGTGTCCCTCTGCCGGGCGGTGGACAGCGTTCAGTACACCAGCGAGGCCGAACTGGTGCAAGCGCTGGAGCAGGCGATCAACGTGGATGCCTTCCTGCGCTACATCGCCGTGACCACCATCCTGGATAACTGGGATTCGTATCCCTATACCGGCAACAACTATTATCTTTTCAACAACCCGACCAGTGGGCGGTTCGAGTGGATCCCGTGGGACCTGGCCTGGGGAGATAATACCCACGCCGGCCTGTTCCCGTCGTCTGGGTCAGATCTGGTGGTGCGCGCCCCGCTGGTTGACCAGGTATTCAGCGTCTCAAGCTACCGCAGCCAGTATCTGGCCTATGTTGATCTGCTGCTGCGCTATTGGTTCAACGAAAAGAATATCTCTGACCAGGTGGAGCGCTATCACCGCCTGATTGCCCCCTATGTTGTCCAGGAGACGGGCGACAAGGCTTTCTATGGCGACCGGCCTATGTTCGAACCGCAGGCCTTCACAAACTCATGGCAAGATTTGGTGCGCTTCACCAGCGAGCGCGGCCGTTTCTTGCAAGCCGCGCTGGCAAACGAAACTCAGCCATAAAATTAAGTATCACCGCCAAGGAGGAAGCACATGACGAGACGAAAGCGTATGCTGTGGATCACAACCCTGTTGATTGGGTTGGCAGTGATCGCGTTTTGGGCTGCACCTGCGTTGGCCCAGGGAGACCAGGGCTTTACAGAAACATTTGATGACGCCCAGCTTCCCGGCTGGGAGCACGCTCCTGAGGCGATCGTAGCTGATGGCGTTTTACGGATTGGGCCGGCGCAGTTTGCTGCCCGCCTGGGCGCCTGGCAAGATTTTACCCTCAGGTTCGAACTGCGCTATTCTGGCGAGGGCGAAACCCACGTCAACTACCGGGCCACTGACCAGGGCAGCTATCTGCTGCTGCTCAGGCCCGGCGAAGCCACGCTGCTTAAAACGGCTCCACCCGGCGAGCCTCAGGAATTGGGCAGCGCCAGGGCGGAGGCGCTCAACACCACCGATTGGGTCACCGTACAGATCGCTTTGTCGGGCGGCAATCATACCATTATGGTCAATGACGAGGCCGTGATCAGCGCCAACGACCCCGATCCGCTGGGGCGCGGCGGCCTGATTTTCGGCTCTGTTGGCCAGCGCACGACCGAATTAGACAACCTGAACATGCAGCCCGGCGGCGCCTCGGTGGAGCCAGCGCCAATTGAACCGGGCGGGCCACTGACCGCCCCAACCGCTGCCCCACCGGTGCAAACCCCTGCCGCTGGTTCATGGCAGGATCTCTTGCGCAGCCTTTCTACCAGCCAGGGCAGCACCTTCGAAACGGATGTGTTTGTGATTAACCTGCTCCTGGCCGTCTTAACATCATTCATCTTGAGCCGGGTATATATCTATTGGGGCAGCTCGCTCTCGAACCGGCGTAAGTTCGCCGCCAATTTCATCCTGGTCACCGTCACAACCACCTTCATCATCCTGGTGGTGCGCTCATCGGTGGCTCTATCCCTGGGCCTGGTAGGCGCTCTATCTATCATCCGCTTCCGGGCAGCCATCAAGGAACCCGAAGAACTGGCCTACCTGTTCTTCGCCATCAGCTTAGGGATTGGCCTGGGCGATAACCAGCGCGTGGTCACGCTGATTACCCTGGTGGTGGTGGTGATCGTGATCGGCCTGGCGCGCTTGCTGCGCCAGACACAGGCCGATGTGAACCTGCATCTGACCGTCTCCAGTCACGGCGGGGAAAAAGTCACTCTCCAGCAGTTGCTGGACGTGTTGGCCCGCCATACCAGCAAATTGCGCTTGCTGCGATTCGACGAGACCCCTGAGGCGCTTGAAATATCTTTTGTGGTCGAGTTCCGCCATATATCAAACCTCGAACAGGCGCGCATGGCGTTGTTAGAGCTTTCACCAGGTCTGCAGGTATCGTTTCTCGACAATAAAGGTGTCTGGTAATGGAAGCTTCAGGGCATCCTGCTTCAGCTGGGCAGGGCTATACTGCGCTGCGCACCTACCGCTATGAACGCAAGTTTCTGGTGGATGAGCTGCGGCCTTTTCAAGTGGAAGCGCTGATCAAGCTGCACCCGTACCTGTTCTACGCACCATACCCACCGCGTTATGTGAACAACCTGTATTTCGATACCCCTGATCTGGAGAATTATTACGATAACCTCAACGGGGCCAGCCAGCGGCGCAAGGTGCGCCTGCGCTGGTACGGCGCGCCATTTGGCGCGCTGAACAGCCCGGTTTTGGAGATCAAGGTCAAGGACGGGCTGGTAGGCACAAAGCATTCTTACCCCCTGCCGCCGTTCTACCTGGATCAGAGCTTCTGCAATGCTTCCTTCCGAAACCTGGTGATGAATTCGAAACTGCCCGAGAATGTGCGCCGTGATCTCTGCAGCCTGGAAATCGTCCTGTTCAACCGCTATTACCGGCGCTACTACGCCTCGCGGAGCGGGCATTTTCGGGTCACACTCGATACAGAGATGGCATTTTTCAAAGCGAACGGCATCTTTGGCAACACTTTCATTCACCGGCACGTGAATTACCACGACCTGGTGGTCGAGTTGAAATATGAGATTGACCAGGAGCCGCACGCCAACCGTGTGGCAGGTTTCTTCCCCTTTCGAGTGACGCGCAATTCCAAATATATCCAGGGGATTGAGCAGGTATATTTCTAGCTGCGCGCAGGTTGATGAAAACCAAAAATAACCGGTATCGCAGAGCAACATTTTCGTCATCTAGCAGTATAACTTTATAGAACTGCCAGATTGCATATCCTTATCCGGGTCTCCCATGAAAAAGATTCTTCTCGCTCCACTGATCCTCCTGGTGATTGCCTGCGGAGTTACAGATATGGGATCTCCCGGCTCATCGCCAACAGTCGCGCAAGATAACCCATCTAAGGATCATTCACCTCCAAACATGCAGACCGTACCCCACACCGAAAGATGGGGCATCTACACATTGGGTATAGAAACCCAAACCGTTGATTTGCTCTACAGTTCAGCGGTTGAAATTGCCAGCCTGCGCCTGAACCATACGGGTGACAGATTGGTTTTCTCACAAAAAGCAGATGGGGAAAGCAACAGCAATGAAGAGATTTTCACCCTCAGCACAGAGGGCGATGATTTGCGGAGAATAACCGACAACAACTTCTGGGATCTCTACCCCGTCTGGTCGCCGGATGGATCAAGGATCGCCTTTCTCTCTCAACGCACTGCCAGTCTTGGCATCTATGTGATGAATGCTGATGGCGGTGACGCTAGGCTGTTATACGATTCAAGTTCGCACGAAGCAGATATCGACTGGACAGGCGATCAGATCGTATTCACAAAAAACAGCAGCATATGGATCATGCAAGAGGATAGAAGCGATATTCGCCAGATCACGCATCCACCAAGAGCAGGCGAGTGGGGCAAGGCAAACCTGCCCTACGGCGATTATGATCCCAGAATCAGCCCAGACGGCTCAAGAGTTGTATTTGAGCGACTGGTGGATGATCAGTCCCCTCATGGCAACTATGATTTATTTATCCTGGATCTCGTTAGCGGGAATGAGCTCCGCCTCACTCAGTCTGGCTACTCGCAGGGTTTAGCGCAATGGTCGAGCACGGGGGATCAGATCGTTTACGTAGTTGCTGCCATCGGAGGCGCCGGGCAGTATGATCTTTACCTGATGAATGTTGATGGAACAGGGAGTCGCAATATCACTCCCCCATATTTTCCACCTGAGTTTCTGTGCCATTGGGCGGTTTTTTCAAACGGCGATCAGTCAATCTATTTTATTGGCGAATGGTGGCCTGCTCAAAAAACCAATCAGCTATTGAGGTAGAGCATTAGCCTGCGGCTCTAGCGGCTTCTCTCCGCCCTACTGACCGAATTCCTATTGCCAAAAACAGCTAATTGTACTAAACTTATCAAAGTAGAAAGATTAGTTTCCGCTCTCTTTCGCCTTGAAAGGAGGAATTTCGATGGAATTCGAAGGATACTGTGTCAAGTGTCGCAAGAAACAAATGATCAAGGACGGGGTTGTTAAAGAGACAGCCAAGGGCCGGCGCATTGCCCAGGGCACCTGCCCGGTGTGCAAAACCAAGGTGACCCGATTTCTGTCCAACAAGTAAGCGTAATAGGATTTGGGTTTCGAAGAACAATAACGTAGATAAATAAACTCCCCCAACGCTCTTATAAGTCAGCGTTGGGGGAGTTTACGCGGCTATTCTGGCATATACCCATAGAAAAACGATTTGTCTTCTGGCGCTGGCTGACCTACTAAAACCGCTCTCAACCGGCGTTTGGTGAGCGAGATACAGGCCTACTACTTATTAACGGGCCCGGTCTTGCGAGCCTCTTGCTTCAGCCGCCGCACGTGTGTACGCTGCCCTTTGGGTAGTCGTTTCTTTTTCACCTTACTCGTCTTGTCTGCCATGTGTATCAAACTCCTTCTTCTGTTAGTTTATCAGCACAGCCTGGCGTTATAGAACCCCATTTCGTAGCCGCACACCTGCGAAATGCAGCCATCGCATCGCACGGCGATACGTTTGTGCTTCGCTGTCGCAAAGCGTACAGTCACCAGGCTGAACAATGACGCCGGATCAATAACGAAGTACAGCAGCAGCATATGTCCCACCCGGCACTTTTTCTGGTTCCACGGCGTAGACTGTGCCACCTTTCAAGTAGGTCTGAACAGCCACCATGTCCAGCAGGGGCTCATCGCCGGACTCAATTGGATCATGGTATTCAATCTCATTTGTAACTGGATTAAAGACACCCCATTTCTGCACTCCGGTAGCGACGAACAACGTTTCAATCTGGCCATGGTAAGCGGCTGGAGCGATCTTTTCCAATGTGTTTGCGACTCGTTCGCTTGCTTGACCGGAAAGTTGTTGGTAATGGGCTACAGCCTCTTCTTGTGCTGCCTGGAAGTGAAGCCCAAGAATGTCCCAGGCGGTTTTATGCAGCTCGTCTGCGCTCAGCAAATCAGGGTTCCCCTTTATGACCATTTCTATCAAGTTCGGATACGTATTGGCTTCCTTATAAATCGGAAGCAAGTATTCGACTCCTGCCAACACGAGCGGCACCCGGTCTCCCTGAAGAAATTGTGTCAAGCCATCCGCGATAAGACGAAAATAGCGCAGGAGATCATTCTTGGCGCTTATGTTGCCACCTCCTTGTCCATGGAATGTTACTGAACCGTCCACAGCCATTCCTCCTGTGGAACCAGAAGTGTGGAGTTGAAGATTCACTTGATGATCGTCGGATGGTATTGCTTCAGCCAGACTGGTAACTACCTGCCCGATGTCAACCTCGCTGACGCCATAGCGCGATCCATTCAGCAACCTGACGTGGTTCTGGCTCAACGCCAAGATGTAGAACTGACCGTCGCCAGTGAAGAGAGGCAGCAGCGGCTTGATGTGGAAGTGGTCCATAACAGCCACAAATTGATCAAATTTCAATGGAAGACGATAGTGACGAATTCTGTTGGAAGAGAGAAAAATAGCCAGGCCATCACTCTGGTGCTGCCAGAAATTAGAATCCTGCAAGAGCAGATTGGCCGGCTCGAGCATTTTTTCCACAGCGCGCGTGCTAACTTCCCGGGCAGATAACTGCTTCTCAGCCTCTCCGAGCAGGTTTCTCAGCCGAAGAGGATCCTGCTGGGTCTCTCTCCCTGTAAGATGGGTCGGCATATATATGGAAACACACCATTGCTGTTCTTTACGCATTAGCTGTTCTAGCTCGGCTCTAGTCAATATATCCATTATCCTTTTCTGCCCTTCATCAACCCTTACCGAAGCTTCTGAACCAATCTCGGATTCTTGCACCAAGCTTCTTTTGGTCTCTCAGCTGGGATGTAATTTGCCAATAAGTAATTCTTTCTCCACAATCGCAGATCATGGATTGCGTATCAGCCCCCTCACCTTTTGCCGCATCATCGATAATCGAGTTATTCGTTATCGTTTTGCCACAATGAGGGCATTTGATTTGGTTTGCCATAATTTGCTCCTCTTTCAATAATTTCAGATTAGGGCCGGTAACGGCCAAACGCCTTCCTTGCTCACGCGGCCTCATGCTTTCATGCTGATGTAAACTGTCTGGCTGCGCGTGCTGTATCCAGCCCAGCAGGTTACCCCATCTATCTTGTATTCTGACAGCATCACTGCTCGCCCACTCTCGCCAGTTTGCTCTACAAATACTGTCTTCCAGTTCGCAATGCGCGTGACGGTAATATTCTCGTATGTCGAGGCAATCTTCCGGCAGTACTGCTCGACGATCGCTAACATTTGTTTTGAGTCCATAAGACCTCCACTAACTTGAGGGCCTGAGCGTTGCCAACGATGAATTTTTCAGCAGCTATTTTCATCTGACGGATGGCTTCCGACTTGCCCTGGGCGACTTGAATCGCCGGATAAATGAGTAATCTCCGCAGGACCATGCAGCGCCATTTTCACAGCGGCGGCCCTGCGGAGCTATCACTAACTCTAGCGCCGAACCCTTCTCCCACTCAGGGTGCGCAGCAGGAAAAGCAATAACACTGCGCCTAGGAACGCGACCAGAATGGACATCAGGTTGATCCCCGACATCGGGTCGCCGATCTTGAAGAAATAGGAAGCAAGGAACCCTCCCAACAATCCGCCGATCACGCCAACGATGATGTCACCAATCAACCCATAACCTCCCCCTTTCATAACCCTACCGGCCAACCAGCCGGCAATCAAACCAACCACGATCCAGGAAAGTAGACTCATTCTAAACTCCAATTCTTCTATATCAGGTTTATATGTTGTGACCCTACGAAGGGTTTACGTCCGATGTGCTCGATTTTGTAATAAATCTGGCCAGGATACTTTGGTAACAACTGCCCTTAAAAATCTTTGTAATTGATCTTCAGCCTCCTCTTTGGCAATGCCATAACGTTCTACAAGCATATTTACAAACCGTTCGTGATTACCGTTGATCTGATCGGCATCTTCCTCGCTGATTTTAGGCCAGCGGGTGTGGATTTTTCTGCGCACCTGCTCCCACTGGCGTTCAATAACTGTGTTTGTCACAGTGTGTTCTCTGATGAAGAAATTGACAACCAATAACAGAACAGTGGCGCCCACCAGCGACACCAACAAACCCAGCAAGCTGAAGCCGATTGTGTCAATATGAAACAAAGGCAGCAGCAGGTAGCCAGCCACGATCGTGCTAACGCTGCCCAAAACGACATTGAGCAGCAAGATCGATTGACGGCGGTGAATGATTAAAGTCACCAGCCCCCCGATGACAGCGCCCGCGATAAGCCGAATGATAATATTAACCATCTTATTTACTCCTGTCTGAGTTTTTCAAATACACATTACAAATGTATTCCTTCCATCGGGAGCATGGAGGCAGTTATCTTTAACCTAAGTATAATGGTGTAGAGTCTCAACAGCGTCACAACTGAGAAGGGAGCATCTTTACCCTATCAAACCAAAACCCCCCAATTTCCCCTGAAGTACGTAACGTCTATTTTTATCGTAACTTTTCAAACCGCTGGAGTGGATGGTCAACAGGTTGAACCAAAGGGACGAAAATCCCTTCTGCGTTCAACATATACTCAATACCTATATCGGGTACGTCCAAACCCGGATCTATACAATATCCCTGGGCTGTCTCCTGGCCATCGATGCGTGTAAAGGTTACTAAGTCGTAGCGTTGACCACCCAATTCATACCCCTGATATGAAATATTGGTTACTTTCCAGTTCTTCTCGGTTACAGGTACAGGTTCGGGCCCGGACAGGATAACAGGAAAATGCAACGGGAAAACACTGGGCGCCACAGCCGTTGGCAATGCCAGTGCTGGCATCTCTGGCTGTGGTATTGAGCGAGGCTGATTCAGCTGGTTATACAACAAATACATCAAGAGACAGCACGTCAGCATGATAATAACCAACAGCAAGATCATACCCAGGAGAAAATCCCGGTTATATTCAGTCCTGGTAGATACTGGCTCATCTTCGCTAAACATCACTGCCCTCAGTGTGTTGATCGGAATTTTGTGGATGTATTATACCCGCCGATTCTTGATGCTGCTGCTTTAACTGGTAATAAGAGACGCTCAAGAAAGCTCCAAAGAGAAGGATAATGCCGCTCAGATAAGCCCAGGCCAGGAAGGCAATAATGGCGGCCACTGAACCATACACCAGGTTCGAGGCTGAGATATAAGTTGAAACAAAGAGCAAAAAGGCTTTCTTGGCAAGCTCCCAGAGCAATCCAGCTCCAATCGCGCCAGGTAATACCTCGCGCCAGGTGGAAGGGCCATGAGGGAGCAGGATGTAGAGCACCATGAATAAAGCAACATCGAGCAAGATAGCTACTCCAAAACTGATTCCTCCCCCAATTGGAATGACTGGGTCGGGCAACCAGGTGCGCAAATTTGCAATCAAGCTGCCGGCGAACGAAGCCAGGAAGAGAGCCGGGCCAACGAAGGCCAGGACAAACAGGATTGCCAGACCACGCCGCTTCCAAACAGGGCGACTTCGTTTATTGCTCCAAATTTCATTCAAGGTCTGGGTAAGTGTGTAAAAAATTGTGGAGGCGGACCAGATCAGACCAACTAAGGCAACGCCAGTAACTGGTCCACGCGCCTGGACAATTTCGTCAATATTTGGGCCCAACAACTGCCCCAAGGCTGGCGCGATAAACTCCAGCTTTTGCACGATAAGCTGTTGGTCCATCAACGTGCCAAGGTTGAAACTGGCAATGGAAATACTCAAGAGGATGAGCGGAAATAGGGAAAAGAGGGCAAAGTAAGCAATCGCCGCGGCCGTAATCGCTGAGGCGGGCTTTAAGGCTTGCTGGGCTGCGCCCGCCAAAACCCCCAACCAGCCGTGTGTACGCTCGTTTAGCCTGTGGGTTCTGTCAATTCCCTTCTGCCTGAGCTGGGCCATATTTCTAGCCATTCTGGCTGCGGTCATCGTGTGTTTCTTCATGGTTCTGTGGATCCAGGTGGCAGCCCCACAGCAGTGACAGGCTGGGGCGAATGGAATGGTTCGGAAGACTCAGCCGGCAGGGCAGCTTGCAGAATCGGTTCAGCTTTCTCAATCAGTTGGGTGAGCCGCTCCATGCTGCTGGTCACCAAGGGCAGAGGCGTATCATCCATCGCCCTTATGGTGTCCCACACGCGTGCCAGGCGCTCCTTGAGGTCTGAGACCTGGGCCGCAGCCCCGGCAACCGCGCGGTGGCTGACCAGGCGGCTCCACAGGATCTGGATTGCGGCAGATAAGGGTGGCGCTACGATGATCCCGAGAAAGCCAAAAGCGTCTGCCAGGGCAATGAGCAGAACTACGGTCAGAATGGGATTATCCCATCTGCGATTGAAAAGCCGTGGCTTGACCCATACTCCCAGCGCAATCAAGACAATGAGGGTATAGAGAGTCGTAAACAGGCTAAACTGCCAGCTGGTCAGCAGCCCCACTAAAAGTACTGGAATGACCGCCAGAGCTGCCCCAACCAAAGGAATCAGGCATGCCAGAGCTCCAGCCAGAGCCAGGAACGCCGGGTATGGCGACCCGAGCAGCCAGTACCCCAAACCCAACAGCAGCCCGGCCAGGAGACTCTGGATGAGCTGGCCGCGTATGTAAGCGCCGAGGTCAGGCTCAACTGTCCGCCAGATACCACGCGCCTGTTTGCGCTGACCAGATGGGAGCAGCGAAAGCCAGAGTCTTTCAAAATGAATTTGATTGATGATCCAATAGATGCTCAAGAATAAAATAACGATTACACCACTCACGAGGCTGCCAATGCCCTGGGTGAAGCCGAGTAGAGCCGGCAGCACGAGCTGCCCCTGGTCGCCGGTTAATGCTTGGAAGAGTTTACTTGGAGGTGGCAGCCGCGCGATCAGCGCGTGTTGGAATGAGCTGCCCTTCAACCAAATCGGCAGCATCCATTCATCCTGCACCGACAAAGTATGGGCCAACTGTTGAATCTCATTGATCGCCGTCTTACTAGCGATGAAGAGTAAGAAGCCGAAACTGCCCAAGGCCACCAGATAGAGCAGAATCCAGGCTGCGCGCACCAAGATGCCTCGCCCAGCCAGTCGGATTACCAATGGGCGCAGGGCTGCTGCAGCCGCGAGCGAGATCAGCACGTAAACAATGACTGTCCGGAACTGCCACAGCACCACCAGCGCCAGCAATGTGGTCATAACCGCTGCTGCGAACACTACCAGTCGCTTCGTCATGGTACACCTGGAGGGCTGACCTGCGCCAGCAGAGCATCAAGGTCGGTTGTAATAGTCTCAATCTCATCCATCATCTGATCAATCTGCTTGACTTTCAGATCCGAGCCTTTTTTCCTGAGCCGCGCTTGCTTACGCATGTCCTGGGCCAGGTCTTGCGCTTCATAGCGCAGCCGGCTGGCATAATCGCGGCCGGGCGAGGCCTCCGGCTCGATCGCTTCTGGTTGAAAGACGAAGCGATCGAGGATGAGCTGGATAATCGCTGCAAAGGGAATTGCCATGAGCGCGCCCGCAACGCCGAGCAGAGAGCCAAAGGCAAAAAGGGCCAGCAGAGAGACGAATGGATTGACCCCCACCGCCTTACGCATGACGCGCGGCACCAGCAGGCTGTTTTCCACCTGTTGAATAATAAGTGTTGCAATGATCACCCAGATCAACTTGGAAGGCGCGATGGATAAGGCAATTACGGCCGCAGGAATGGCGCCCAGCAGCGGCCCAATCATCGGGACGGCCTCCAGCACGCCCGCCACGAGCGCCAGCACCAGGGCATTGGGCAAGCCGATGAGCATATAGGCAGCCAGCGCCATGCTGCCGATGATCAGGCAAAGGACGCCTTGTCCGGCAATGTAGGAACCAACCTTGGTTTCCATGGCCGAAATCAGTTCGCTGATGCTCTGGCGCTGGCCCTTTGGAACCAACTGCAACAAAGACTGAATGTTGCGCGGCCCTTCGAGCGTCCAGGTAAAGGCTAACAGCAGAAAAGCTGTGGCGATGAACGTGACCTTAGCCGCTGAGGTCACATAACCCCACGCTTGCTCTGCAGAATCCAGCATCTGCTGTCCCGTTTGCTGGATCGACTCCAGGCCTGTTAGTGTCGCTGGGAGGAACTCACCTAAGCGCACAATCATTTGATTGGGATAATTAACCATCCACTCCCGCAGGCTTTGGTAGTAACCTGGCACTGCGGCAGCAATCGTTGTACCTTGCTCGAGGATCAACGGGAATAATAACAGCACGAAGCCGATCAGCAGGGCGAGCAGCAAGAGATAGACAAGAATCCCCCCTGCCATCCGGGGCAGCCCTCGCCGTTGCAGCCAGGCTACGGCTGGCCTGATCACCGTGCCCACCACGATGGCGATAAACAAGATGAAAACGACCTGGAAAAACCGGTAGAGGAGCCAGAAGCTCAGGGCGACAAAAACGAGCACGAGAGTCGCCCACATGACGCGCCGGAATGTCCATTGATAGGGTTGGGAAGGTGGATTGAGCGCCATGCTTTTCCTACTCTCTATAAGTGTTAGAGATCCGCCTGGTCATCTGTGAAAGCAAGGCTACCCGTGCTTATTAAAGCCTGCTTCCCGTGCCCCTTCTCGCTGGAGAAGAGGCACGGGAACAGCCAGAGCGCAGCCTGACTTTCAGTCCACTGCCAGGAAAAAACGTCTTTCCTGGGCCTCAGACTTTTTTATCAAGCGCCTCTTTGGCTTCACTAACCCGCCGGTTGAATTCTGCTTCAGCGTGCTCCCGGGTGTAGCCATACTTCTGTTGGAGCAAGCCGATGATTTGTTCGGCATTGCCGGCTGCCTGTTCCAGGTCATCGTCGGTGAGCACGCCCCACCACTCTTTGATCTGGCCGCGCATTTCCTTCCACTTGCCTTCAAAAATATCCTTGTTCATAACGTCATCCTCCTAATCCTTTGCATAAGCCGCCCCAGTTGTTTACACCGGCGCTCTGAGCAGCGTAGAGCAAGCCCGGCCTTCGGCCTTCCATTCTGGCAGCAGAGCATCAGGGACGGGCAATCACCGGCAGATACATGGAATTCAACAGCATGGTATTCTGAATCGGGAGACTGCCGTTGGTATCCATCGTCACTGCGCCATGGAGCGCCAGGGCTCTACCTGTCAGGCTTGCACCGGCGAGCATGCTGATGCTCGCATCCGCAATGATATTTCCTATGAACAGAGTGGTGGTATCGAGAGTAGCGGAACTGCCAACCTTCCAGTACACGTTGAGAGCTTGACCACCGTTGATCACAGCCACAGACGAGCCGGGTGCGGTAGTGAGCGTGCTGCCTGTCTGGAAAACCCAGACCGCATGGGGATTACCCAGAGCATCGAGAACCAGGTTCCCCGTCAGTTGAGCCGACGTATCGAAACAATAGACGCCTGGTGTGAGTGTCTTTCCGCCCAGATCCACACCCGTGAAATCGACATTGCACGTCTGGCCTGCTAAATTAACATATGCAGTGTTGGCATCAGTCTGCGCCAGAGCTGGCACCGAACCACCCGCGTATATCGAACCGTTAACGACTGTGCCTGGTGGAAAGCCAATGATCTCGGTTCCCGGGAAGGTGCCCACGTCCCCATAATAGACGCCCGAGCCGGTATTGGTCAACGTCGAGCCAGCCAGGGCCACGAAGGTCGCCGCGGCGCCCAAATTGGGGGCAACTGCATTGGGGCTAGCCAGGGCGTTGGGCGGGGAACCGCTTGCCACGACAATAAGCGTGGTTAGAACAGACAATATGATCAAATTCTTGAGCTTGTGCATTTTATGTATCCTTCTGAATCCTTTCGAACAAACTATCCTTGTTTACTTTTACTGCTGGCCCTGCGGGGCCTGGGCAGCGCGCCGTTCTCCATCCGCTTCTCAGAATCAGTTGGGGCCTTGCAATTAAGATGAACTGAGAAGCACGGCATAACGCATGCCATAGGAGTTGCTGATCACTACAGGAAGTCCATGCAACGCCGTGGATAGATAGTCCAACACCTCGGGGGCAGCATAGTCTTCCAGAGGTTGCTCAGGGCTGACCTCCAGAACAACAAACAGCCAGGCATCGCCTTGCTGGGTTTCGGTCAGAACAAAGCGGCTGATGAATGGCCTCAATCCACGCTCAGCCAGGATGCCTGGAAAAGCCTGGGCTACATAGCGAGCGGCTGGAAGGTAACGGTGAGCGCTCATGCTTGCGTTCTTCCCGCGGAGCGCAATTCCTGCTCGGCTTCGATAATCCAGTTGGCGATCGATGGCTCAGTCGCGCCGATGATTTCCACCTGCACCGCTTGATCACTCGGAGGTTGGGGATGGTTGAGTAAGTACAATTCCAGCTGCGTCAATTGGCGATGAGGGGGATCGGGATCCACGATTGATCCATCCACCACCAGCAAGGGGCTGACGTTGGGCGAGATGGTGCGCAGACGAAGCTCCAGCACTGGCATAAGCCGCTGGTAGGCCATTACCCCGCCCACAATGAGCAGAAGAACGAGCCCGATGAGCAGGATGACAATCAATGGGGTGATGACAAAATCTGACCACCAGGCTCGCCGTTCAGCTCTATTCCGTAATCGTATGATGTCAGCCTGGATGGCAGCCCAGGGAGTGGCCGTCAATGGGTAAGCTGTCAGGGTCGCATTCGCCTGGGCGTCCAGAATCGCCTGGGCTTGCACGGTCTGTGTGAGGTTCAGTATGTGAGCAGAATAAGTGGCCGTTGTGTTCCATGCCATCTGAGATTGTTCTCTGATGAACTGCTCCGTGGCAGCCGCCCGAGCTATGTTCTGGCTGACCTCGTTAGCCTGGATGGACAGCTCCATCAACTGGCGCTGGTTATATTCCCTTGTGCTCTGCGCGGCGGCATCCGCGGCCTGAATTATATTCAGGCTGACCACAGTGGCCTGGTGAGACAAATACATCAACTGGCTCTGTCCAGCAGCCTGGGTAGCCTGCGCGGCGGCATACGCCGCTTGCAGCCCTTCCTGGTTATAGGGTAAAGGAGTCCGTAACGGCTGCCCAGATCCGAGCAGGGTGCTGTCATCACACGCCATCGCCGCCAGAATCATCAGGATCAAGATCAACATCATGGTCGAGATACGCCGTTTGTGCATCGCAAAAACTTTCAAACTACCTTGCTTTCCTGGTTTACGCTATCTATCCGGACTTTCAGTCGCGCGTCCAATGATGGTATACACCCGCATCGATCAGATCCTGCTGGGTCACACTGACCAGGCTGACCAGCCGGCTGATGAGGCTCCGAAGGATCAGCAGCCCGGCCCCAAAACGCCGGAAACGTTTACCAACTGAACTGTATTTGTCGCCAGGATTGTCCATAAGATTCCTTTATATTCCACTCGCTGCTGGATCCACCAGACTTTGACAGACCCAGCGTGATCATTGACCTGATAACGGTCAGGGTGTTGGTGTTTGGGTATTTGTTCGTTCAGTGACAGTTGTGGTACTGGTGCCCGAAGCTGCTGGCTCAGGGGTGTGTTGGGCAATAACTGTTTGACTGACGCTCACAGATCTTGCTTTCCGATAACTTAAGTCTACTCACTTAGAGTCTCAACAGCGTCATAAGGAGCTCAACTGAAGACTCTGATCTACCTGTCCCAATAATTGCGCATCTTGCTTTGCAGCGCGAAGTCGTCGGCCTCTTCGATGCTGGTGATGCGCGGCGCGTCCCAAAAAACCTGCGGATCGGCTGTCAGCATCAGGGTGAGTGTGCCGCCGGGCAGGAGCGCTTCTTTCGGGATGTTGATAGCTCGCAAGTGCACCATCACCAGCCCCTCGCCTGTTGCGGGCTTAACGATATAGAAACCGAGTTTGCCGCTTTCCGGTTCAAGAATGGCTTCCTGGACTACGCCGAGCAGCTTGTTCTGTCCGTCGTACAGCTCGACCTTCAATAATTGCGTCGCGTAGGCAATCTTGTACACCGGGCCGCCAGCGACATTGCAGCTGGTCGCCAGCATACCAATGCGCACCGCCTTCGACCAGAAGGCTCGCACTGCGCCCTCCCAATCGGTTGGCGTAAGCTGCTGATCGGCGGGAAAAGTTGGCGCGCCCGAGAACTGCTCTGGGATCAGGCGCAGCTGGATGGCCTTATTCTGGGCATCCAACACGCCGCTGTTAATCGTCACTGCTTCGAAAGGAACCACAACCCGGTTTCCGGGCTCAACGTTAAGGCTGGCTTCCGGCTCCATCAGGATATAAATGATATAGGTCTCGCAGGTGTTGACGATGTAGTCGCTGGCGACGCCCAGTTTGTCCCCATTCTCATCCAGCACCTGGTAGCCTAATAATTTGGAGAGATGGGTCAGCTCGGTGCGCATTTCATTGGGACGGATTTCGGCTGCCTGGGATTGTGGGGGCTTTTTTCGCTCGGCGGTATCAGGAATGTCTATTTCCGGCGCCTGTGTTGTGACGGGATCTGCTTGCTCAGTTTGGGAGACTTTATCCGTCGGGATGTCCGTTTCACGGCTGGCGATAGCTGAGCTGGTGGGTTCTGCAGTCTGCTTCGCGGCTTGTTGGGTCAGCTGGCAGGCTATTAAGACCAGACCCAGGCTCAAAAAAATGGCTAAACAGCGAAAGTGTTTCATCATCTTTTTCCTTTCAAAAGATCCCCCCTTCTCGATGGAGAAAGGGGGATTTGGTTGATGGGTCAGCGTTGGTTGACCAAGCGGCAGTTGACTAACGGTCGTACCTAAGAATTGCTGGAAACCATCTTCCACTCGAAATGCACCTCCTGATTTGGTGGGGGCGGCGCCCGCACTGAGAATTGCTCATACCCGGCTAAATTGACGCCGTGCAGCTCCTGCAAGCGCTCCCGATACCAGACATCAAATGGGAGTGCCGAAGCGATGATCTGACCCAGCGCCTGAGCCACATCGGGGGCCTCCAGAGTGGTCACAGATGTTGAGCCAAAAGCGGTTTCCACCAATGCCAGCCGTTCGCGTGTAATGCCCAACCGCTGTCGGGAGGCTTCGTACACCTTTCGTCGAGAGCCGGATAACTCCTGGCAGAACCGTCGCCAGGCTTCCACCTTACCATCCAGAATGGGGAACGTCAGAACGATGCCAGACATCGCAAACCTCATCCGGGCCTAGCTCGTATCAGAGCTGTCATGCTCGGATGATGCCTGCTTGTCTGCCCGCCGCGAATGTTGCCCCATCACCATCCGGTTGGCAAACCAGCCGATAACGGCCCCAGCAGTCAGCCATGCAATGAAATTGATTAGATCCATTTACTTACTCCTCTCCACGTTCATCAACCCGGCCCATAAGCCCTTGCCAGGTTCACTTTCTGAACCGTGTTTATCGCAATGCTTGTCCATTTCTTATTCTCCCGGTGTGAGGCTTAGGGCTCAATCTGCAAGGCCATTGCGAGTTTAATGCAGAATTTTTCTTCTCACTTTCCTTCGATTTCAGTATAATAATGATGAGTCTCAACAGCGTCACAAGGAGCCAAGAGTGGCGAACCAATTGCTTCCATTACGCCTCTTTACGCTCGGGGCACCCGAAGTCCGCCTGGGCGAAACCCTGGTGACTTTTTCCACGCGCAAGACGCAAGCGCTGTTGATCTATCTGGCTGTCGAGGCTGGGCTGCAGCCGCGCGAGCACCTGGCTACCTTGTTTTGGCCTGAATCAAGCCCTGAGCGCAGCTATGCCAGCCTGCGCAACACGCTCGGCCATCTGCAAACAGCCCTGCGCCAGGCAAGCAGCCAGGCCCAAACCTCCTATCTCCACATCACGCATAATTCATTGGGACTGGATCCAGACGCCAACATCGACCTTGACCTGCATTCTGTCGAACAAGCTTACGCCCTGGCACGCGCCGACCGTTCAAGCCGGGTGCTGCCGGAGGGTTCGGCCAGCCTGCCTTTACTACAATCAGCCGCTGCCCGCCTGCGTGGCGATTTCCTGGCCGGATTCTCGTTAGGTGACGCCCCTGGCTTCGATGATTGGGCTGCCATCCAACGCGAAATCTGGCGCCGCCGCCTGGGCCTGATCCTGGACCGGCTTTCCGAAATCCAGTTCGCCAGCGGCGAGTTTGCCGGCGCGGCGGAGACTGCCTCGCACTGGATTGCCCTGGATGGGCTGAACGAAGTCGCCTATCGCCGCAAGATGCGGGCCCATTTCGCGGCTGGCGAACGCGGGCAGGCGCTGGATACCTACGAAGCCTGTCGCGCCATACTAACGGCGGAATTAGGTATAGAGCCCGAGCCGGATACGGATGCACTGGCAGTTCGCATCCGCGCTCAATTCTCTCTCCGTCCCCCCGCGCCTCTGCCACATCGGCATGATACTTCGGTGGCTTATCTGGGAAACCTGTTTGCCGGGCGTACGAGCGAGTTCCAGGTGCTCATTAATAACTACGAGCGCGCTGCAGCAGGCCAGCCTCAACTCGTGGTGCTGCGCGGCGAGGCAGGCATTGGGAAAACTCGCCTGGCGAGGAAATTCCTGGCCTGGGCCAACGCGCAGGGGGCCGAGCTGCTGCAAGGCAGCGCCTTTGAGAGCGGAAGCCATCTGCCGTGCCAACCGCTGATCGAGGCGCTCCGGCTGCGGCTCGAAGGCAAGAACTCGCTGAAGGATTTGCTGGGTTATGTATGGCTGTCGCCGCTGAGCCAGCTGCTGCCGGAACTGCGCCAGCGCTATCCGGATTTGCCTCCTGCTCCTGAGGAAAACCCTCACCTGGAAGCAGAAATAAGCCAGGCAAAGCTCTTCGAACCTCTGGTGCAATTAACTCTGACCCTGGCTAAACAGGCGCCGTTGGTGCTGTGGGTGGATGATCTGCAGTGGGCGGATAGCGCAACCCTGGATTTCTTACAGCACGCCATCCGGCGCTGGCGGGACAGTGCAGCGCGGGGCTTGCTGTTGGTCAGCCTGCGGTCAGAAGCTTTGCATCCGATGACCCAACTGGCAAACAAACCAGAGGGGCCGATCCAGTGGTTGAGGCGTGTAGGACGCGAACTGACGCCCGTCCATCTCGAGCTGGAGCCGTTAGGGGAACATGAGACGATGCAATTGCTGCAATCCATCCTGGCGCCACCCGCGGCCGACTTCGCACAATGGGTTTACGCTGAAACGCGTGGGCAGCCATTCTATTTGATGGAGACTTTGAAGGACCTGCTCGAACGGCGTGTGCTTCATCCCAAACGTACAGGGGATGGGCAGTGGGCCTTCGCAGTAGACGGTGAGCATGATCTTGGGCAGGCAGTGCGCGTCCCGTCAACCGTGCATGCCGTGATCCGCTCGCGCTTGAACCGCCTCAGCCCAAATGCCTTCAGTCTGCTGGTGGTTGGAGCCGTGCTCGAACAGCAGATCACGTTCGAGCGCCTGTGCGCCATCTCCAACGTGACTGAAGATCTAGCCTTGCCCGCCCTGGATGAACTAATCAGTGGGCGGCTCCTGCTGGAAACGGCGCAGCCTGGCCCTGCCAATGATTACACCTTCATCAACGAAATGCTGCGCGATGTGGTGTATACCGAAGCCGGGGAAGCGCGCCGGCGGCTCTTTCACCGGCGGGCGCTGGAAATCCTAGAAGCAGCGGGAGGCTCTGCCGCAGTGCTGGCCCACCATGCCCTGGCCGCCGGACTGCCACAGGCCGCTTTCCGACACAGCCTGGCTGCCGGGCGAGAAGCGCTGCGCATCTCGGCGGTGAGTGAGGCCATCGTTCATTTGGAGCGCGCCCGCCAGTTCGTGCAGGAGGCGCTGCTGTCAGAAATGCCAGACGAGGCGGATTTACAGGATCTATACTTGCAGCTAGGGCGGGCCTATGAATTAAGCGGTCAGACGGAAATGGCTTTGGGAATCGCTGCTGAACGAGATAAATTGAGCTTCGGTAAGTAATTCCTCCATACTTCACCCAATCGAGAACTGGCGTATGCCAGGTAAGGGATATTAGCCATACACGTGGCTGGTCGTGCCCCAACCCGATTTTCATGAGAAAACAGGGGCAGACTGCAATCCCAAAACACAGCCTGAGGGTCAGAAAATTCAGACGAGCGGCCTGTTGTTACGCTATTGAGACTCTATATCCTTATACTTAGGGTAATGTATGTCATTCGCCCATTCGTCTGAGGAAACGGGCAACTAAGTAAAAATCAGGAGATAAAATTAAGGAGTTCACCAATGACAATCGCACGGGTTACTGAAATCAAAGCATCTTCTACAAAGAGTTTCGACGACGCGATCAAGGCAGGGGTAGCTCGCGTCCATAAAACTCTTACGCATGTCAAATCTGCGTGGATCGAGAATCAGGAAGTCCTGATCGATGATAATGGACAAATTAGCGAGTATCGGGTTCAGATGAAGGTGACGTTTATTCTCGAAGACTGAAGCGAAAATAAACCGCTTGCACCCGGTCTCAAGGTTAGCAATATGGAGCAAGTGGATTGCTGGAAGGTTGTATCCATTTGCTCCTTAAAGCAGCTCATTTCAGGTTGATCCCAGTTAGCCAGGCCGCTGAAGTTAGCTGTACGATAAGGTTTTTATTCAAATATGCAGAATATGGAGGAACACAATGAGACTATCCCCACCGAAACAGATTACCTGGTTCGTAGCTCTAGCGCTTGCTGTACTCGCCCTGCTCGGGCAGACAGGTGTTATCGCTGCAATCAGCCAGTATGCATTCTGGCTTGCCTTGATTGCTGCAGCCCTGTTGCTCTTAGCAACCATCGTTAGAGATCTATAATTCATACCCAATCACGGAGCTGCTTCGCGTCAATGCCTGGAACGCGACAGCTCCGTGATTTTTGGGGTATTTTTTTGTGGAAGGCGCGAGACGCAGGCGACGGCGACGATATCTAACTGATCGAGCCTCTGCCAGTATTGAGCGCGCCTGCCAGTTCATGCGGGAAGCATCAGCGGTAGATATGGAGATACTAATTTATGACCCTCGATGAATTCTTCCAGGGTCAGGATGAGTCCAGGCAGCTCTTCACGGCGCTGCACAGCCTGATTGAGACGATGAACCCCTGCGAGCTGCGCGTGAGCAAGAGCCAGATCGCCTTCTGCCGCAGAAAGCCATTCGCCTGGGCCTGGATGCCTGCAGATATCTGCATAGCAAAGCCGCTCCCCTGGTGCTCACCCTGGTCTTCCCCTACCGGGACGCCTCGCCGCGCTGGAAAGATATCGTCGAGCCGAGGCCGGGGCGCTTCATCCATCACCTGGAGCTGTTTTCCGTTGAAGATATCGATGATGAGGTGCGCGATTGGCTGCAGGCAGCCTTACATGCCCGCGACCAGGGCCTGGCCTGAGCGCGACAAGAGATGCAATGCACTTTGCAAGTGCAATGCATCTGCCGGTTCACGTAGGATGAAATCGTTCGCGTTCATGGTTTCATCTCCTTGACCAGTCTATCAAGGATATCGAGAAAAGCGGGATCGTAAATTTCAGCAACATGCTTCACGTTCCACAAACCAGAACTGCGAATAGGTTCACACTTTGCCCAGCGACCGAGCCAGCCCTTACTGGGCGGGTCAAGGGGGTGAATTGGTGCATTGAAATTGCTCAATAACGCGATGGCGTTACGTTCAATGACACCACGTAGACTTTCCGGGCCAGGAGCTTCTTCCACGGCCAGCCACAGGAAGGGCATCTGTCGAATGTACTGGCTTACCGCCTGCTCCAGGGGTAGTTCAGTCAGGCGCACCTCCCGGCGGACGCTAGAATCCCTATCCCAGGTATCGGCGATAGCTTGCGGCCAGGAATCTCGCTCAATTAGGGCTGTGCCCACGTGGAAGCGAAAGACCGAGCCGCGGTGATTGCCTCCGCCATTCTTGAGTGTACCTTGATGCTGGCGTAAACGGTGCCACAGCGTGGTCTGACTCCTGGTGGCCAGGGCGTGTGTGCCCACCCGCACCACGCGCAGCCCCTCCCCGGTATTTACGCGCAATTCCCCTGGCTCGAAAAAGAAATAGACACCACGCGGCGGCCAGTTCATGCGTCCGTCACAGGATGCAAGCAACCGCTTTCCGCCCAGTTTGTTTTCAAGCAATTTCAGGATCGAATAAAACCACTGCAGGTCGTTGAAGCGATCCATCTCAGCCCTTCCTCATATACTGGTTTAGCCACTGCATTTGCTCGCCTATGCGAAGCCCTTCCATCGGGATGTCAATTTTACAGCCCAATCGGGATATCCCTTCGGCCAGATACTCTCGGTATGCTTGGCCAGCCAGGAAAACAACCGTATCGCCTGGTTGGATATGTTTTTTAAGCTCGGTGAAAACCCTATCCGCCCAGTTCATTCTGGCGCGCTTTCCCATCGTCTTCAAGGTAGCATTATAAGGATCAAGCACCTGATCGGGATGCACCAGACCATATTTTGCCGATAAGATATACCATTCATCGGCGATCTCGCCTGCATATCGAGCAGCTTTCTTGAACCAGTCGGAGGTGTATAAGTCACGAGCCGGACTGGTTGCCAAGCTTTTTTTACTGACACAGGAAATGAGGACTATTATCTTTGCCATCAAGTAATCTCCCATACCTCAATTATTGCTCGATCATCCCCCACAGAATCAATCATACGCCCTCCCACCCCCTTCGTCAAGCCTCCTACAGCTCAATCGAAAAACATCGCCAGACACAAGGCTGTGCGCGAGGTGATGCCCCTGCGCCCATCGACAATGTCGTTGATACGCTGATATGGGACATGATGACCCGATATTTTGTTACTCGAAATACGGTTCTAATCGAGCATCCTCTCAAGGTTCATCCTGCCAGCGGTGATACAATAGCAAAGCGAATAATCTTAGGAGGTCATTATGATCAGTCGAATCTGGCATGGATGGACGACGAAAGAGAATGCAGATGCCTACGAAGACCTGTTGAGACACGAAATTTTCCTCGGCATACAGGGCCGTCAGATTGCCGGCTACCAGGGCATCCAACTGCTCCGTCGAGAATTGGATGCGGAAGTGGAATTTATCACCATTATGAGGTTCGACTCGCTCGAATCCGTGCGCCTCTTTGCCGGCGAGGATTATGAGGCGGCAGTAGTGCCTCCGAAAGCCAGAGCCTTACTGGCGCGCTACGATCAGCGATCGCAGCATTATGAAATCAGGGCAGAGTTAAAAACCTGAGCGAATTAGTTTTGCCATCATTCTGCCACAATCCTTTGATAAACTCAAAGCCATGAAGAACGCTGTCCCCCGCATCCTGGTGGTAGATGACGAACAGGCCGTGCTGGATCTGCTTGTCTACAACCTGAACAAGGCGCACTACGAAGTGCTGACAGCCGCCAACGGGCGACAGGCGCTGGAACTGGCGCGACAGGCCGAGCCGGACCTGATTCTGCTCGACTTAATGCTGCCCGAAGTGGACGGGCTGGATGTGTGCCGGGAAATCCGTCACGCCTCCAAAGTGCCAATCATCATGATCACCGCCCGCGGCGAGGAGATAGACCGGGTGGTGGGGCTGGAACTGGGCGCAGATGACTATATCTGCAAGCCGTTCAGCATGCGCGAATTGATGGCGCGCATCAAGGCGGTGCTGCGCCGGGCGCAGCCTGAGGATGCAGAAGCGACGGTATTGACCGGCCCGGGCGGGCTGCGGCTGGATCTTGAGCAGCGCGAGGCAAAAGTGGGCAGCCACCTGCTCAACCTGACCCGCCTGGAATTTGACCTGCTGCACACCCTGCTGCTCAATGCAGGCCATGTGCTGACTCGCGAACGGCTGTTGGAACAGGTGTGGGGCTATGATTTTGCCGGCAACACTCGCGCCGTGGACAGCGCCATCAAGCGGCTGCGCGCTCATTTGCGCGCCGCTGACCCGCAGGCAGACGGCATCGAAGCAGTGCGAGGCCTGGGCTACAAATTCAGGCAGGAAAAAAGTTGAAAACCTCGCTGAGTGTTCGCCTGGCGCTGAGCTATCTGGCGGTGATTCTGATCGGTATGGGTGTTGTCATCCCGCTGGCCTGGCTGACGGTCGAGCGGCTGTACCTCAACACTCAGAGCGCCAGCCTGCTGGCTCAGGCGCAGCTCATTGCAGCCGCGCTGGGCTCAGAAGCTTCCCTGGCAGCCGGTGATGAACACGCAGTCGAACCTTATATGCAGCTGTCAAACGTACAACCGGGCATCCACACCCGGGTGATCGACGCCCAGGGAGCCGTGGTGATCGCCCTGACGGGAACCAGTCAGCCCGCGGCAAGCGAAGGGCTAACTCTGCCACAGTTGGCTCAAAATGCAGCCGGGCTGGTGACCTCGGAGGAACTGCTCAGCCGTGCTGAAATCGCCCAGGCTTTGCAGGGCCAGCCCGCCACCGAAATCCGCCGGGTGGAAGCAGCGGGCGGGCAGCGGGTGCTGTATGCCGCCGCGCCAGTCATCAGCCAGGACGGCATGGTAACGCAGATCGTCTATCTTGCCACCCCTCTGCCGGATACCGGCTGGACAGCCCTATCTTCCGCCATGCGCTGGCAGCTGGCTGGAGTACTGCTGCTCGCCATCCTGCTGGCCAGCGGAGCCGGGCTGCTGCTGGCGCGGCGCATCACCAGCCCTCTCGGGAAGCTGGCCCAAGCCGCTCACGCTGTCGCTTCTGGAAACTTAAACCAGGTCGCGCCGGAAGACCGATCAATCAGCGAATTAGCTGTGCTGGGCCGGGCTTTCAACACCATGACCACCAGCCTGCGCCAATCGGACCAGGCCAAGAAAGCTTTTATCGCCGATGTCACCCACGAGCTGCGCACCCCGCTGACCGTGATCCAGGGCACGATCGAAACGCTGGAAGATGGCGCTCTGGACGACCTGCAGGCGCGCGGGCCTTTCCTGGCCTCCATGAGCGTGGAAACCGAGCGCCTGATCCGGCTGGTCAATGACCTGCTGGTGCTGACCCGCGCCGACGCGGGCGTATTAAATCTGCAGCCTGGCCGGCTTGATTTGCTGGAGTTTGCCCGGGCGCGCGGCGAACATTTCGCTCCGCTTGCCAGCCAGCGGAATATCCAGATAAAGATCACTGCTGAGCCATCTTCAGGCGAAAAACAGCCCGCTCCTGGCGGCTTTGCTGTTTCAGCCGACCCAGACCGCCTGGCCCAGGTGCTGGACAATCTGCTGGACAACGCCCTGCGCTACTCGCCCGAGCATGGCGAAATTATCGTCTCTCTCAAACGGAAAGACGATCGGGTGATCTGCCGGGTGAGCGATGCCGGCCCAGGCATCCCGGCAGACCACCTGCCTCTAATTTTCGAACGTTTTTACCGGGCAGACCCATCCCGAAACCGCGACAAGGGGGGCAGCGGATTGGGGCTGGCGATTGTGCGCAGTCTGGTGGTGGCGCATGGCGGGGGCGTGAGCGCCAGCAGCGTGGAGGGCCAGGGCACGGCTGTGACTTTCTGGCTGCCCGCCGCCCAGCCTGATGACTAAAAAACTCCTTCTTTTCCATTCTGGCGCACAACTCCCACAATTCTGACATTGTTCTGCCATCATGATTGGGTATCCTTTAGCGTGTAGATGCCCCATGATCAGGCATCTTTCCGATCCAAATAATAAAGGAGAAAAACTCATGAAAACCACTTCAAACCCCTTGGCAACCGCTCTGATCGTTGTATTGGCTGTGCTGGCAGTGGGCGCCTGGCGCCCGCAAACCGCCGCAGTCACCCCGGCAAGAGCAGAAGAAGCAGTCTGCAATGCCAGCCGCTCCGTGCAGGTTTCGGGCGCGGCGGTGGTCTATGTCGTCCCCGATCGAGCCTTAATCCAGCTTGGCGTGCAGTCTAACGGGAGAACCCCCGAAGGCGTGCAGCGCGACAACCAGCAGGCGATCCAGAAGGTGATCAACGCGGTCAAAGCCCTGGGCGTGGATGCCAAAGACATCGCCACCGATTACTACCTGGTCTACCCGCTGTACGATGATTACAGCTCCCTGGTGATCACCGGCTACCGCATCGATAACACCGTGTCCATCACCCTGCGGGATGTCAACCTGGCAGATGATGTCCTGATCACGGCGCTGAAAGCCGGAGCGAACGAGGTTCAAGATATCCAGTTCTACACCAGCGAGCTGCGCAAGTATCGCGATCAGGCCCGCGAACTGGCGGTGAAAGCCGCCGGAGAGAAGGCGCAGGCGTTGGCGCAGGCTGCCGGAGCGCAGACGGGCTATGTGCTGAACGTGAGCGAGAATATCTGGACGCAGTACTACGGCTCCTGGCGCGGCGGGCGGCAGATGGCCCTGTGGGCGCAGAACACCTACCAGAACGCCACCCCGGCCCAGGACGACCCGACCCTGAGCGAAGACTCGCCCATTACCCTGGGCCAGATCGCCATCCGGGCGGAAGTGAACGCCAGCTACAGCCTGGAATAAACAGCCATCAGGGGAGGAATTTAACCGATCGAAGAAGCGCACGAATTCAGTCGTGCGCTTTTTCACATTTTGCGCGATAATGGAGAAAAACAAGAACAGATGGTTCTTTGGCTGCCAGATCGACGCTTATGCCGTCGTCGTCGAGGATTATCTAATGGATGCACAAGAAACGTTTCGATACCAGGAAAAAGTAGCCTCGGCAAGGACTGAGGCACTGTTTATTATCCTCAGCCAGATCTTCGGTTTTCTGGCAGCACTGAGATGGCACCAGATCGGCCTGGATGGATGGACAGTTGCCTGCTTGCTCTTATTTCTCATGTTCCTGTTTTACTGTCTGAATTACCACACCCTCACGATCCGCATTTCAGCCGAGCAGCTTCTACTTCAGTTTGGTATCTTTTGCTGGAAAATACCCTTGAACACCATTGCCTCCTGCCACCTGGATGATATCTCCCTCTGGCGGATTGGCGGGGCGGGCATCCACTTCACATTTATCCGTAAGAAATACCGCGCCTATTTCAACTTTCTCGAGGATCCCCGCGTAGTCATCCCGCTCAAAGTCAACCGCGGCCCGGTGCAGGAGATTGCCTTTACCACCCGCCAGCCGGAGGCAGTGATGCAGCTGCTCTGTCCGGCCAGTCCCGAAAACCCATCCTGATGGGCATCCCACAGCCAGAAAACCCGGCAGTCTAGGGGTTATCTGCCGGCGCGGATGGCCAGCCCCGAAGTTACGCTGGAAAACACATTCGAAGCCTTCACTTTTTCTACGCCGAAAATCCTGCCCAGCATGGCCGTGAAGGCCGGGATATTCGATGATCCCCCCGTTTTCACCACCGCATCGATCTGCTCTGGTTCCAATCCCGAATCCGCCACTGTTCGCAGCAACACGGCCTCGATCTGCTGGCGGTATACCAGGATATCTTTTTCAAACTGCCAGCGGGTGTAGAGCTCCCACAGGTTAACCCCCGGGCCTCTCAGCTCGATCACCGCCGCCTCCTGGCTGGAGAGGGCAATCTTCGCCGCTTCGACCTGGTCATAAAACGAAAAGGCCAGGTCATTGAAAATCAAGGACTGCAGCGTCTTCAAGCGCGCCGGGGCAATCCCCTCGCCAATCGCCTGTTCCAGGTGGTGGCGGTTCTGCGGGGTGCTCAGTTCGGGCAGCGAGACCCAATCCGGCACGGCCTGCACCAGTTCGAGCAGTTCGGGCCGGTGCAGCACCTGCTCCAGGCCAAAATAGGGCAGCAAGCGCTGCTGGATGATCGCCCGGTCGAAATCGCTGCCGGCCACACCAATACCTCCGCTGGCGTATATCTGGCGGCGGCGCGGGTCGCCCAGGCGCATGATGGCGATATCCAGGGTGCCACCGCCAAAATCGAAGATCAGCACATTTTCTGGATGATCCAGGCTTTGTTCGTAATACAGGGCGGCGGCGACTGGTTCGAGTTCGAACTCCACCTGCTGGAAACCAGCGCCAACGGCCGCCTGGCGCAAGATTTCCTCCGCCTGGCGGTCATGCTCAGGGTTATCTGAAAAATGCACCGGGCGGCCCAACGTAACGCCATCAATCCTATCCCCCAATACATCTTCTGCTCGCTGCTTCAAGGCAGTCAGATAGGTCTGGATAAGATCAACTACCCGGTAGTAGCGGTCGAATATTTGCGTTCCCTGGTAAGCCTGCTGGCCCCCGGTCTTCCTCAAGGCGGTTTTCAGGTACTGCAGCAGGCGCCCCGGCTTGAGTTCATCCACAAACACGTAAATATCGCGCACATAATGCAGATCCGCGCCGCGATAGTCGATCTCCCCGGCCCATTTTTTGACATACCGGCGCACCCGGTTGACATTGTGCTGGTAGTACAGCTCAATGGCTTCCTGCCCGATGAAATATTGATCGTCGCGGGTGATGTACAGAATCGTTTTGACGACCTCAGGCATGCTATTATGGCGATCGATAGGCAGCAGCCGCACCTGGCTGCCATCATAAACCGCCACGCCTGAGTTGGAAGTCCCAAAGTCAAGCCCGACTCGATAGCCCATCGCCTCTTCCTCAGCTAGAATGGCTGCCCTGTCCGTCCAGAATGCACCGTAAAAGCCAGCAAAGCGCCGTTCACCGGGATGGTTCCAGCGCCAAACAGTTCGCTCATGGCGTGGCAGGTTACCTGACCATCCTGGTGCAAAGCGAAACCCCAATCACTTGCCACACAGGAAACTGCACCGATCACCCGCACACCCTTCTCCCGGCGCTGTTGAGAGAAGACCGGCTGCCCGCGAGTTTTCAAGGAACTGGCAATTTCCAGGCTGTTGGCGGCAAACAAGATCGCTTTGCCCACCTGCGTCATCACCAGCAACGATCTGTCCTGACCGGGAATGAGGGCTGTGACAAGATGATCTGTAGCCTTCAAGCGCATCACTTCCTCGATTGAAAATGGCAGCTTTTTCATCTCCACGCACATCAGATACCCTTCCCAGCTTACCAGCGCCAGACGATCCTCTTTTCCACACAGCAGGGTCTCGAAAGTCTTATCGGCGGGAAGTTCAACGCCTGCGCCGATATAAGCGTTGGATAGGATCGATTGAGCCATGGATGCCATGATCTTCTTCACAAATCCCCGCCGGCTGACCTGGATAAAATATTCCGCCAGGGACATCCTGGAGGCGGCAGCCAGATTCGCCAGGGTCTCGCCTGCCCTGGGTTTGCTCGGGCTGGAAGCGCGGTGATCATGCAACCCAGCATGCCCTTCGATCAGCGGGATGGCAGTAACCGGCAATGTGGCTGCCCGCCCGGAAGTGAATACACAGAGCAGTTCTTCCGATGATGAAACGGCGAGCAGGCGCAGGCTTTCATCTGCCGCTGAGGATATCCCTTCCAGGGTGAACAAGACTTTCCCGTCCGCAAGCGAGTCAAGCTGAACTGGCAGACGCAGGACGCGACCCTGCGGATCATAGATCAGCAAGCTGATCGTTTCAGCCTTCTGAGCTATTATTGGCAGTTCGGCTGATATGGCATTCTCGCTGCCGGGCTGCTCCCCGCTCAATTGGCGGCGTAGCAAATCCAGCTGATACTCCAGATAAGCGATGCGCTTTTCATACTCTTCCACCCGTTTGCCGGCAATCAGGGCGATATTCTCTTCCAGCAGGGCTTCGTTGCGGGTGGAGAGTTCTCGCAGCCGGTTAGCGATATACTGCAAGATCAATGGCGCCGAACCGGGGCGTTCTTCAACCTCTTTGAGCCATTCTTCAATTTTTTCTGGAGTCACCATGCCAGCCTGCCTTTGTTATGCTGAGGGTACAGCCCCACGCACCAATCTCACATGCACCCCGCCATTGACCAGCGCCAGCTCATCGTTCACCTCGAATCCCAATTGGTGATAGAGCCTGGGATCATTACACAAGAAAGCAAAATGCCAACCCTGGCACTGCCGGCGCAGCACATTGCCGAGTTGGGCGTACAAATTGCGCAGGTCTTTGCTGCGGCTAACCCTCATCCCATAGGGCGGGTTGGTCACCATCCAGCCCTGGCTGGGCGGCTCAATCGCTGAGACAGCCCGGCGCGAAAACATGATCGCATCTTTCACGCCAGCCCGTTCAGCGTTGGCGATAGACATCTGTACTGCCCCAGCATCCCGGTCAGAGGCCAGGATTTCAATCCTGGCGGATGAATCACCAGAATCCACCCGCTGTTGATCAGCCTCTGCCAGCAGCGATTCCCATAACTGCAGATCAAATCCGGGCCAATCCATAAAAGCAAAGCGCCGGGAGCGTCCTGGAGCCAGGCGGCGAGCCATCATAGCGGCCTCTATGGGAATCGTGCCGGAACCGCAGAATGGATCCAGCAGCGACGATTTAACATCCCATCCGGAGGCCAGTAAAACCCCGGCTGCCAGAGTCTCTCTCAGGGGCGCCCTGGCAGAGGCCAGCCGGTAGCCTCGCCGGTGCAGCCCCGCGCCAGATGAATCCACGCTGATCGTACAATGATCGTTGACCAGCCGTACGACGAACAGCTGCGGCAGGGGAGGCGCGCCGCCTTCATCATATTTCACCATCTCAACCGGCGCCCCCAGTCGGTCGCCGATCGCTCCTGCCACACGCTCAGCAACTGCATCTGAATGGTACAGGCGCGATTTATGGCAGGTGACTCTCAGCGCCGCTCGCTGCCCAGGTTGGAGGTAGCGCTCCCAGGACAGGCGGCTGGCTTTCTTGCGCAGTTCGGGAAATGAAACCGCGTTGAACTCAGCGAAACGAACCAGCACGCGGCTGGCGGTGCGCAGGTGCAGGTTAAGACGATAGATAACCGACAGGTCTCCTTCGAATTCAATCCCCCCACCCTCCTCGGTTATCCTCGCCCGATCAGATGTGATAGTGCGCAGGTTTGCCCTCTGCGCACCTGGCAGCAGACCGAGATGATGTATTTCTTGAGCCGTATAAGGCTCCAGCCCGGGAGCGGATACTGCAAATATGTGATCCATCATGTCTTTACCGTAAAGCTCTTCTGGGTTACGATCGTTTTCTGGTGTTCTTTCCTCTTAGGTTCCTTCTCGACAAAAATCGGCTGGCGCGTAAACGGGTCCATCTCGGTGTAATACATCAGGCTGGAGTAGGTTGAGGGGGTAGGAGTGAAGATCTGCACCTGTTCCGGGTTGACTCTCAACTTCTGGCTGGCAAATCGCTTCAAATTGATCATATCTTGATTGGTGCAACCAGGGTGAGCAGCAATCAGATAATAGGTCAGGAACTGCGATTTTCCGGCTTGGAGGGAAAAACGATCAAACAATTGTTTGAATTCCAACAGAGAGGCTTTGCCAGGCTTTCCCATCAGGTGTAGCACTCGCTCCTCGGTATGTTCAGGGGCAATTTTCATCTGCCCAGAGACATGATGTTCCACCACTTCTTGCAGATAGGATAAACCGTTAGACCGGTCGCTGAGCACCAGATCGTGGCGGATGCCCGAGGCAACAAAGACCTTCTTGACCCCTTTGATGCGCCGGATGCTGCGCAGCAGCTCAATCTGCTGCTGGTGGTCCACCTCCAGCAGCGAGCATACCTGTGGGTACAGGCAGCGCTTATTCCGGCAGACACCGCGCTTGAGCTTTTTTGAGCATTCAAAACCATACATATTGGCGGTCGGCCCGCCCACATCCAGGATATTGCCCTTGAAATCGGGATGCTGCGTCAGGCGGCTGGCTTCTTCCAGGATCGATTCCTGGCTCCTCCAGCGCACTGTGCGGCCCTCATGCACAGCGATCGCGCAAAAGTTGCATTCGCCATAGCAGCCCCGGTGAGTCGCAAGCGAGAATTGGATCGTCTCCAACGCCCGAACGCGGCCCAAGCTTTCGTAATAGGGATGCTGGCGGCGCTCGAAATCAAGCCGGTAGATAGCATCTAATTCCGCCTGAGTCAGGTGCGCCGCCGGTGGGTTTTGCACCAGATACCGCATGCCGTGTTTCTGATACAGCCCCCTGGCGGTCAGCGGGTCGTTGTTCTGGTAAAAAAGGTGGAACATATCGATAAAAGCGTTCTTGTCCTGCGCAACCGTCTCATAAGAAGGCAGTTCCAGGTAAGTCTCTCTGTGCTCCGCCAGACCAGCTTCGTTGGTGAGATAACACAATCCAGCAATCTGGCGTGGTTCGCCTCCGTCTCGCAAACAGGTCGCCAATTCCAGAACTGCTTTTTCCGCCATGCCATACAGCAGATAATCCCCTTTAGCATCCAGCAGGATCGAGCCGCGCAGGCGATCCGACCAGAAATCGTAATGGGCCACACGACGCAGGCTGGCTTCGATGCCGCCGAGAACAATCGGGCGGGTAGGTTTGAAATTTCGCCGGATCAGGTTGGTGTAGACAATGGTAGCCCGGTCGGGGCGGCGATTGTTCACGCCGCCGGGGGTGTAATCATCACTTTTTCTCTTCTTTTTCAAAGCCGTGTAATTGGCCACCATCGAATCGACGCTGCCCGCGGTCACCCCCCAAAAAAGCCTGGGTTCGCCCAGGCGGGTGATATCCTGCTCAGAATGGATGTCTGGCTGGGCAATCACCCCTACCCGGTAGCCAGCCTCCACCAGCAGTTTCCCGATCACTGCTGTGCCGATAAATGGGCTGTCAATATAACTGTCGCCGGTGACCAGGATTACATCCAGCGGATGCCATCCCAGGCGGTCAAGCTCGATCCGTGTTGTGGGTAAAAACATAAAAAGATTGTATCACATCCCCCTGAGCTTCAAATCTGGCACATCCGAACGACCAGATTCAGGCGGATGACTCCATCTCCGGCAAGGTGAAATAGAAGGTCGCCCCTTGTTCCACCTGCCCTTCAGCCCAGACAGTACCATTGTGCCGCTGGATGATCCGCTGGACGGTCGCCAGGCCGATTCCTGTACCGTCAAAATCAGCCAGCGAGTGCAGTCTTTGAAATGCGTTGAAAAGTTTGCCGATATGCGCCATGTCAAACCCGGCCCCGTCATCCCGAACATAGAACACGGATTGGGCTTCCTTACGATTAACTCCAAAATCAATCCTGGCACGGGTATGTTTGGAGGTGAACTTCCAGGCATTGCCGAGTAAATTTTCGAGGACAATGCGCATCAGACTGGCGTCTGCATAGACCTGCATATCGTCTGCTACCCAAAAATCAACATTGCGCTCTGGCTCAGTACTTCTCAGCTCGGCGATGATATCGCGGGCCAGCGATGATAAATCCAGGGGACGGCGCAGCATCTCGGACTGGGTGACCTGGGAGAGCTTGAGCAGATCATCCACGATGGCGATCATACGGTTGCTGGCTGACTGCAGATAATTTAAATAGCTCTTTCCGGTCTCGTCCAGGACATCGGAATAGTCTTCCATCAATATCCGGCTGTAGCCGCTTAAAGCCCGCAGCGGAGCGCGTAAATCATGCGACACCGAATAGCTGAATGATTCCAGCTCCCGATTGGCGGCCTCAAGCTGGGCAGTGCGCTCGATGACGCGCCGTTCCAGCTCGGCATTCAACCTCTGCACATCTGCTTCTGCCTGTTTGCGCTCGGTGATATCTTCCAAACTGCCTTCGAAGAACAACATGCTCCCCGGACGATCCCTGACCACACGCGTGGCATCTCGCACCCAGATCACCCGACCATCATAACGCCGGATGCGCAGCTCACTAAATTGCGGTCCATCGCCTTCCTGAAGCTGATTGCGCCAATATTGGCGATCCTCAGGAAATTCATACACATCGGCAACATTTCTTTGCAGTAGGGTTTCCCGGTCCGGATAACCGAGCAGCTGAACAATTGCACTATTCACATTGATGAACTCCCCGTCCCAGGTGGTGCGGTATAGACCCACAGGGATGCCATTGAATAGGCCGCGATAATGCTCCTCGCTTTGTTCCAGGGCTTCTTTTGTCTGGCTGAGTTCGCTGATGTTTTGCTCTAAACCGTCCAGAGTCTGTTTTAGCCTGGTCGCCATGCCCCCCAGGGCGCTTGCCAGTGAACTGATCTCATCGTTGCCCTGGACCGGCATGCTCCAATCCAGCTTGCCAGACTGCAATTGTTCAACACCTGCACTCAATTCTGACAGTGGGTGAATGATGCGCTGAAAACTCCAATACACCATGATCAGAGTGAATCCCAGTGTCAGGACAAACACCATGACCATGACCAACAAGATGATCTGAACAGAATTCAGAGCCTGATGGGTGGTAGTCTCGACGCGACCAGCTTCATAACTTTGAAAGCTGGCAATTTCCTGGGCCAGGGGCTCAATATAATCGCTGATTAGCTTATCCATTTCAGCGACGGTCAATTGCCCAAAGGCTTGCTCCTCATCGTAGACGCTTATCAACCGGCTAATCTGCAGATTCATGTCAACCACTTTTTGCTGGATACGAGCCAATTGAGTGCGCTCAACCAGATCCCCAGGAGCAGTAAGTTCTACTGCATCTTCAATAATCGTGTTTAACGATCGCCGACGCTCTTCAAACTGCTTGAGGATAGCCGCACGATCTGCTTCGGATAGCTCAGGCGAAACATACCGATAGGCCAGGTTAATTAAGTCCAGGCTTTCAGCCCGGATTTTATCTCCAGACTTCGCCAGGTTTGTGCGAATCAAGGCATCAGAAAATTCCCCCCGTATTCCCCGCACCAACCCAATGGTAGTAACAACGGTGACCAGCATGAGCACCGCTAATGCAACATAACTCATCGCCAGAAACCTGGCGATCTGACCCCTGAGTTGTCTCATAACTTAACCTGTATCATTTTTCTACGGGCACTGGTTCCCCGGAAACCCGTCTTTGATCCATTGTTCTGTGGTCATGCCTTCTGGTGGATTGACGCAGACGGCTGGATAGGTCTTGATATTTTCGATCTCAACTTCCTTGAGGACAGGGTCATAAGCTCCGGCGGTTCCGTAAACTGCTGGCTCAACTGCCTGATGCCCCTTCCCGATTGCCATTGTGATCGTCCCGCTGGGTGTTGGAAATTCTGAATATTGAAACGACCGGATCACCTGCTCAAGTGCAGGCCACTGCCCTTCTTTTTCGGCAGCCGCCTCATAAGCTGCTTTAACGCCCAGGATCGCCTGAGCCATATGATACACCGGATAAGTGGGCCTGACCTGGAAGCGTTCCTGGTAAATTTGCTCCAACCAATCCTTTAACGCGCTGTCAGGCGCCATCACCCCGTGTGGGCCGTGCGCACCGATAATTGTACCTTCGGGAACTAAATTTTTTAAACCCGGCAGCGCATATTCTCCAACACTCAGCAGATACCGGCTGGTTTTAGGTAAACCTTTCGATATCGATTGCCTGATAAGAGCTTCCAGGTCGCTCCCCCAAAAACTGGTATGGATGTACTGCGGGCGCAACTGCATCAGCACAGAAATTTCAGCGGAATAATCGCCTGCCTCAATCTTCGGATATTGTTCGGTGAGAATGTGAATATCTGGCTTGAGTGTTTGGAGGGTATCTCGAAAATGCGCCCAGGAATCCTGCCCCCAGGAATAATTCTGGTTGATCCCCGCGACGGTTAGGACATCCGGATTTGTATATAACAAATACCTGGCTCCTCCGATACTATCAATAGCCTGGTGGGCATTGGTGCGAAAAACATAGCTGTAATCCTGCTCCTCGAACAGACGGCTGGTTCCGCAATCAAATATCACTAATAATTTCTGCAGCCCTTCTGCCACCGGAGCTGCCGCTAAACAATCCGCGCTGGAGGTGTAACCGATCACCAGATCTACTTTTTCTTCCACAAACAGTCTGTTCAGTTCAGCAGCCTGTTTTTCTGCCCCGCCCGCCTCATCAATCATCAGATAAGTTATGGGAACACCTGCAATCCCCGGTTGATTATATGGCGGAGGAGCGGTCCCTTGATTAATAGCCTGGATCATTATTTCGGCTCCATTTTTCGCAGGTATGCCGAATGGTTCTGCCGCGCCTCCACTGAGAAAAACCACGATGCCGAGTTTAATTCCCTGGGGAGAGCCAGAATAGCGGGGAGATAAAGCCGGATCAGTCACGGTATATGTTGGTTGTGGCGCAGATGTGCAGCCAGAAAATAACAATACGGAGGCCAGGCATAGACATAGAAATTGTTTAGCAGTGATCATCGCGCCTCCTTTGATTGTGATTATCCTGACCGTCATTGCTGACACTTACCAGCCAGGCTTTCCCATTATTGTGAAGACCATGGTTTAATTATCCATGCTTTTCGTCAGAAGGTCAATAAATTTTATGCTCCTTTTACAACCCCCATTGTAACAGCTAATGTCCAAAGAAAAAATTTGGTTCATCGGGAGCTGCCGTGTCGAAGGGCGATCGCTTCACGGCAATTCCTAAAGAGCCATACATTAAGACCAGCTGAAATGTTATAATATTTGATGGGTGGGAGTATGTGTTACCAACACCTGACCCAGTGAGCGGAGAACATATGAAAACACCAAATATGTTATTGATCCTATTGATTGTTTTACCGATCATCGCTGTGACAGGTTTCTGCGCCAGCACGATCCCCGCCATTTTAGGGCTATCAAAGGCAACAGAGACGCCCTCCGTTGATCCCCAGGTGCTTACCCAGGTAGCCTCTATTTTTGGCACACAAACCGCCGTTTCCCTGGCTCCAACGCAAACGCCGATACCAACGCTAGAAATTCCGATCGTACTGCCAACAACTGCTGAACCCATCCTGAATACGCCCACCCTTCTGGCTATGCCGGAGGCAGCTGTACCCCATAAATATCGCCTGCACACAGGCGAGTTCCCTTTCTGCCTTGCCCGGCGGTTTAATGTAAATCCAGACGAATTGATGGCCTTGAATGGCTTTTGGTATGGCCAGGTCTTCTATGATGGGCAGATCGTTAGAATCCCCCAAAGCGGGAATCCCTTCCCCTGGCAGCGCTCCCTGCGCCCCCGGCCCAACACCTATTCTGTTCAACCTGGCGACACTATCTATTCAATCGCTTGCTTCTATGGCGATCTCGATCCAATCAATCTGGCCGCGGCCAATGGGCTGGACAAGCCTTATCGCCTGAGCGCGGGCCAGACGCTGAATATCCCTGCTGATGGAGCCATCCTGGCCTTACCTGAGACCCAAATAGTACAAATCCCGACCCTGGCGCCTACCTGGACGCCAACTGTAATCCCAACAACTGTTTCGACAACTGTTGCTCCGACTGCGCCTCCCGCTCCTACCGAGACGCCCGTCCCAACCGCTCTCATCCCGACTGCTATCGCTACAACTGAGATAACGGCGACTGCCGGCCCTATCTCGACGCCGATCATACCCGAGACGCGCGCCGCTACCGCAGACCGGAAAACTGCTTTTTACCTGGGCTTCTCGAAGGCGCAGTTGGACCCCAGCACGGTGGCTAACGCCCAAACCTATCCCAACCCAGCAGAAACAGCGCTGGTTGATCCTGGCAGATTGAGGGGAGTGGGCGATTCTTCCTGTGTAAGCGGCGATGAAACCAGCTATTCTCTCGACAACGAGCTTCATCATACCGTGTGGATCCTCTCCTGCGGCTGGCAAGCCAATGAGACGATCCAGGTTACATTTCGTTATCCCAATGGAGATATCGCCTGGGCTGGACCCCTGGTCACCCAGGGTGAACCAAAACCAGGGTTATATTTCTCGTTCGAAAATCTGATCACTGACCCGCCAGGCGTATACCAGGTCACCCTAACCGGGCAGACCAGCAAATATATCCGCAATTTTGCCATTCCCTTCAAGAAACCGGAGGGTGGGAGAGTGCAATTAGACCAGGCCAACGGAACCTTATTCTTATACAATTTCAGTCCAAATGAAAAGGTGGCGCTCTATGTTTACCGCGTTGACGCCAATTTGCCCGGACTGACTGCGATGGGTTCCCAGGAATTCCAGGTGGATGGGAACGGCAGGCTGCTGCTGGAAATCCTGAATTACGCCCAAAATGCTTCCGTGTACCAATATCTGGTTGTCAGCGCGACCACTGGGCCAGCCGCCAGCAGCCTGCGCTGAGCCGACGCCGCCAGAGCGCCCATTCTGCTGACCCACGGAAATCATTGGGTGATCATGAGTAGAATGAGCAGAAAGAGAAGATAAGAATGTCAAGATACCGCTCGTGCCTCCATCGGATTGCCATCCTGCTGGTATTTGTCGCCCTGATTGCCGCCAGCTCCTGCAGCCTTTTTCCTACGGACAAGACTGAACCCACCATAGAAGTCTCTGGCCCGGCATTGACCCATGCTGCCGCGACCATCGAGGCTGAGGTAAGCGCGACCAGCGCGGCCGCGCCGCCGCCTTCTCTCAGCGCGCCTTCTCCCACTGGCCAGCCCACCCAGGCGGAAGCGCCGCAGCCCACCACTGCCCCGGCGGCGACTGCCACGAATAACATCACCGCGCCGACCGCAGCTGCTCCCACTGCCGCTGCCCCGACCAACACCACGGCCCCCACGAATACACTTCGCCCGACTGAACCAGCGGTATTATGGCCTTTTACCCCTGTGCCAACCTTCACCCTGATCCCCTCGCCCACCCAGGTGCTGAAAGCAGGCACCTGGTTCAAGGTGGAATACTTAAATATCCACGGGTGTGATGTACCCTGGGCGATATTTTCGATCAACAACCAGGGCACCAATCCCCTGGAGTCGCTCTATCTGTCCATTCAGGATTTGACCACCGGGCTGATGGTATTCAACCCGGCGATCAGCGATCTGCCCTTCCTGGCCTCTGACCACGTGTGCGAGTTTCCTGGCATCAGCCGGATTGAACCAGGGCAGCGCCTCTACGTGGGTGGGCCTTTATCGGGCGCTCGCCTGCGTGGACATTCTATGCGCGCGACCATCAAGCTCTGCTCGCAGGATGGCCTGGCTGGCATATGTTCTCAAATGGAATACGATTTCGTTATGCCATGATCATATTTTCGTGAATAATTTCACAAAATATTCATAACATATGTAACCACCTCTATCTTCTGTCTGGTATTACAATATCCCCGCGTATAACCACTGCTGCACAAAAAAGCAGTATATCTGATGATTGGGTATCGGAAAAGGACCCAACGACTGGAGTATTGATGAACGAAAAACACATTCCAAACTTTGATCCCGCCCACGACGTTCTCCGTTATGAACGAACGGCGCTAGACTCTATCTTTGCCCCCAAGAATGTAGCCTTGATCGGAGCGACCGAAAATCCCGGCTCTGTTGGGCGCACGGTCATGTGGAACCTGATCAGTAGCCCCTTTGGTGGGGCTGTTTTCCCCGTGAATCCAAAACGCTCCAGCATCCTGGGCGTAAAAACCTACCCTAACATTGCCTCTGTTCCAGAACCGGTGGATCTGGTGGTCATCACCACCCCAGCCGCGGCAATCCCGGGGTTAATTGGTGAATGCGTCGATGTAGGGATTAAAAGCGCGGTCATCATCTCAGCCGGCTTTAAAGAAACTGGCCCGCAAGGCGCAGAACTTGAGCGCCAGATCCTTGAGCATGCCAGTCGCAACGATATGCGCATTATTGGCCCAAACTGCCTGGGTGTGATGAGCCCGATCAGTGGGTTGAATGCCACTTTTGCCAGCGCCATGGCCCGGCCAGGTAAAGTGGGGTTTATCAGCCAGTCTGGCGCCCTGTGTACAGCCGTGTTGGATTGGAGCATTGCTGAAAATGTGGGCTTCAGCGCCTTCGTCTCCATCGGCTCGATGCTGGATGTGGGTTGGGGCGACCTGATTTACTATCTGGGCGATGACCCCAACACGGAGAGCATCGTCATCTATATGGAAACAGTCGGTGATGCACGCGCCTTCCTGTCTGCCGCACGCGAGGTAGCCAATACCAAGCCGATCATCATCATCAAACCCGGTCGCACCGAAGGCGCCGCCAAAGCAGCCGCTTCGCATACAGGTTCTTTGACAGGCAGTGATGAGGTGCTTGAAATTGCTTTCCGCCGGGCTGGTGTCCTGCGGGTTAACACGATTGCAGAGCTGTTCTTTATGGCTGAATTGCTCTCCAAGCAGCCCCGCCCCAAAGGGAACCGGCTAACGATTGTGACCAATGCAGGCGGTCCGGGCGTTCTGGCAACGGATGCCCTGATTACCAATGGCGGTCAATTAGCCAACCTGTCCGCCGAAACGATGGAGGCCTTCAACCAGCTCCTGCCAGCCGCCTGGAGCCGCAATAACCCCGCAGATATTCTGGGCGATGCCAGCCCCGAACGCTACGCTAAAGCGCTGGAAATTGCCGCCAAAGACCCGAACAGCGATGGCATGCTGGTCATCCTGACCCCCCAGGCTATGACGGATCCCACAAAAACAGCTGAGGAGCTGGTACCCTATGCGCAAAGCCTGGGCAAGCCAGTGATCGCCAGCTGGATGGGCGGCGGCGATGTCGATATGGGCACCCGGGTTCTCAACCAGGCCAATATCCCCACCTATTCTTATCCAGATACAGCAGCGCGTATGTTCGATTACATGGCTAATTATGCCATGATCCTGCAAAGGCTGTATGAAACGCCCTCCGCAGGGACGAATGAGCAGGGGCACGGACCCGACACGGCCCTGGCTGCCTCCATCATCCAGGCTGCGCGGTCATCTGGACGGACGCTGCTGACCGAATATGAATCAAAGCAGCTATTAGCGGCTTACCATATCCCCACTGTTGAAACCCGCATCGCGCAAAGCGAAGATGATGCTGTCCAGATGGCAGCAGAAATCGGCTATCCTGTAGTGCTCAAGCTGCACTCCGAGGTGATTACACACAAAACCGATGTCGGAGGCGTGCAGCTCAACCTGGACGACGCCGCCGCGGTGCGCGCGGCCTACCGGCTGATCCGCAATACAGTCATTGAACGCGCAGGTGAAATTGACGCCGACACTGGCCAGCCCAACTTCCTGGGCGTTACGGTCCAGCCAATGGCAAATCTGGAAGGTTATGAATTGATCCTCGGCAGCAGCATCGATCCGCAATTCGGACCGGTTCTACTATTCGGTATGGGAGGGCAACTGGTGGAAGTATTCAAGGATCGAGCGCTTGGGCTGCCCCCCTTGAACACCACCCTGGCGCGCCGGATGATGGAACGCACCAAGATCTATACTGCCCTCAAAGGAGTACGCGGCAGAAAATCTGTCGATCTGGACGCGCTGGAGCTGCTCCTGGTGCGCTTCAGCCAGCTGATCACCGAAAACCCGTGGGTGAAGGAATTGGATATCAACCCGCTGCTGGCCTCTTCGGAGCAGCTGCTGGCCCTGGATGCCAGGGTGGTGCTCTTCGATCCAGAAAAACAGGAAAAGAGCCTGCCTCGCCTGGCTATCCGCCCTTACCCCAAGCAATATATCAGCGAGCACGTTGCCCGCGACGGATCCCACCTGGTGATTCGCCCTATTCGCGCCGAAGACGAACCGCTGATGGTCAAGTTCCACGAATCGCTTTCTGATCGCACTGTTTACATGCGCTACATGCATCCAATGCTGCTCAGCCAACGCGCCGCCCACGTTCGCTTATCTCGGATTTGCCATGGCGATTACGATCGAGATATCACCCTGATAGCTGATCGAGTAAATGCCAAAGAAGGCGAATTACGTTTGCTGGGTGTTGTCCGGATGAGCAGGGTACATGGGTCCAATTCGGCCCGTCTCACCATCCTGGTGAGCGATAGTTTTCAAAATATCGGCCTGGGCAACGTGCTTGCCAGCCGCATGGTCAAGGTAGCTCGCGAGGAGGGCCTGGAGCAACTGGTAGCCGTCATGACCGCAGATAACATTCCACTGCAGCGGATGCTGGAAAGGCTGGGATTCAAAATCAGCGCCGAAGCTAATGGGATGATGAAAGCTGTCATCGACCTGTAATTTACAGCAACAGTTCCTAGAAAACAGAAAGGGCATACCCTGTTTTGACAGGTGTGCCCTTTGTTTTTTTCGAGTTACGTGCTTCTGGGGGTTTCAGGTAGATGAACCACTGCCAAACGAGAAATCAAAATCATCATCTTCATCAGTGCCCTCAAATTTCACTTTCAGAGGCACTTCCAGCAGCACCTGTCCATCTGGGCCATAAAGCCGGGCCAGGCCATCATTGAACTGCTCAGTCCACCAGGCCTCGCCATCCGGATTGCAGGCAAAGCCTCCTTCGGTTTTCCAATAGTAACCAGAGGGCAGCGCCAAAGCTTCAATCTCATCGTTGAACTGCCGCTCAGGCCCATACCAGAGATTCCCCAACTTAACCAGCAGATCAATCCAGGGTATATCTCCGGCCTGATACGTGGCAACTCCATTCTTCATCTCGCTATCATGATAGATCACGCGCCATTCCGTCACCACCACAGGAGTAGGCGTGCTGGTCAGGATTACTGTGGCGGTAGGGGGAATGGGCGTAACCGTATGATTCACTGAGGGGAGGGCTGTCTCCGAAGGTGCGCTGGGCGCTTCCAGTGTATGGGTGGGTTGGGCTTGAGTGACCGCCGGGGGCTGAGTTGGCTTCTCCACCAGCCCGCCTGCTGAAGAACAACCCCAGGCTCCCCAAGCCATGAACATGATCAGGCAAACATTGATCACAATCTGCATCCGCTGTTTTTGTCCGGCCATGGTACCTCCACTGGTAAAAATTATAGCACGGTTATCTCGACTGGGGAAAAAATCCGGCCTCACCCGATAGAGGTGAGACCAGGCTTTCTGTCAGATCACAAACACGATCAAGCGAAAATCAACTAACCCTTCAACGCCCCGGCCATCATACCACGCAAGAAATAGCGGCCCAGGAAAATATAGACCAACAGGGTGGGCACAGCAGCCAGGAAGGATCCTGCCATCTGCACATTCCAGGCGATGATCTGGCTGCCAGCCATATTATTCAAAGCCACGGTAATCGGCCAGCTGGTCGGGTTGGTCAAAACAACTGCGAACAGGAAGTCATTCCAGGCTGAGGTGAACTGCCAGATCAGCACCACAACAAAGCTGGGGATGGAGACCGGAAGCAGGATGTACCAGTAAGTGCCCAGCAGACCAGCGCCATCGATGCGCGAGGCTTCGACCAGCTCCTTGGGCAGATTGGCGTAATAATTTCGGAAAGTCAGGGTCGTGATCGGGATACCATAGATCACATGAGTCAGCACCAGCCCTGGCAGCCCGCCATACATATTGATATCGCGCATAAACTCAACCAGCGGGATCAAGATGCTCTGGTATGGGATGAACATCCCAAAGAGGATCAGCGGGAAGATGACATCTGCGCCGCGGAATTTCCACTTCGCCAGGACAAAACCATTGATCGAGCCTAAGAATGAGGAGATCACCGCGGCGGGGACCACCATGTTGAAGCTGTTCCACATATAGGGAGCCAGCTTCTCGAAAGCAGCTAAGAAATTATCGAAGTGAATACCGTTGGGCAGATTCCACATCGTTTGCAGGCTGACCTCATCAAAACTTTTGAAACCCGTGATCAGCATCACATAAATAGGGAGCAGGTAGAACCCAGTCATAAAGAGCAATGGAATATACAGGGTGTATTTCCACGGGAAAATATATTTGCGCTTAGCCGTGACACGAGCAGGAACAGCGGTCATAATTCAGCCTCGGTTTTCAACGTGTAAGCCAGGTAAGGGATGATCAGCACTGCCACGCTCAGCAGCAGCAGGATGCCAATCGCCGCGCCGCGCCCAAAGAAAGTGCCATCAAAGGTTGTTTGCCACATATAAATCGCTGGGACATCCAGCGGAAGCTGCTTACCCGCAATGGCAACAATCAAATCGAAGACCTTAAGTGAGATATGCCCGAGAATGATCATAGCGCTCAAGGTCACCGGGCTGATCATGGGAAGAATGATATCTTTATAAATGCGTAATTCACTGGCCCCGTCCACCCTGGCTGCCTCGCGGATCTCTTCTGGAACAGCCCGCAGCCCTCCCAGATAGAGCGCCATGGTGTAGCCGGACATCTGCCAGATGGCGGCCAGAGCGATGGCGGCAATGCCCCAATTGGGTGTGGTATGCCAGCGGTTGATCAGGAAGTCCAGACCCAAATTATCAAAAAGCAGGTTCAGACCACTAAGGCGATTACCCATGGCCGGGTTCATCAGCCAGCGCCAAACCACCCCGGTGACGATGAAGGATATTGCCATAGGAAATAGAAACAGGCTGCGGAAAAATCCCTCGCCTGGAAGATTCTGATCCAATAATATCGCCATGAGCAAGCCCAGAATAAGGGAACCACCTACAAAAACCACTGTAAATGTGACTGTATTGCGGATATCGATGTGAAAACGCGGATCTTTAAACAGGCTCATATAGTTATCCAGGCCAACAAACGTATAATCGGGCAGCAATCCCTTCCACTTGCTGACCGAAACGCGCATCGACCAGGCGATAAAGCCATACACAAAAATAGCAATCGCCAGGATTGAAGGCGAAACCAGTAAAACTGATAACACCGTGTCTTTATTCTTCCACCACATCTTGTAAACCTTTCCTGGTGCAGACCTAACCGACAAAGATCAGGACGGACACCCCAAGGAGTGTCCGTCCTGAATACGATTAGTTTACTGGCATGGGCCAGAAGATTGGCAAGCTGCTACCAGGGCGGCCTGGAAGTTTGCAACATCCAGGTCAGCCAGGAACAGGCCAAGAGCGGTGTTGATTTCGTCTTTCCAGGCGTCATTGGCTACCACACCGTGGGTCAGCGAACCAACCACAACATTGGAAGCCCAGTCATCCATGGCAGACTGCAGATACACACCGTACAGGCTCCGGTCGCCATCACTGCGCGCCGGGATCGAGCCCTTCACCGGGTTGAAGGCA
>JAFGQI010000095.1 GCA_016935755.1 Anaerolineales bacterium
CTTTTGCTTGCTGCCGGTTAGTAAGAGTTTTATTAACCTTAGCAGGCTCTAAGCCAAAAAAGGATATGTCCAGGATAATCTCTGGTAGAATCCAATCGGACAAAATGTCTCATAATCAAGTAATTTATTGAGTTTACCTGGAAAGTTTTAGGAGGAATGCCGTGTCTGGCATGGAACGTTTTACTCAAAGAGCGCGACGAGTTCTCAGCCTGGCTCACCAGGAAGCCGAGCGTATGCGCCATAACTATATTGGTACCGAACATTTACTCTTGGGTTTAATTCGTGAAGAAGGCGGTGTGGCCGGGCGCGTGCTGCGCGAATTGGGCCTGGAAGCCAATCGCGTCCAGGAGATTGTAGAACGCCTGAACGGCCCCGGTCAATCTCGCGGGGGCAAATTGGACCTTTCCCCTGGTACGCAGCAAGTGTTAGAGTTCGCTGTGGATGAGGCCCGGCGCATGGGACACCGTTATATTGGCACGGAGCATCTGCTTCTGGGCCTGGTGCGACATGGCGAAGGCATCGCCATGGATGTGCTGCGTAAATTGGGGGTTACACCCGAACAGATCCGCCGGCAGACCCGCCGGATCATGCAGGAAAGCACGACCTCCCGCCGTGCAAGCGAGACTCCCAACGAGACTCAAAAGACGCCTGCTGGCCGTCCGGAACCAGCCAGCAAAACGAAGACCCCCATGGTTGACCAGCTAGCCACCGACCTGACCACCCTGGCAGAAGAAGGCAAGTTAGATCCGGTAATCGGCCGGCAGATGGAAATTGAGCGCGTGATCCAGATCCTGGCCCGACGCACCAAGAACAACCCGGCCTTGATCGGCGAGCCGGGTGTGGGGAAGACAGCCATCGTGGAAGGCCTGGCGCAGCGCATTGTGGAAGGCGACGTGCCTGTGCCATTGTTGGATAAGCGTGTGCTCCAGTTGGATGTCGGCTCACTGGTGGCAGGCACCATGTATCGCGGCCAGTTTGAAGAGCGTCTGAAGCGCGTCATCGATGAGCTAAAGGCGTCCGGCGCGATTCTTTTCATTGACGAAGTCCATATGTTGGTCGGGGCTGGGGCGGCCGGTTCATCCGTAGATGCTGCCAATATCCTGAAGCCGGCGCTTTCACGCGGCGAACTGCAGGTGATTGGCGCCACCACACTGGATGAATACCGTAAGCATATCGAAAGCGACGCTGCTCTAGAACGGCGTTTCCAGCCAGTCGTGGTGGATGAGCCGACAGTAGATGAAACCATTGCGATACTAAGGGGCATTCGATCAGCCTACGAAGAGCACCATCGCCTGAACATCTCTGATGAAGCTCTGGATGCCGCCGCGCACCTCTCGGCGCGTTACGTATCGGAGCGTTTCCTGCCGGATAAGGCCATTGACCTGATCGATGAATCTTCCTCGCGCGTGCGCATGTATAAAAGCCCTTCGGCTCGCACCGCCAAGGAACTGATGGATCAATTACGTGAACTGCGCCAGAATCATGCTCTGGCTCTGGAGGATGGGCGCAACGATGAAGCGCAGGATTTCCAGGAGCGGCTAGAAACTCTGGAGCGCCAGTTGGACCGCATGCGCAGCGGATGGGATCGGGCTACCAGCCCGGTGGTCTCCGCCGAGGATATCGCCGAGGTAGTCTCGATGTGGACTGGCGTGCCGGTGATGCAGATTGCCCAGGAAGAATCGCAGCGTTTGCTCCAGATGGAAGAAGAACTGCGCCGGCATATCATCGGGCAGGAAGAAGCCATCCAGGCCATCTCCAAGGCCGTGCGGCGCGCCCGCGCCGGGCTCAAAGATCCGCGCCGGCCCATCGGCTCATTCATCTTTCTTGGTCCCACGGGTGTTGGTAAGACCGAGCTGACCAAGGCGCTGGCCCGCTTCATGTTCGGTAGCGAGGATGCTCTGATCCAATTGGATATGTCCGAGTTCATGGAGCGGCATAATGTCAGCCGCCTGGTGGGCGCTCCGCCCGGGTATGTGGGTTATGAAGAAGCTGGTCAGCTGACCGAAGCGATCCGCCGCCGGCCGTATTCGATCATCGTTTTTGACGAGGTCGAGAAGGCGCATCCCGAGGCGCACAACATGCTGCTGCAGATTATGGAAGAAGGTCACCTTTCCGACGCTCGCGGCCACAAAGTGGACTTCCGCAATGCGATCATCGTGATGACCTCCAATGTTGGCGCCGATATGATCAAGCGCCAGTCTGGGCTGGGCTTTGCTTTGAAGCGAGATGAAGTCACAGAAGAGCGGCTGGCTTATGAAGAGATGCGCAAGAAGCTGCTCGACTCTCTGCGGCGCGTCTTTCGCCCTGAATTCATCAACCGGCTCGATTCGGTGATCGTCTTCCGCTCGTTGAACAGGGATGATATCACCAAGATCGTCGAGCTGGAGCTAAAGAAGGTCTCGCAGCGACTGGAGGAACATGCAGTCGTGCTGGAAGCTACTCCTGCGGCCCTGGAACTGCTGGCAAACCTGGGCTATGACCCCGACATGGGCGCCCGGCCGCTGCGCCGGGTCATTCAGAACAAAGTCGAGGATCCTCTCTCGGATGCCTTGCTGGCAGGGGAGTTTGAGGACTGCGTCACGGTCCTGGTGGATGTGCGTGGTGAAGGCGAGGATCAGGATATCGTTCTGCTGCGCGGCGAAGGGGAATCCAACGCTCAATTGCCCGAACAACCCGCCGAGCCGGTGGCTGCCGTCTGAATAATATAAGGCGAGAATAATCTTACTGTTTCCCAATCAAGGTGAGACTGCGGTGACTGCGCTACTGTGCGGTCACCGCAGCTTTTTAAGGCTTTTGGGAAAGCCGCTGATCCAGTCTCTCATAATGACAACACAATCGAAAAAAGGGGGGAATCATATTTCAGGAAAGCCAATAACAGATATAATAATCCAGCAAAAGTGAATAAGGAGATCCAACATGGAAGAAAAAGCAGGCGCCCAGATCAGCACACGAGCTTTCCTACAATCCCTGGTCATCCTGTTCGTCTTGATGATGGGGGCCGGGATTTTGACCCGATTGATCTCTGCTGGCAGCTATGCCCGCCTGGAGGTCGATGGCCGCGAAGTTATTGACGCCCAGTCTTTTCAACACATCCCAGCGCCAGACTATCCCGTCTGGCGCTGGTTCACTGCCCCGTTGGAGGTCTTGTGGGGGCCAGACAGCCTGACGATCATTACCATTATCATCTTTTTGCTGATGGTGGGTGTTTCCTTTGCAGTGCTGGACAAGAGCGGCTTGCTCAAGGCTGCCCTGGGGCGGATTGTGAGCGCTTTTGGTGGGCGGAAATATCTCCTTCTGAGTGTTATTTCCTTATTTTTTATGGCCATAGGAGCGTTCTTCGGCATATTTGAGGAGGTTGTGCCTCTGGTGCCCTTAATCGTTGCTTTGTCCTACCTGCTGGGTTGGGATGCGCTGGTCGGGCTGGGGATGAGCATCCTGGCGACCAATATGGGTTTTTCGGCCGCGATCACCAATCCGTTCACCATCGGAGTGGCTCAAAAGCTGGCCGATCTGCCGCTCTTCTCTGGGGCGGGCTTCCGGGTGCTCATTTTTCTGGTGATCTACGGTATCTTTATCTTTTTCCTCACCCGCTACGCCCGGCGCATCGAGCGTAACCCACAAGCCTCCCCGGTTTATGTTGAAGACCAGACTGGTAGAGCGAAATATGGTCAGCTGAAGCTGGAAGAAATGCTGGCGTCAGGCAGCCAGACAGGCAGGGCCTCGATCTGGTTGCTGATCTTCATGGTGTTGATCCTGGTGGTGCTGGTCGCCGGCCCGTTTATACCGGCCATTTCTTCTTTCTCTTTACCTATCGTGGGCTTGCTGTTCTTCATCGGCGGTCTGGGTGCAGGGCTGCTCTCTGGCTCGCCGCGCGCTACGGTGCTCAAAGCAGTCAAGGAAGGCCTGCTTGGGATCGCCCCAGCCATTCCGCTGATCCTGATGGCTGCCAGCATCAAGCACATCGTCGCCCAGGGCGGGATTCTGGATACGATCCTGCACAGCGCCTCGCAGCTGTTCACCCAGGCCAGCCCATTTGTGGCTTCGCTGATGATCTACCTGCTGGCTTTGCTGATCGAGTTTTTCATTGGCTCCGGTTCAGCCAAGGCTTTTCTGTTAATGCCGATCTTGCTGCCCCTGGCTGACCTGGTGGGCGTCACCCGCCAGATCGCGGTGACGGCATACTGCTTCGGCGATGGCTTTTCCAACCTGGCTTATCCCACCAACCCGGTGCTGCTCATCTGCCTGGGGCTGACCGTAGTCAGCTATCCCAAATGGCTGCGCTGGACCCTGCCATTGTGGGCCGGGGTAGTGGCCGCTACAATCCTATTTCTAGGCATTGGTGTGATGATCGGTTTTGGGCCTTTCTAGATCCCGGGTGAGTATTATCTATTGTCAAGCAATAAGATACCTTAGGAGATACGCACTTCAGGGGAAATTGGAGGTGTTTGGGCGGGCATAGCCTGCCCAAACACCTCCATCCATCCACTAACTGCATAAGTCCTAATACCCTTAATTTTAGGAGGTTCTGTATGAGCGCGGAAAATGCAGTTGTAGTTCAAGATCTGCACAAGAGCTTTGGGGAACTCCAGGCGGTCAAGGGGGTCAGCTTTGAGGTCGCAGCTGGAGAGGTTTTCAGCCTGCTTGGCCCGAATGGCGCCGGAAAAAGCACAACGATCTCCATGCTGTGCAGCCTGTTGGAGCCTTCGGCAGGCGAGGCATTCATCATGGGACACTCGATCCGCAGCGCCTCAGCCCAGGCCCGGGCAGCCTTGGGCGTGGTGCCCCAGGATATCGCCCTGTATCCGGATCTCTCGGCATGCGAGAATCTGGTGTTTTGGGGCAAGATGTACGGTCTGCGCGGTCAGCTTCTCAAGCAGCGCGTGGATGAGGTGCTGGAAATTATTGGTCTCACCGACCGGCAGCGCGACCGGGTCAATACTTTTTCCGGCGGGATGAAGCGCCGGGTCAATATCGGCGCGGCGCTGCTGCACCGCCCCCAGGTGATCATCATGGATGAACCCACCGTAGGCATCGACCCGCAGAGCCGGCGGCATATCCTGGATAATGTCAAATCTCTCAACCAGCAGGGCATGACCGTGCTCTACACTACCCATTACATGGAAGAAGCCGAAGAACTTTCGGATCATATTGCTATTATGGACCTGGGCAAGATTGTGGCTGCGGGCACCTATCCCGAACTGATCAGCCTGGTGGGCGAGCAGACCCGCATTGACCTGGGGTTGAACTGCGAGCCTGATCAGGTGCTCCCAGCCTTGAAGGGCGTGGAGGGGGTTTCGCAGGTCTCCAGCCTGGATGGGAAGGTTACTGCGCTGGTCAATGACAGCAACCTGGTGCTGCCGCGCCTGTTCGACGCCGCCAACAGTCTTGGGGCGCGCATCACCTCCGTGGATATCCAGGAACCCAACCTGGAAGCGGTCTTCTTGCACCTCACTGGGCGGGCTTTGCGCGACTAGGAGGGACGATGAAAATTTTTGATATTGCTTTTAAAGATCTGACGCGTTCCTTCCGCAGCCTGTTTGCCATCGGCATGATGTTCGCCGCGCCCCTGCTGATCACTGCCTTGATCTACCTGGCTTTTGGCGGGATGGGTAGTGGAGAGGCGGACTTGCCAGCAACCCGGGTGGTGGTGGTCGACCTGGATACGCCCTCCAAAGGTGCGCCGGATATGGCGCAGGCGCTGATCGAGATGTTTAATGATGAAAGCGTTTCGAGCTGGATTAAGGTATCCACGGTCAAAGACGAGGCTGTCGCGCGCCAGATGGTCGCACAGCAAGAAGCCAGCCTGGCGGTGATTCTGCCGGAGGGTTTCTCCCAGGCGCTGATGAGCGGAGAAGGAAGCCCCGAAGTGCTGCTGGTGCAGGACCCCACGCTGACCATTGGTCCCATGGTGGTTGAGAACATGATTGGCTCATTGATTGATGGTTCGGCCGGAGCGCGCATCGCCCTGCAGACGGATTTGGAACGCCGCCAGGAGTTGGGTTTGCCACCGGATCCAGCCGGCATGCAGGTGCTAATGCAGAGCTACCAGGATTGGTTTATCGACTTCCAGCGCTCGCTCTATCACAGCCCTCAGGCTGCCGTGGTCACTGTGGCGCCCTCGACCGCTGTAGAGCAAGATGCCCAGGCAGGTGATCTGGGGAATATATTGAGCCTGATCCTGGCCGGGCAGATGATCTTCTTCTCCTTCTATACCGGCGCGTATTCAATGACGTCCATCCTGGACGAACAGGAGCAAGGCACCCTGGCTCGCCTGTTCACCACGCCCACTGATCGGACGCTGATCCTGGCGGGGAAATTCATCTCTGTGATCCTGTTGGTGATTGTTCAGGCGCTGGTGATGATGGTCGCGGGTGCGCTGGTTTTTGGCGTTGAATGGGGCCAGCCCGTCAATATTGCCCTGGCAGTGACCGGTCAGGTGGTGGCTGCTACCGGGCTGGGCGTGCTGCTGATCTCCCTGGTGCGCACCAGCAGCCAGTCTGGCATAGTCCTGGGCGGAGGGCTGACCTTCCTGGGGATGATCGGCGGGCTGTTCACCGTAGGAATACCAGCCATGCCGAAAGTCTTCAACCAGATCGGGCTCTTTACCCCGCATGGCTGGGTGCTGAAGAGCTGGCGGGCCTGCCTGGCGGGCGGTCCTGTGGGGGAGATGTGGGCGCCCTTCCTGGTTTTGCTGGCAATGGGAACGATCATGTTCTTTATCGGCGCGGCCATTTTCCGCCGCCGGTTGGCTTGATGGAGGTCCGCCATGCATATCCTTGATATTATGCTCAAAGACCTGACACAGATCGTACGTGAAAAGATGTCATTTGTTTTCCTGATCCTTATGCCGATCGTTTTTACCCTTTTCATGGGCATTGCTATCAAAGGCGCGGCCGACTCTCCTGACCCGCGCCAGCCAGTGGGCTGGATGAATGAAGATGCTGGTGGGACGGTCAGCCAGGTTTTGTATCAAGACCTGTCCACTTCCGACAGCTTGCGTCTGGTTGGGTTTGAGCCTGGGCAGCGGGGTGAAATCAACCAGCAGATCTCCCAAGGACAGCTGGTTGCAGCGCTGATCATCCCGGCAGGGTTCAGCCAGGCTGCCCTGGCGGGTGAAAAGACGCAGATTGAGCTGGTGGTTGACCCGGGGAACTTCACCAGCCAGACCGTGCTGCAGTTGGTGCGGGTGCCAGTCACCCGCCTGATGAGTTCGGTTGAGATCGGCAGGCTGCATGCAGACGGGCTGCCGGTAGACCAGGCGGGTTCATCCGCGGCAGTAGAGACGGCTTTTCAGCAAGCCGCCACATTGTGGGCCGAATCAACCAGAAGTGGGCCGCAGATCGTGGTGGAAAATGTGCAGGGACAGGCAGGAGAAACCTTCGACCTGAAGGGCAACCCATATAACCAGACCTCACCGGGCATCCTGGTGCAGTTCGCTATCTTCAGCCTGGTTGCCTCTGCCACCATCCTGGTGCAGGAGCGAAAATCACGCACCCTGCAGCGCATGCTGACTACCGCTGTAGGCCGGGCCGAAATTGTCGCCGGGCATCTGCTGGCGATCTTCGCTCTGGTGTTTATGCAGCAGGTGATCCTGGTCGTCTTCGGGCAGTTTGTGCTGCAGGTGGAGTACCTGCAGCAGCCCCTGGGCACGCTGTTGGTGATGATCGGGCTGTCTTTATGGGTTGCCAGCCTGGGTCTGCTGATTGGAGTGGTCTCTAAAGGCGAAGAGCAGGTGATCCTGTTCTCCCTGATCTGCATGTTCCTCTTCACCAGCCTGGGTGGAGCCTGGTTCCCGTTGGAGACTGCCGGCCAGGCTTTTGCTGCCGTGGGCCGGTTGACGCCGGCTGCCTGGGCCATGAATGGTTTCCAAAATATCTTGATCCGCGGTCTGGATGCCACCTCAGCGTTTCTGCCCCTGGCGGCCTCACTCGCTTACGCGGCCCTATTCTTTATCCTGGCAGTCTGGCGGCTGCGGGCGGCGGAAGCTTGATCATCGGGTATACTTGATCACGAAAACATGGGAGTAAAGGAGGCAAAGATGGCTCTTACACTAACCTGGTACGGACATGCCACCCTGGGCATGGAGACAGCCGGATACAAAATTCTGGTGGATCCCTTCTTCAGCGGGAATCCAGCCGCCAGCACCACGGCCGATAAAACCCAGGCTGACTTCATCCTGGTCTCGCACGGACATGGAGATCATGTTGGAGATGCCCTGGCGATTGCCAAACGCACCGGATCGTTAATCATCAGCAACTTCGAGATTGCCAGCTGGCTGGAACAGCAGGGAGTCAAGACGCATGGACAGCATATTGGCGGCGGCTTTAAGCATCCCTTCGGCTACCTGAAGCTGACCCAGGCGCTGCATGGCTCTGCCTTGCCAGACGGCTCATACGGCGGCAACCCGGCAGGTTTCTTACTCACCACCAACGAGGGGCAGAAGGTGTATATCGCCTGCGACACCGGTCTGTTTGGCGATATGCGCCTGATTGGCGAGGAAGGCATCGATCTGGCAGTCTTGCCCATCGGCGATAACTTCACCATGGGGCCGGATGATGCGCTGCGGGCGGTCAAGCTGCTCCAGCCGAAACACGTAATCCCCGTTCATTACAATACCTGGGGCCTGATCGCTCAGGATCCCCATGCCTGGGCTGAGCGCGTTCAGACGGAGACCGAAGCCAAAGTTCACGTGCTTCAGCCAGGGCAGAGTTTTTCCATCTGACCTATCGGTTATTAGGGGTGGCCCACCGGACGCCCCTTTCTAACAATAATATAATAAACAGGATGGAATGAGTCTGATATAATCGCCTCCGCTCAGGAGGTAAAAAATGTTTGACAGCATATTCAAGAGAAAAGACGACGAGCAGCGCTTCTCCCGTCAGGGGCGGCTGCCGCCTGGACAATCGCTCACCCAGAAATTCCCAGTCCTGCATTATGGGCCGGTGCCGACTTTTAACCCGGCTACCTGGGATTTTCGCGTCTGGGGTGAGGTGGAAAGCGAGGCGCGCTGGACCTGGGATGAGTTCAGCCAGCTGCCGCGCACTCGCCTGGTGATGGATATACACTGTGTGACCCGCTGGAGCAAGTTTGACACGGCCTGGGAGGGGGTATCCGTGCGCACCCTGGTTGAGCAGGGACTGATCAAGCCCAAACCAGGCGCCAGTTTCGTCATGCAGCATGCGGAATATGGTTTCACCACCAATCTGCCTGTGGAGATCATGCTGTCCGATAATTTTCTGATGGCGACCCACTTTGATGGAAAGCCCATTACTCCAGATCACGGCTACCCGCTGCGCGGCGTAGTCGGGCAGATCGTCGGCCGCGACGATTTGAAGACCCCTTATTTCTGGAAAGGGGCCAAATGGCTGCGGGGGCTGGAATTCATGCAGTACGACCGGCGAGGTTTTTGGGAACAGGCCGGCTATCACAACGAGGCCGATATCTGGAAAGAAGAGCGCTTTGGCTAGGAATGGTTTCTCTCTCCGGTATTCTCCGCTGAATGCCGGAGAGAACTTTTTAGGAGTAAGGTTATGATTGACTGGGTAAACCTGGCTGGGAACGCCGCCTGGATTTTAGGCTGCGCGGTAGCCCTGGCGGCGCTCAGCTTCGCCAGCTGGCAGGCATGGAACCAGGGGCAGAATCTGCGCCAACAGTTAAAACAGCCTGGCGTTGTGCGCTGGATCTTCCTGGCGGGTTTTTTGTTCTGCGGTGGGTTGGCTGCTACGGCGCAAGCAATCTGGGAGATCGCCTTGTGGGCCTTGCTGGCGGCGCTCTTCCTGGTTCAATGGGCTTTGCTGCAGCGCCGCCCCTCGGATTGACCTGTGCTGCGGTTTATTCTTCGGGGGAAAGCGCTACCTTGGTTAAGTCCCCTCTTTTTATCTGAAAAGTATCAAAGTCTCGCGCCACGATCGCTGCTGGAAAAACAGCTCGCGCTTCACTCAGCACATCTCGCTCCCGGTAGCGCCGGGAGATGTGAGTCAGGATCAGGTTCTTCACCCCGGCCTGTAAGGCCAGTTCGGCGGATCGGCGCGCCGTCAGGTGCGCAAACTCCCGCGCCATTTCAGCCTCTTCTTCCAGATAAGTAGCTTCGATCACCAGGGCGTCTGCGTTGCGGCAGATCTCTACCAGGTCATCGGTGCGCCCGACATCTCCGACCAGCGCCAGGCGTGTGCCGGGGCGTTCTTCTCCCAATACTTCTTCAGGGGAGACCTGACGACCATCCGGCAGAGTCACGGTTTGCCCGTTGACCAGGTCCCGCCGCCAGGGCCCGGGGGGAATTTGCAGGGCTTCAGCCAGTTCTGGCAGGAACGGGCGGCGTGATTTTTCTGTAAACAGGTAGCCAAAGCAATCTGGGCCGCGGTGGTAAACCGGAAAGGCAGATATGGAAAAGTCATCCGTGTCAAAAATCTCGCCTGCCTGGATCGAACGCAGGCGGATCTCCATCGGGGGTTTGGCCCCTCTCAGCACCACGTTGAACAATAAATCATGAATCCGGTCTAAAGCCCAGCGCCCCCCGTAGATTTCAATTGCCTCGAGGGTCTCCCAGCGGGTGAATGTCGAGAGCAGCCCAGCCAGACCCAGAATGTGATCCAGATGCCCGTGGGTGATCAGGATGCGGTTCAGGCGTTTGAAGCCCAGCCCAGACTGCATGATCTGGCGCTGCGTGCCTTCTCCGCAATCGACCAGAAAGCGGTGCTCATCGTGCTGGATCATTTGAGCCGAGAGCCCGCGTCGAGCCGAGGGAGCAGAAGCAGACGTGCCGAGGAAGGTGATTTCAAACATAGGCGGTCAGGTTAGCTATTGTACCTCATCTTCTCGCATCTTCGCAGGTCTCGCGCTTCAGACCATTTGTGCTATAATCCTCAGGTGATGGCTAGCAAAACTTCTAAAACAGTCAAGAAAAGCACCTCGCGAGCGGCAAAATCGACCACCAAAAAGAGCGCCTCGCGAACAAGTTCGCCGCGCAAGAGCCCGTCGGCGGGTAAGGCGCGGCGGCTTACGCCTGCGCCCGTGCAGCAGAAGCGTCGCCCATCTTCGAGCCGAGGCAGCCTGCTGCCAAAACTGCCCCGCATAAAGTTGTTCCGGGGAACCAAGAAGACCTCCCGGTCGTCCCGGCCCATCCGCGCAGGGCTTTCATTGGATCGCAAGCTAGATATCGTTGGGGTAGCGCTGGCCTTGATCGGTCTGCTGACGTTGCTCAGCCTGCTTTCTCCGATTCGCAGCAGCCTGGTGGGAGGCTGGGTTACAACCCTATCCAGGGCATTTGGCCTGGGGATGTATATCTTTCCCTTTTGGCTGCTGGCAAGCGGGCTGTGGTTGGTGCTGCGCAATTTTGAGCGCATTCCCCAGTTTGCCGTGGAGCGCGTCTTGGGACTGGTTTTATTGTATGTTAATCTGCTGGCAATTTTCCACCTGTTGGTATTGTCACGAGCGAACCAGAGCGCCCTCGACCTGGCTCAACTGGGAAAAGGCGGCGGCTACCTGGGGGCTTTCGTCCTGGAGGGTTTGAAGTGGGCCCTGGGGCAGGGGGGAGCGGTGATTGCTCTGGCAGCCTGGCTGCTGATCGCCCTGGCGCTTTCGCTGGATATCACCATTCTGGAAATGGTGCGTTGGATTCCCCCCTTGTTCAATCGTGTGCAGGATTGGGTGATTGAGACCGCCGAGGCGCGGCGCTCGGGAAGTTCATCGATCCAGACGCTGCCGCCCACCCCGGGGCAAGTGCAGACAGCGCGCCCCGCAGCTTCTCCAGCGGCCAACATGGAACGCCTGCCGGGCGCATCTCAACCGTTTACGCCTGCCGCCAGCCTGGCGAGACTGCCTCAGGAATGGGTGCTGCCCCCGGTTGAACAGATCCTGGAGCAAAGTGGGGAGGTTAACTACGATGATGAGTTGGATCTGCAGCGCGCCAGATTGATTGAAGAGACCCTGGCTTCTTTTGGAGCGCCTGCTCGTGTGGTGGAAATTAATCGCGGCCCGACCATCACCCAATTTGGCGTTGAGCCGGATTACATCGAGACACGCGGCGGGCGCACACGTGTGCGGGTGGGGAAAATTGCCGCCCTGGTGGATGACCTGGCTCTGGCGCTTTCGGCGCGCACCATCCGGGTGGAGGCGCCGGTGCCGGGCAAAGGTTTTGTCGGCATCGAAGTCCCCAATGAGCAGATTGCCCTGGTGGCGCTGCGCGATTTGATCGAGAACGAGGCCTTCAAACGGCTGAAATCGCCGCTGCGCTTCGCCCTGGGATTGAATGTCTCGGGCAACGCCGTGGCTGGCGACCTGGCTGCCATGCCGCACTTGCTGGTTGCGGGCGCCACCGGTTCGGGCAAGTCGGTGTGCGTCAACTCCCTGATCTGCTGCCTGCTGATCCACAATACCCCTGACGATCTGCGCCTGATCATGGTTGATCCCAAGCGGGTGGAGCTGACCGGTTACAACGGCATTCCACATCTACTAGCCCCTGTGGTTGTGGATTTGGAGCGCGTGGTCACGGTTTTGCAGTGGGTGACGCGCGAGATGGACATGCGCTATCACAAGCTGGCAGAAGCTGGCTGCCGCAATATCCAGGATTACAATGCCAAACAGGCCGCCCGGGGCGAGAAGAAGCTGCCTTTCCTGGTGGTGATTGTTGACGAACTGGCTGATTTGATGATGCTGTCGCCTGACGAGACCGAGCGCACCCTCACCCGCCTGGCGCAGCTGGCGCGCGCCACCGGCATTCACCTGGTCATCGCCACGCAGCGGCCCTCGGTGGATGTTGTCACTGGCTTGATCAAAGCAAATTTTCCCGCCCGGATCGCCTTTGCAGTGACCTCTGGGGTGGACAGCCGGGTGATCCTGGATCAGTTAGGCGCCGAGCGGCTGTTGGGACGAGGGGATATGCTCTTCCAGGCCCCAGAATCACCTGCCCCGGTGCGTTTGCAAGGGGTGTTTGTTTCTGATAATGAAATTCAACACCTGGTCAGCTATTGGCAGAGTTTTTCCGGTTTGGCTCAGCCGGCTTCTACCGCCATGGGCGGCGCTGCGGATGCCTTGCCCGTAGGTGTGCCGCTGAAGCAAATGCCATTATGGGAGGAGATGGAGCAGGAGCAGGACGCCGACCCGCTGCTGGGTGAAGCCATCGATCTTTCTCGTCGGCAGGGCCGGGCATCCATATCAATGCTGCAGCGCCGCCTGCGCATTGGCTATACGCGCGCC
>JAFGQI010000096.1 GCA_016935755.1 Anaerolineales bacterium
ACAGCAGGCTTTTTATCCCACCAAGGCCACCTGACACATCAGCACATAAACACATAAGCACTGCCCCCTCTCACAGCCTCATCTTCCTCACCGCCAGCAGGTTGATCAGGGCAGGCGCGCTGCTCCTGCGGTGCTTTTGGCTGCTTACGATATTTGATACGGCTCTATTCGCCTCCCCCAGGCGCGCTCCTGGGGGCCGACCGGGAAACCCCATTTCTTGACCTGCACATCCGCTTCGGCCAGCACCTCCACTGATAGGCGGCTGCCCGCAGGCGCTTCGACCAGCGCACAGAAGTTGTAGATGCCCTCGATCGGCTTTGGGCCGGTGCGCAGCTCCCAGTAGGGACTGCGCTGCTCTTCGCCCAGGAAGCCCAGCATCACCGGCGCGACCTGCCCGGTCATTTCCACCCCCGCTTCGCCCAATTCAGCATTGGCCTCGCCCAGACCGATGGACGGGCTGAGCTTGAAGCTCACCTTGCGCGGCTCACCCTCGTACAGCCGCTCGGGCAGGACTGCCACCACACGAAACTGCTCCTGCGGCCCGCCAGTGAAGTTGGTGCGGAACCAGGCGTCGGTGAAGCGCCAGCCACATGCATGCAGATCTTTCAGGTTGAATTCCAGGCCGAATTTGACCATATACCCGTGAGCCAGCATCTGCGCGGCGGCTTCTTCGGGGGTTAACGGGCGGTGGTGGGGAACATGAACAACGATCGTGCCTTTCAGCCGCTGGCGCAGGGCCTGGTCAATCGCCTGAGTATGCCCCCTGCTCAGCTCGGCGGGGTGCAGTTCAAGCAGCCCGGCCAGCTCGGACATCTCATCGGCGGGCAGGGAGCGGGCCATACGGGTGAAATCCTCCAGGCTGTCTGGAGGCAGAGCCAGATCTTCGTAAAACCAGATGGTGTCCATCATACTCTCCCCGGTATTACAACCATTTGCCGTACAGGCTGAAGGCGGCCCAGTAGAAGGGGTCGCGGGTGTTGATATCCTTCGTCTCGATCGGGATGATCTGACCGTTGTACTGGAATTCGATCTTTTCGGGCAGCAGCTGCCCATCCCGCAGCGCCAGGCAGGCCGCGCGCAGAGCCTGGGCCTTGCCCTGCCCGGCTGTCCAGCGGCGGTAGAAATCGCGCATCAGATATGTGGTGGTGATCGAGTTCACCGACCACTGGCCCAGCAGGGCGGAGTGCCCGCCCGCCAGCAGCAGCGCCTGGGCGAAGCCCAGCATTTCATCCCCGCCCAGCGAACGCGCCTGGCCGAGCTGACAGGCGCTCAGCGTGACCAGGTCAATATCCATGGACAGCTCCATCCACTGGCGGGCGGTGAAAGGCCCATCAGCCAGCCCGACCACGCTGCCGAGCGGGTCGTCGGCGTTGAACAAGCCGTGGCAGGACAGGTGCAGGGCTTCCAGCGCCACCCCGGCGCGGGCTTGCAGTTCCCTGGAGTGCGCCTGCTCATCCAGGTAAGGAGCGGTCGTCTCCAACTCAGCGGCCACTTCGCGCGCCTCCTGGTAGAAGACCTGGCGCTGCAGCTGGCCGCTCATTGTCAGCGGGTCATCATCCGTGTGGCCCAGCACCAGCGCCTGGCTGCTCTTTTGGTGTGGGCGCGGCGCCAGGGTGGACAGCACCGAGAAGGCTGGCAGGGATGACACCGGGACCAGGTCGAGCAGGGTTGTGGTCTCATCCAGCTTCAGGGCGTGCAGCGGCAGCAAGTGGAAGAAGCCCTGGGGAGAGATCACCAGGTGATCGAGCTGCGCCAGCCAATCGCGCAGCGGGGCCAGCAGGAGGCGGCCCAGCTCCGGCCAGCGGTGGCTGAGCGGACGGCCTGAACGCAGCCAATCGGAGCGCCCCAGCACCTCATCGGCATAATTGCTAAAATAAACATAGCGCAGTTCATCTCTGCGGATCGGAATCCGCTCCAGGCGCGGCGCCTCCCAGCCAGCCTGCCAGCAGAACAGGAAGATCTCATCCTGCCCCTGGAAGATGGACAGCCAGCCGGTGCGCTGGTCGGATTGGCTGGCCAGCGCCTTCAGTTCATCCCAGCCCAGCCAGTCGCCGCGCCGCAGCGCCACGTAAGCCCGGGCGGCCGGGCCATATGCCTCCATGCCGCGCCACAGGTCAGACAGCTCCTGCACCAGGCGCTGGCGCTGCTCCAGGGCCTGAAAATGCGCCTGCTCCAGGGCGCTCTCGCTCCGGCCGGTGGTCTGCGCCAGCAGGAGGCGGTCGATATTGGCCAGCAGCGCCACCCGCTCCTGCTCCTGCGCCGCCAGGGCGGCGGGAATTTCGGCCGGGGCGGGCAGGCGGCCCTGCCCCAGCAGCCCGCTCAGCAGGCGCGACTTGCTGGCTTCGGCGATCTCCACAGCCCGCCGCCGGGCCGGCGCGGCCCGGGCGGGCTGGAGCAGAGCCTGCCGGGCATAGGCGGCGACCAGGGAAACATAGAACCCGGCCCAGCGGCTCTGCTGGCCCAGCTTGCCGAAGATTGAACCGCTTTGCAGCGAATCCTGGATGTGCTGCCAGAGCTGCTCCCATAACTGGATCGCTTGCTCCAGGTTCTCCACCCGCTCCCCCCGGATGCGGTCATTGTAGGCGGTCGCCAGGTTGTTCTGGGTCATGGCCCAATCTTCGGGGTAGGCCTGGCGGGTGTACACTTCCAGCGCCTGCTGGTAGTGAAAGATGGCCTGCTCCAGGTTCTCCGCCCGCTCCCCCCGGATGCGTTGATTGTAGGCGAACGCCAGGTTGTTCTGGGTCATGGCCCAATCTTCGGGGTAGGCCTGGCGGGTGCGCACTTCCAGAGCCTGCTCGAAGTGGAAGATGGCCTGCTCGAGGTTCTCCGCCCGCTCCCCCCGGATGCGCTCGCGGTAGGCAGCCGCCAGGTTGTTCTGGGTCATAGCCCAATCTTCGGGGTAGGCCTGGCGGGTGCGCACTTCCAGAGCCTGCTGGTGATGGAAGATGGCCTGCTCCAGGTTCTCCGCCCGCTCCCCCCGGATGCGGTCATTGTAGGCATTCGCCAGGTTGTTCTGGGTTCCCGCCCACCGCTCGGGGTAGGCCTGGCGGGTGTACATTTCCAGGGCCTGCTGGTAGTGGAAGATGGCCTGCTCCAGGTTCTCCACCCGCTCCCCCTGGATGCGCTCACTGTAGGCGTTCGCCAGGTTGTTATTGGTCATGGCCCAATCTTCAGGGTAGGCCTGGCGGGTGTACACTTCCAGGGCCTGCTGGCAGTGGAAGATAGCCTGCTCCAGGTTCTCCGCCCGCTCCCCCCGGATGCGCTCGCGGTAGGCGGCCGCCAGGTTGTTCTGGGTGGTCGCCCACTGCTCGGGGTAGGCCTGGCGGGTGCGCACTTCCAGGGCCTGCTGGTAGTGGCTGATGGCCTGCTCGAGGTTCTCCGCCCGCTCGCCCAATGGGTTCTGCGCCAGGCTGTTGGCAAGCTCTCCTTCCAGGACAGCCCACAGCTCCGGTTGGGTGTTCCGCTCAATCATCCCCAAAGCCTGCAGGCATAAGTTGACCCGCCGTGGCATATCGCTCAGCCGGGCGGGTTGGGCCAGCGCCTCCAGAATGGGGCGCAGGTCAGGTGGAATCTGCAACTGAGACCTTTGTGCATCAATTTGGGATTCGCCGCTCAACACCGCTGACAGCGCCTCTCGCCGCACCCCCGGCAGTCCCCCTTGCACCCAGGCATCCTGCCATTCCTCGCCCAGGTTGATCCGCAGCATGCCCGCCAATCCACGCGCCTGCTGCTGGCTGGCGGCATCGTCTGCTCCCGGGGCAGGCGAAAAGATCAGGGCCGGTTCTTCGCCCAGGCGGTAGAGCAGCAGGGGGGCATCCACCTGCACCGGTTGGCTGCAGTGCGGGCAGGGGAGGGTATGCAGTCCCCCGGCGCGGATCTTTTCCAGCAGGTCTGTCCTGGCGGCGGTGTCCACGATCAGCCAGATTTCGGCCTGGAAGGCCTGCTGGCACTGCGGGCAGGTTAATGAGGCAGTCTCGGCGTATGAATGCGGCATACTCCCTCGCTCAGGGCTCTGGTTTGAATGTTTACCTTGAACCTTTTATCTTACGTAATTTAGGGGGGTCGATAATGGATAGTAAATTAAATAAAAATAATGTTGCTCTTTGAAGTTGTCTTTCCCATTCGCTTCTGCTAATATCAGATTTCTTAGCTTTCGATAAATCATCAGTCAACTCGTGATATTGATCTGCTAATGATTTTATTTGGACTTCATCAACTTCAGAAGAAGCGAGCTGTCTCCCAATAGATATAATTTGTAACCTTTGATTGCTCGCTCCTTCCTGTTCAGGACGACGGCGTAATAATTCAGCGACAATCATGTTTATACATTCGCGAATTGGGATGAGAGATGTTACTACAGGATTACTATCCAAAACTGGACGTTCAAATGCAGCATATGCGATCTCTAACTCTTCTTGAGGGCTTTTGTTTCCTGGTTGGGCTAAGTCGAAACCGAATTGAACTAGTAAATTTAAAACATCATCCTTCAGTCCACTTCGAGATAACACTTGAGTAATTCCGCGTATTGCTTCCTGCGCATCGTTGACTTTTTCAGCAGGTATACATGAGATAACGTTCTCGTTAATTACACTTGTTGTGTTAAACATTGCACTTCCAGAAGAACTAGCTATAGGGATAAATAAGGCTCGAGCTGATGATATGGCATGTTCAGTGTCATTTGTCCAATTTACCCAACTTTCTACTAATGGCTCCCAATTTGTCTCTCTCGGCATGTAGGGTATCGCCTGGCGCACAGCCTGAATGAAATCAATGCCTGATTGACCTCTTTGAGCGAACTCCCTCGCAATGGTAATAACCCCCATCCATTGATTCTCTGCTTCATCGAGAACCTTGTAAACCTTCTGTTTACTTGAATCTTCAGGAATTTCATCTTCATATTTGATCATTTTATATCGGCTCAATTTTTATTGATCAACTGATTTTATCCCAATTCTATTTTGATGATAATCGAATTATGGATAAGCTGCAAGACACTCCTTGGTAGTCTCTCAACTTTTACCAGGTTCCCATTTTCCCTTCGCGCCTTTGCGGTTTTTCCTCCCCCTCGCCCGGGCTGTCATCCGCCGGCGAATGAATTGCGGGCTGGTACAGGAAACGCGCTCAAGCGCGTTGCGCGGCGCAGGGGTAGCCCGTCGAGGCAAGCTTGTGCCACAGCAGGTTGGGCTTC
>JAFGQI010000097.1 GCA_016935755.1 Anaerolineales bacterium
TAACCTTGCTGATGGCCTTGACCAGCTTTGTAGAAACGGCTTTTTCGCCATTGGCATCGCCAACTTCAGCATATTGAGAATTGCTGCTCATAAAGAGACCCGATAGCAGGGAATTGGGAAATTATGATATACTAATTCGGCAATTGAGATGTAAAAAGCAAAGAAGAGGACGAGTATACGCTGAAACGGCGGCCCAGAGAGCGGGGGCAGGTGAAAGCCCCGCCCGTACGCCAGCGCAGAATGGGCCTCAGAGCTGCAGGGTGAACAGCGGCAGTCGCGCCGCCTCAGTAGCCTGCGCCGGATTTGCCACCGTTATCCTGGCATTAGTTTCGCAGAAGGCCTGAAGGTTTTGGCTGTTTGCCGAACTAACTTGAGTGAAGCTGGCTCATCTCCCCGTCGCATCACCGACGGGGTTTATCTTTAATAAAGAGGAAATTGGGGATGTTTAGGCGGGCATAGCCCGCCCAAACATCCCCAACCATCCACCAACTGCGTAAGTCCTAAATAAATTGGAGGTGTAAGATGTCGTTAAAAATTGAGATCGCCTACTGCGCTGTCTGACATTATACAGACCGCGCTGCCAGTCTGACAGTCGAATTGCTCAAGAATTTTGAACCAGAAATCCAGGCGATTACTCTAATTCCCTCAGATGGAGGGCGCTTTGAAGTAACTGTGAATGATCAGTTAATATATTCAAAACTTAAGACAGGCCGCCATGCCGAACTTGGCGAGGTGGCTGGCCTGGTGAAAAAATTGCTTCGGGAGAGTTAGCCTTGATGACAAAAACAAAGAAAGGCCGGGTTTTCTCCGGCGCCCGTCCGACAGGACGCCAGCACCTGGGGAATTACCTGGGCGCAATTAAAAATTATGTCGCCCTGCAAGAAGATTTCGAATGTGTGTACTGTATTGTTGATATTCACGCCCTCACCACAGTGGAAACCACCGAAGATCTGCGGTTGAATACCTATGAGATGGCTCTCGACTGGTTGGCGGCTGGCATCCGGCCTGAAGAGAGCATTATCTTCATCCAATCCAATGTGCCTGAAGTCGCCGAGCTGCACACCTATTTCTCGATGGTTACTCCATTGGGGAAATTGACCGACCTTCCCACCTTCAAAGAGAAAGTGCGCCAGCAGCCGCAAAATGTCAACTATGGTCTGGTTGGATATCCGGTGTTGATGGCGGCTGATATTGCATTGTATAAAGCTGATGCCGTGCCTGTAGGGGTTGATCAGGCTCCACATATTGAGTTCACTCGCGAAACAGTGCGCTCATTCAACTACCGATATCGTACGAATGTGCTTATCGAGCCTCAGATGAAAGCCACTGAAATTCCCAAAGTCATCGGCCTCGATGGGCAGCAGAAGATGAGCAAGAGCCTGAACAACCACATTGAGCTGGCTGCTACGCCTGAAGAAACCACTCAGCGGGTCATGCAGATGGTTACCGATCCCCAACGGGTTCGCCGCAGTGATCCTGGGAACCCGGATATCTGTAATGTGTATGCCATGCACAGGGTTTTCTCGGCCTTGGAAGAAGTGGAAATGGTCAATGCGGAGTGCCGCCGGGCGGGGATTGGCTGCGTGCAGTGCAAGCAGATGTTCGCCCGCAATCTCAACCAGCACCTGGAGCCTTTCCGGGCGCGCCGGGCTGAGATAGGTCGCGACCCCGAGAATGTCTGGGAAATCTTACGCGATGGGCAGCGGCGCGCCAGCGCAATTGCCCGCCAGACAATGCATGAAGTACGTCAGGCGATGGGTTTACCCATCCTGTAGGCCGTCAGGCAATGCGAGTCGTTTTACAGCGTGTTTCTTTTGGGCGTGTTTCGGTAGCTGGTCAGCCCATCGCCGAGATTGGCCCAGGAGCGGTGATCTTGCTGGGTGTCGGGCCTGAGGATGGGGAAGAGCAGGCTCGCTACCTGGCTGAAAAAATCGCCAATCTGCGCATTTTTGAGGATGAGCAGGGGAAAATCAACCGTTCCTTGCTGGAGGTATCTGGTTCGGCGATTGTGGTTTCCCAGTTCACCCTGTACGCCGATACGCATAAAGGCCGCCGCCCGTCCTTCACGGATGCGGCTTCGCCGGAACTGGCTCGTCCGCTGGTGGAACGTTTCGCTGATCTGCTGCGCGCTCAGGGCGTTCCAACACAGACAGGCGAATTTGGGGCGCATATGTTGGTGGAAATTGTCAATGATGGTCCGGTGACCATTTGGATGGAACGCTGAACTTCTTGATCAATCCAGAGTATAATCTTTGGTGTTATTTATCCATCCGATCGATAATAATGGATAGGAGACAGAGATGAATCTTGCAGTCGTGCTTCAGGCAATCGTTACAATGCTGTGGGTCGTTGTGGTCGGTTTGATTGTTTTGGCCGTGGTACGCGCTTCACGAAGCCAGAAGGTGGGAGCCCTTTCAACAACCATCCTGGTGCTGGCCGTCTCGGCGGTGGTTTTGACCACCGTCAGCGCCGGGTTGTTCTTTATCCAACCCGAGGAACGAGGCGTGGTTATTTCAGCAGTCGCGCCGAAAGGCTATCGCGAGCAGGCCCTCCAGCCAGGTTTGAACTGGATCGTCCCTTTCCTGGAAAATGTGGTCACCTATAAAATTTCGCGACAGACCTATACCATGTCCATCGCATCCAGCGAAGGGCAGATACAAGGGGATGACTCGATCACAGCGCGCACCTCCGATGGGCAGGAAGTATTCGTGGATGCCTCGGTGATTTTCGCGGTTGATCCCGACCAGGTGGTAACAGTACACATCGAGTGGCAGGACCGCTATGCTGAGGAATTGGTGCGCCCCCTGACTCGCGGTGTCATTCGGGATGCCATCTCTCAATACGGAGTCGAAGAAGTCTACAGCACCAACCGTCTGGAGATGACCCAAAGTATCTTAACAGCACTGTCTCTGAAATTGAAGGATAATGGTCTGTTGATGATCGATTTTGTGCTGCGCAATATTACTTTTTCTCCTGAATATGCTGCCTCTGTGGAACAGAAGCAGATATCTGAGCAGCAGGCCCAGCAGGCTAAGTTAGTTGTAGAGCAGCGCAAGCAGGAAGCCGAGCAGGCCCGCCAAGTGGCCCAGGGTCTGGCGGACGCGGCAGTCATCAAGGCCAAGGGCGAAGCCGAAGCGCGGCTGGTTCAGGCGGGGGCCGAAGCCCAGGCGCTGTCGACCATCGCCGCAGCAGTGGTCGACAACCCGGATTTATTATCTTACCTGTATATCCTAAAAATCAACCCCAATATCCAGGTAATGATGATCCCCGATAATGTGCCCTATTTACTGCCGCTGCCCACCATGGGGCCTCCAGCACCCGTCAGTACGGAGTCTTCCTTGCTCCCAACGCCTACGCCTACTCCTACGCCTACACCGCAGTAGGAAGGTGGTTTGAACAGGCTTTTCAGAATCCAGACACCTGAATTATGATTGCTTCTGCTTCACCTTCGCCAGGTCGCCAGATTCGTCTGACCAGCCTGTCCAGCTGCGCGGGCTGAGCGTCTAAACTGGATGCGGAAACGCTGGCGCAGGTTCTGCGCCCTCTGCAAGGGTTATTTCGTCCGCTGGATTATCCAGATTTAATGGTTGGTCTGGGCGACCCGGACGATGCCGCTGTCTGGTGGCTGGACGAGCAGCGCGCCCTGGTGGCCACGATGGATTTCTTCACCCCGGTGGTGGATGATCCCTATAATTATGGCGCTATCGCGGCGGCAAATTCGCTTTCGGATGTTTACGCTATGGGGGGGCAGCCATTCCTGGCGCTCAATATTGCCGCCTTGCCTCCGAACCTGCCCAGCGAGTTAATCGCGGAAATCCTGCGTGGCGGCGCCGAAACCCTGCGCCAGGCCGGGGTGGTGCTGGCTGGTGGGCATACCGTGCAGGATAAAGAACCCAAGTTTGGCTTTGTCGTGCTTGGTTTTGTTCACCCTGATCAAATGCTGACCAAGGCACGGGCGCAGCCAGGAGATGTGTTGGTGCTGAGCAAGCCATTGGGCACGGGTACAATTACGACCGCCCTCAAGAATGGCCTGGCTGACCCGGCGGATGTGGCAGAGGCGGTCGATTGGATGAAGCGCTTGAATCGTTTTGCTGGTGAACTGGCTGTTCAATTTGGGGCGCTCAGCGGCACGGATATCACCGGCTTCAGCCTGCTTGGTCATGGCCTGGAGATGGCCAAGGCGTCTGGAGTGGGTTTCCGTATCTTCTATAACCAGATCCCCTTCCTGTCTGGCGCGCAGCGCTATGCCTCCGAATGGATTTTCCCAGGGGGGACCTCTGATAACCGCCTGTTTTATGGTACTCAGGTGAGTTTTGCTCCTGAAATTGACGAAGCCTCTCAGATGCTGCTGTTTGATGCCCAAACCAGCGGAGGGCTGCTGCTGGCTGTACCTGAAGCCAGGGCTGCGGAGTTGCTTGAGGCGGGGAAGCGGCTCGACCAGCCTCTCTGGCCGATTGGGCAGGTGATTGCAGGCCAGGGGATTGCAGTATCACCATGAAGATAAACGATCAGCAGCCGACCCCCTGGCAGATTATCTGGACCGATTACACGGCTTTCCTGCTTTCTATTCTTCCGTTGGTTGCCTGGATAGTCTATCTTGCCTGGGCGCCGGATTGGCGCGGAGATGGGCCGCTGCTTTCGCCCGCCGTGGCGCCTGTTTTCCTGGTGATTGCCATCGTTACCACCATTATGGGGATGGGTGTTGTTGCCTGGCGGGTATTTTATCTGCGGGCGATCTTTCGTAAGGGAACGCAGGTGAGGGGGCGCATCTCCTCATTTTCCATGCGACGCGACCGTGGACTTGTTCAGTATGCCTATTTTTATGATCATAAGGAATATATCTCCGGGACATCGGTCCATCGCAACAAGCAGACCCTCAAACTAAAGCAAGGGGACAGGGTCATCATAATGGTGGATCAGGCAAATCCGAAACGAGCTTTTATCCGTGACCTCTACCTCTGATCTGGAGTTCAGTTCTCATCGTTCTCCCGTGTATGCCCGGCGTGGGATGGTGGCGGCCTCTCAGCCGCTGGCGGTAGCTGCCGGCTTAGAAATTCTGGCCCAGGGGGGAAATGCTGCCGATGCTGCTGTGGCGGTAGCTTCTGCTTTGAACGTGACTGAGCCGACTTCTACCGGCCTGGGCGGAGATTGTTTTGCGCTGTATTACCAGGCAGACACCGGGCAGGTCAGTGCGCTGAATGGCTCGGGCCGCGCCCCAACGAGTTTAACCCTGGAGCGCCTGCGACAGGAAGGCCTGGAAGAGAAGCTTCCCCCTTACCATGCTTATACGATTACTGTGCCAGGCGCTTGTGCAGGTTGGTGCGATCTGATAGCAAGATTTGGCCAGTTGCCGCTGGCGACGACGCTGTCACCTGCCATTCGTCTGGCCGAGAGCGGCTTCCCGGTGGCGCCAATGACGGCCCGCTTCTGGCAGTCAGGAGTTGCCAACCGCTTGCTCTCCGCGCTGGGAGGCCTGGAATTGACGATTGATGGCCGTGCCCCTCAAGCGGGGGAAATTTTTCGCAATCCTGGGCTGGCGCGCACCTTGCAGTTGATTGCAGAGGGCGGCAAAACGGCCTTCTACCAGGGAGAAATTGCCGAGGCGATCGCCAGTGTTGTGCAGGCTGCAGGAGGCTGCCTGAGCATCAGCGACCTGGCCGCTCACACCAGCACCTGGGATCAGCCGATCAGCACTATATATCGTGGTGTGCGCTTTTGGGAGTGCCCCCCTAATGGTCAAGGCCTGGCGGCGCTGCTGGCTCTGAATATCCTGGAAGGTTTTGACCTTTCGCGCTGGGAGCCTCTCTCGGTAGAGCGCCTGCATCTGGAAATCGAGGCCATGCGCTTGGCCTTTGCCGATACCCGCTGGTATGTCGCCGACTCGTCTTTTAATCCGCCGCCGGTTCAAGAGCTTTTATCCAAGGGATATGCCGCAGAGCGGCGCAAATTGATCCAGCTGGATCGAGCCACCTTGGACCAGCAGAGGGGCAGTCCCGTGGCAAGCTCTGATACGGTTTATTTCAGCGTGGTGGATGGTTGGGGCAACGCCTGTTCGTTTATCAACAGCAATTATATGGGGTTTGGCACCGGAATCATCCCCGCAGGCTGGGGATTTACCCTGCAAAATCGCGGGCATGGTTTCAGTCTGGACCCGACTCACCCCAACGCCCTGGCCCCGGGGAAACGCCCTTATCATACGATTATTCCAGCCCTAGCGACCCGCCCGCGCATAGATGCTGGTTCACCGGAAGACCTGTATGCCTGTTTTGGGGTGATGGGGGGCTTTATGCAGCCCCAGGGACACCTGCAGGTGGCTCTTGCCCTGATGGATGACGGTTTAGATCCCCAGGCATCGCTGGACCGGCCGCGTTTTTGCATTGTTGACGGCACAGCCGGCGGCGGCGTAGCCCTGGAAGAGGGCATCCCCGTCCAACAGATGGCAGCCCTGGCAGAAATGGGACATGCGGTGTTCCCGGTGAGCGGCCTGCGCAGGGCGATGTTTGGTCGCGGGCAGATTATCCTGCGCCAATCTGAGACAGGGGTCTTGTGCGGGGGCAGTGACCCGCGCGCAGACGGCTGCGTGATGAGCTATTGACAAAAAAATGGTTGTGAGTTAAAAACTTATGAACCTATTTTCTCAGGATACCCTTTCAGGGGGAGTGCAAGATTGAAAAAATTTTGGCGCGAATATCGAGTTGAACTGATTGCTTTGGTGGTTATTTTACTGGGTGTATTCCTTTTGGTTGAACAGTGGGATATCCGGGTAACACTGCTGCGGGCCACGGTTCAGACGGTAGATTCACTCAAGACGCTGCTGGGTGCGGCCAGTGATTGGGTGGTCGGATATGTCCTAAGCATGACCTTGTCCGATCTTGTCGGTTGGGCGCTGATCATCGCTACCACAATATTTGTCTTGTGGCGTATTCGCTACCGATTTATCCATTCCGAGCGTTTGAAAGCGACATATTGCCCCCGGTGTTATGGCGAATTGGTACGTGTTCACCGCACGCTGTTGGACCGGCTTCTGGGTGGGTTATTTTTCCCGGGTTCGCGTCGATATCGCTGCTCAAATTCGGATTGCCGTTGGTCGGGTTTACGCCTGCGCAGACCCCACCAACATACCCCAGGACCTGCAGAGATAGAGCATGAAGAATAGAGCCAGTAAAGGTTGAGAAAATTCGAGGGCATCTCCAACTGTGAGAGATGCCCTCGAATTTTTAAACCCGTGTTCTGGGGGGCTATTCTTTGGCTTCAACTACTTCGAGGTCTGGGAAGAACTGGTGGAGTGTACCAGCCACCCAGCCATGCAGCGTGGAAGGGGAAAGCGGGCATCCCAGGCATGCGCCGCCCAGTTTTACTTTCAAAACCTTGCCTTCCAACGTGACAATCTCCACAGACCCACCATGGAATTGTTCAATATACGCGTTCAATCTGTCGACAAGAGCTCGAATTCGCTCTTCATCCGAGAAATCTGCTTGATCTGCGCTAACCATAACATCAACTCCTTAATAAATCATCAGAACTACCGAATCAATCAGCCTCTTCGGGGCTTTCCCCATTCCTGTGCAAGCCATGCTCCAGCAAGGCGATCACATGCTGATGGGTGTTGCTTACTCTCTCTGCCACCTGTGCCGCCAGGCGCTCACGCACCAGGTTCCCTGTATCTGGATGCTTTTCGCACAGGTCACGCAGATCCTGGCCGCGCACGCGCAAAAACTGGCAGTTGGTGATGCATTCAGCCGCAGAAGTATATGCCGGATTGCCCAGAGCAGCCGACCAACCCACGATCCCTTCGGATTGAATACGCGCCACGGTGATGATTGGGCCATCTTCTGGTTTATAGCGGATGATTACTTCTCCCTCAGTCACCAGGTACAGGAAAACAGCCGGATCACCCTGATTAAAAATCTGGGCGCCAGCCGCTTCACTTTGGGCGGTGAATAACGGGCGCAGTAAAGCCAGCTGTTCCGGGCTGAAATCTTTGAATAGCGCCAGGAGATCGATGGCATCGGTAAACATGAGGACCAATATCCTTGCTAAAAATTTACTCCGATTAGACTGCTTATCCTAGTGGCAAATGTCACTAATGTCTGGACAAAAATCACCTCAAGAACACCCAAGAGAACTGCCCCTGGACGAGAATGTTAACAAAAAATGCCGCGCCAGCCAGGCGCGGCATTGCGAATTTAGATGTGTTTGGTTACTTGCCCAGCCGTTTGCGGAAGGCCTCCGTCAGGGCGGGAGCAATGGCATGCAGGTCTCCCACCACACCAAACCGGGCCAACTTAAAAATGGGTGCTTCAGGGTCTTTATTGATCGCCACGATGACCTTGCTGGTGCGCATTCCTGCCAGGTGCTGGATCGCGCCAGAGATGCCAAAGGCGATATAAAGATCTGGAGAGACAATCTTGCCAGTTTGCCCTACCTGGTAGGGGTAGGGGATATATCCCGCATCCACGGCGGCCCGGCTGGCTCCTAAGGCGCCGCCCAGGACAGAGGCCAGTTCGCCGATCAGCTTGAAGCCTTCTTGGGCGCGCCAAACCTCTGCTTGTTTGTCATCCAGCCCAGCCGGAGGCGTGATGGCAGGATTATTGGCAACCCCGCGTCCACCTGAGACGATCACATTGGCATCGGTCAGGCTGACGCCGCCCTCGCTCTGGGCATAGCCGGTGACCCTGGTGTGGATCTCCGCCTCCGGCAGCGCTGCTTCGACCTGTACAGGCGTCCCAGAGCGGGCTGGGTCGGCCTGGGGTTTCTTAAAGGCTCGCCCACGCAGGGTAATAATTTGCGGTGTTGCCAGGCAGAATGCTTTAACGAACAGTTTCCCAGCGTAAACGGGTCGTGTGACGACGATCTTTCCTGCCTCCACCTCAACCGCAGTGGCATCTGGCATGATGCCTGTGTTTAGATCAATCGCGGTCATGGCGGCGATTTCTCGGCCGCGGGTGGTGGTCGGGAATAGGATTACTTCTGCGCCATGTTCTTTTGCGATTTTTGTCACCAGGGAGGTGTATGTCTCTGGACGGTAATCTGTCAGGCTGGCATCTTCACAAAAGAAGGCTTGAGCAGCCCCCAATTGGAAGGTCTGCGCGGCGAGGGCCTTTGCTCCGACGCCTGCAACCAGGCTGATCACTTCTCCGCCCATTTGGTGGGCCAAATCTTGAGCTGGTGTGAAGGCTTCCCAGGAGGCTGGGAGAGCAGTTCCGTTGAATTGATCTATGTAAACGAGGATATTCTTGTCGCTCATCACAGCACCTTCTCCCCTAAAATCTTATCAGCCAGCTTTTCGGCGATATCCTGTGGGCTGTCGCCCGTGATCATCTCAGTGGTCACTTCTCGGACAGGCGGGTTCATCACATCTGGCCAGCGCACAACTGGCGCTGGGGCGCTGATGCCCAGGTCTGCCAGGCTCCAGGTTGGAATAACCGCCCGGGAAGCCTTGCGAATGCCCATAAACGAGGGGTAGCGCGGCTCGCCGATATCCTTTGAAACGCTGATGGCTACGGGCAGCTTGCTTTCGACCACCTGGCGGCCTTCTTCGGTGGCTTTCTCTACCCGCACTGCCCCTGAGTCAACAGCTTGAATTGAAGCCGCCAGGCTCAACATGGGCCATCCAAGGAGGCGCGCCGTCTGGGCTGCCGTAACGCCCATATCGCCGTCGATGGCTTGCCGCCCAAAGAAGGCCAGCTCCACATCGCCAATTTTCTGTATAGCAGCTGCCAGGGTTCTGGCAATTGCCTGGCTATCGAGTTCCTCCAGCGCCGGGTCAGAGATCAGCAGCGCCTGGCTGCACCCCATGGCAAGCGCAGTTTTCAGGGCTTCCTTGGCGCTTTCCCCTCCCACGCTGATAACGGTCACCTCGCCATCCAGGGCTTCCTGTAACACCAGGGCAGCCTCAATGGCATATTCGTCCCATGGGTTCAACACCAGCGGGGCATCTCCCCATGAGACTTGTCCGCCTTCTGCTACCACTTTGGCGGCGCTGTCAGGTACTTGTTTGATGCAAACAACGATTTTCAAGTTTACCTCCTTCAAGCTGAGTTCAGAATAAAGAGAAAACAAAGATCACTACTGCTGCCATTGCTCAGCATCATATGCTGGCAGTTCACACCGTAACGGAGCATCCTGTCGATACCCCAGGGCGTACCCGGCCTGGATTAATTGGTGGATTTCACTGGTGCCTTCGTAAATGACTGCGCCTTTCGCATTGCGCAGATAGCGCTCCACATCATATTCATCGCTGTATCCATAAGCGCCATGGATTTGAATGGCTTCCGAAGCTGCCTGGAAGGAGGCGTCTGTCGCAAACCATTTCGCCAGCGAAGTCTCGCGAGTGTTGCGCAGGCCCTGATTTTTCATCCACCCGACCCGCAAATACAATAGACGCGCCGCTTCGTAAGATTGTACCATAGACGCTATTTTATGCTGAATTAATTGAAACTTGGCAATTTCGCGCCCAAAAGCCCGGCGTTCATTGGCATAGCGAGTGCTGGCCTCCAGACAGGCGCGGATCAGGCCGGTTGCTCCGGCTGCTACCGTATACCGCCCATTATCCAGACAGGTCATGGCGATTTTAAACCCTTCACCTTCTTCACCAAGCCGGTTTGCAGCCGGGATATGCACATCTTGCAGGGAAATCCAGCCGGTTGAACCAGCTCTTACCCCCAGCTTCCCGTGAATATCGCCGCGCTGCACCCCAGGACGATCAAGCTCCACCATGAACGCGGTCAGGCCTTCGTGTGGATCAGCCGCCGCCGGGTCGGTGCGCGCCACCCACAGGCAGTGATGCGCCTTGGTTGCCAGCGAGATCCACATCTTCTCGCCATTCAAGATATATTCATCTGCCTCACGGCGCGCTGTGCTCTGAATGGCGATCACATCCGAACCTGCCCCAGGCTCGGTCAGGCCAAAACAGCCGATTTTCTCGCCGCGTGCCTGCGGGGCCAGAAAATGCTGTTTTTGTTCCTCTGTACCCCATTGTAATATCCCCATACTGTTCAGCCCCATGTGCACAGACATCACTACGCGCAGGCTGGTATCGACGACCTCCAATTCCTCGCAAGCTAAACCCAGAGAGATGTAGTCCATCCCCTGCCCACCATACTGCACCGGCAGGTTGATGCCCAGGATGCCCAGTTCCCCCATGCGTGGCAGGATAAAAGGGGCCATTTCTTGAGCACGGTCATACTGTTTGATGACTGGGGCTACTTCTCTTTGGACAAAGTCCCGCACCATGAGTTGGATCATACGGTGCTCTTGGGAAAGCGCAAAGTCCATGCTTATTACTCCTGCTGTTTCGTTGATTTGGGGTCAAAGTTTATTATAGCCTGTTAGGTACTACCGATCAATAGGGGCAAAGCAGATTGTCAGGCGTCGCTGATATAATCGGAGTTATGCGAAATAGAACGGATGCCGGTGCGCAGTTGCGGATAGCGCTTCTGCTGCTCCTGCTGCCTCTCCTTGGGATAGCCGTGCTGTCTTACCAGCTTAGCCAGGGTTTACAAACTGCCCAGCGAGCTGTTTCCACTGGCAGGTATCTGGAAGCCTCGCAATCCTACGCCAGGGCGGCTGGTTTTCAGCCCTGGCGCGCTGATTTATGGGAAACTGCTGGACGGTATGCTTTGCAGGCGGGAGACTATCAAACGGCTGTTCTGTACCTTGAGAAAGCCAGCCAGGTTTCGATAGCAATCACAAAAGGAGATACAGCGCAAGCCGGTCTTACCCCGCAAGGCTGGCTAGATTTAGGAGATGCGTACCAGAGTTTGGGTGACATGCAGAAAGCGCTGTCGGCCTGGTATGCCGCTCTGAAGATGACCGGCCCCACCGTGGAAGTTCTGCCGCGCCTTTTTCGCGCCCACCGGGCGATGGGTGATTATGCATCGGCGACGGCGGATTTGCGAGTTTTAGTATCTTTACAGCCAGATTACGCTCCCTATTATTATGAAATGGGCCTCTTGCTGGCTGTGCAGCAGCCTGAAGCGGCGCTGGATTACCTGGGTCAGGCTGCCGAACTGGATTCTTCCCTGGCGCCCGCGGCGCTCAAATTACAAGGCTGTCTTCGTTCTGCTCGGGCAGAGGAGAATGCTTATCGTCTCCTGATTGCTGGTCGCTGCCTGGCCTCTCAAGATGAATGGGGCCTGGCTGCCATATCCTTCCAGCAAGCGGTTTACGAACGCCCTGATTATGCTGAAGCCTGGGCGTATTTAGGCGAGGCGCGCCAGCACAACTCAGACAGCGCCTCTGCGAGCGGCTATTCCGCTGCAACTGGATTAGTGGAGCTTCAGAAAGCGCTAGAGTTGGATCCGCAATCCCTGTCAGCACAGACCTTCCTGGCGCTTTATTGGATGCGCCAGGAGAAATATGACCTGGCTGAAGAACTGATCCGGGCGGCTATCGAACTGGATCCACAGAACCCTGTTCTGGTCATCCAGCTGGGTGAGATACTGGCGGCTTCTGGTGATCTTCAATCTGCCTTCCAGGTTTTTTCCCAGGCGGCTGCAATTGCACCGGGCGACCCCGCCGTTCTGCGCTCTCTGGCAAGCTATTCGTTGAAGTATTCTTACCAGGTAGCGGAGGTTGCCCTGCCGGCGGCTCGCCAGGCGATCATCCTGGCTCCGAAGGATGTGCAGAATCTCGATTTGATGGCTCAGGTATTGATTCAACTGGGGGATTTAGCCAGTGCAGAGCGCTTTCTGGTGCAGGCTTTGACGGTAGATGGAACTTATGCTCCCAGCCACCTGCACCTGGGTTTATTATTCATCCTGTCAGGGGAAATGCCGGCAGCCCGGCAAGAGTTGGATCAGACATTGGCGCTTGCGCCACAGGGTTCCGTGGCTGACCAGGCGCGCCGACTGCTGGAAACTTATTTCCCCTGAAGCATCTCGATATGCTACAATAATCAGTCGTGATGATTTATGATGGAATATTGGCCTGTGGTTCAGGCCTTGAACAGGTGATCCTTGAAACCTAAACCGACTATCCGCACAATCATCCTGCTTGGCCTGGTTCTATTCTCTCTGGCCTGCCGCATCACCGCTCCTGGAAATCCAGAATCGACACCAGGCAGGGTTGTTTTTGCAGATGATTTTTCTGATCCTAAGAGCGGGTGGAATCAGGTGATCGCCGAAAATGGGGAAACCAGCTATGCCGATGGTGTATTCCGCATCCTGGTCAATGCCCCGAATATGGATATTTGGGCCAGACCTGGGCTGAACCTGGATGATGTACACATTGAGGTGGATGCCATCAAAGTGGGTGGTGATCGTAATAATCGCTTTGGCGTCGTTTGCCGCCTGCAGGGGGTAAATTTCTACACTTTCATGATCAGCAGTGATGGTTATTTTGGAATTGGTAAAGTGAGAAACGAAATTTATGAGCTGGTGGGAATGTCATCACTGCAGCTGAGCGAGGCGATTAAGCTCGGTTCCGCTGTCAATCATTTGCGCGCCGATTGCATTGGCAATCGCCTGGCCTTTTATGTGAACGGGACCTTACTGGCTGAGGTACAGGATGATGATCTCACCAGCGGAGATGTTGGCCTGATTGCAGGAAGTTACGTCACCATAGGGGTTGATATCCGGTTTGATGATTTTATTGTTTCAGCGCCATGAAGATTTACCTTGATTCGATTGGTTGCCGCCTAAATCAAGCTGAGATCGAGCGCTACGCCCGCCAATTCCGCGCCGCCGGGCATATCCTGGTTGCCAGTCCAGAACAGGCCGACCTGGCGGTTGTCAATACCTGTACAGTGACCGGTGAGGCCGCCTCGGATTCGCGGGGAAAGATTCGTCAGCTGGCGCGGGCAGGTGTAGAGCAGATCATCGCCACAGGCTGTTGGGCATCTCTGAACCCGGAGCAGGCAGCCGGGCTGCCAGGGGTTCGGCATGTGATACCCAACCAGGCTAAAGATCATCTGGTGAATGATCTGTTAAATTTGCCTGATGAAGCCTTTGACCTTGAGCCTGTCGAACGCCAACCTGTGCCTGGCGCGCGTTTACGAACTCGAGCTTTTATTAAAGCCCAGGATGGCTGTGATAACTTCTGTACCTTCTGCATTACCACGCTCGCGCGCGGCGCTGGCCGCAGCCGCTCGATGGCTGAAATTCTGGCGGACATTCGCCTGGTTGGCGAAGCCCAGGAGGTTGTGCTCACCGGCGTTCACCTGGGATCATGGGGACAGGATCTGTCACCTGTTCGCCATCTGAGCCACCTGGTGCAGGCGATCCTGGATGAAACTGATGTGCCGCGGCTGCGCCTGTCTTCGCTGGAGCCGTGGGATCTGGATGAAGATTTCTTCAGCCTCTGGCAGAATCCACGCTTGTGCCGTCACCTGCATTTGCCTCTGCAATCTGGCAGCGCAAGTGTCTTGCGCCGCATGGCGCGTAAGACCGATCCAGAGCATTATGCTGCTCTGGTGGATTCAGCCCGTTCGGCGATCCCAGATGTGGCTGTCACGACCGATATTATCGCCGGATTTCCGGGTGAAAGTGAGACGGAATTTGCCGAGAGCCTGGCTTTTGTCCAGGCGATGGATTTTGCGGATGGGCATGTCTTCACCTATTCGGCCCGCCCAGGTACCGCCGCAGCGCGCCTGCCAGGACAGGTTCCTTATGAACTGCGCAAAAAGCGCAACGCCAGGATGCGAGAGCATTTTGAACAGGCCAGGCGCCAATACCAGGCCAGGTTTGTGGGCCAGGTTCTCCCCGTATTATGGGAGAGCGCGACCGCCCTGGGGCCGGAAGGATGGGAGATGAGCGGGTTGACCGGAAATTATCTGCGTGTGAACGCGCGTGCATCGCACCATCTCTGGAACCGGATCACTCCGGTGAGCCTTTTGGGTCTGGCTGAAAATGGCCTGTATGGGCAGATACAGCCATAATTGTTGCCTAGTGGAGATTGTATGTTGGATTGCATCTTTTGTAAGATCATCACCGGTCAAAGCCCCAGCCAGATGGTTTTTCAGGATGAACAGGTCTCAGCTTTTCGAGATATCCATCCGGTAGCCCCGACTCACATTCTGATCGTGCCTAACAAGCACATCGCCTCGATCAATGATCTCACTCCGGCTGATGAACCGCTGGTGGGCCATCTGTTCACCGTCGCCCGGCAGCTTGCGGTGCAAGAAGGTATTGAGAAAACGGGCTATCGCCTGATCATCAACACCGGATCGCACGCCGGGCAGATGGTTTTTCATCTGCACCTGCACTTGATCGGCGGGCAGAGAGTGCGTTACCCGATGGGGTAAAGAATAAACCAGATGATATGATTACTTCGATGCAAAATCCAAAAATTAAATGGGTGCGCTCCCTGCAATCCAGCAGTCGCGAGCGAAAAGAAACGGCTGCCTTTGTTGTGGAGGGGGTGCGTCTGGCGGAAGAGGCGCTCTTGTCGGGATGGGAAGCTCAGCTAGTACTGCATACCCCAGATCTGAGCTTGCGCGGACAGGCGATAGTGGAAGGGCTCTCCAGTCAGGGCGCGCCGGTGGAGCAGGTTGCAGAATCGGTTATGCTGGCCGCCAGCGACACCGAGACGCCTCAGGGCGTGCTGGTGGTTGTCTCGATGCGAACTGCGCCGCTGCCCGATCAGCTTGATTTTGTGTTTATCCCTGATTCAGTGCGCGACCCGGGCAACCTGGGGACTATGCTGCGCACCGCCGCAGCCGCAGGGGTGCGGGCAGTTTTATTGCCCCCTGGTGGGGTGGATCCTTTTTCCCCCAAGGTGGTTCGGGCGGGCATGGGAGCGCATTTTCATCTGCCGCTCTATCAGCTGCCCTGGATGGAGATCGCCAGTCTGGTAAAACCCCTGCGGGTTTTTCTGGCCGATTCGGGCGAGGGCTTGCCTTATACCCAGGCGGATTTCCGCCTCCCACTGGCCCTGGTAATCGGTGGAGAAGCGCAAGGGGCTGGTTTGCAGGCCCAGAGAATGACCTCACAGCGTGTGCATATCCCCATGCCTGGAGGCGGCGAATCGCTGAACGCGGCCGTGGCTGCCGCGGTGCTGCTGTTTGAAATTGTACGCCAGAGGAGGAATGATCCGGTATGAAAATCCGCTCAATTACTTATTTTCTTCATCCGGGCTGCCCGTTGGATGAGAGTGAACTGCGCCAGGCTGGGGATTTTATGGCCTCGGCGCGCCCGGCGTTTGAGGCTGCCGGTTACAGCGTGCAAACCACGCGTCTGGCAACGGTTCCCTTTCCTGATATCATGCCTGCGTTGACCGCGGATCGCCTGATTGAATATGCCAGGGCGCTGGAGGAAGCTGCCCTGGCCCTGGGTTTTGAGTACGTTTCCCTGGGTCCGGCTCTCCCGGATAGGCCAGAAAGTTATCCTTTGATTCCAGAGGTGATTGGCGCTACCCGGTCAGTCTTCCTGGCTGGACTGATGACCCTGCCGGAGGGCGGCGTCTCCTTGAGAGCGGTGCGGTCTTGCGCAGAGATCATCCAGCGGGCTTCTTCGCTGACGCCAGATGGTTTTGCAAACCTTCGCTTCGCGGCTCTGGCGAATGTCCCCCCGGGAGCGCCGTTCTTCCCGGCAGCTTACCATGCAAAGCGCCAGCCTGCCTTTGCCCTGGCAACCGAGGCAGCCGATCTGGCGGTCGAAGCTTTCAGCCAGGCGGGAAGCCTTGAGCAGGGCTGTAATTATCTGGTTCAGACGGTCGAAACTCATGCCGGGCTGCTCCACCAGGTGGCCCAGGGTTTGTCTTCCCAATTCGGTGTGGATTTTGGCGGGATCGACTTTACCCTGGCGCCATTCCCACAGGAGGCGCTATCTTTTGGCACAGCCATGCAGCGTCTGGGCGTGCCATCGCTGGGCGAGCATGGTTCTCTCGCCGCGGCTGCCATCCTGGCGGACACCCTGGATCGGGCGGATTATGTGCGGGTGGGTTTCAACGGTTTGATGCTGCCTGTGCTGGAAGATGCTGCCCTGGCGAAGTACGCCGCCCTGGGTACACTGACGGTCAGAGATTTACTGCTTTATTCGGCTGTGTGTGGAACTGGATTGGACACGATCCCGCTGCCAGGTGATGCGACCTCGGGACAGCTGAATGCTATCCTGCTCGATCTGGCAGCATTGGCGCAGCGGTTGGATAAACCGCTCACGGCGCGCCTGATGCCCATCCCGGGCAA
>JAFGQI010000098.1 GCA_016935755.1 Anaerolineales bacterium
GGTCATTTCTCGTAATCGGATTGTCATTCGGCGCCTCCTGGCTGAGATGCCGTTATTCTACACCGGTTTTACCGGATGCACCACTAAACAAAAAGCAAACTTTATTATAAAAATTCAGGATTGGTATCAGAGTAATTTCACCTGGCGGCACATACGCCGCGCCAGGCTGGTGCGTGAAATTAATTTGCAGGACTGGGGCGGCTGCCAGCTTTTTATCGATGATATTAACAACGATGGTTTCCCAGAATTTTTATGGTTGCAAAGTCTGGGAATCTATAAGTCGCAACTTTTTCTCAATAAAGCCCCAACCATCGATCACTTTTTAACGACTCATGGACAGGATATTTTCTGCTTAACGGCCACAGATCAGTCGGGCAGGATATTATGGCAGATTGGCTCGCCCTATTCCGGCCCAATCCCTTATCTCTCGCACGCGACGGAACACATGGTGACTGCTGCCGATGTTGATGCAGATGGGTGCATAGAAGTGTTGTCATTTAACGGATCTGATGAGTTATGGATGCTGGATGGCATATCAGGCCAGAAAAAGAAAGTGATTCAATTGCCAGCAGACAACTTTGCCACCGTTAAAACAGGCTTACGTGTTCTGGAAACAGGCGAAAGAATCATATTAGTTGGCGTCTCCGATATTTCGTACCCACCCTATCAATACGCAAACCCCTGGCTTTTTCTTGATTCATCCCTGAATATATTGTATACCAAAGAGTTTATTAGCGCCATTCCAGACAGCTCGATTGTTCTATAAAGAATCATACAATAAGAAACGATGTCCACTAAAATTCTATTCATCAACCAATTCTTTTATAAAAAAGATGGCACCGCCACTCAGGCCAATGAGATGCTCCGGGAGCTCCGCAACGTTGGCGCTGAGGTAATTGTTTTCCCTCCAGTAAGCGATCAAAAACGAATCCAGGTAATAAAGGCTGCAAAGAGAACAAAGCGGTTTATTCCAGAACAGATACGCAAACCATGGAGAAGCTTGCACAATCTTCTGTTGAAAAAATCCAAGGGGAAGCCTCAGAAAAATCCACAGCAAGATCTACAGCAAACCGTTCGCAAGTTAGAAAAAGTTGTGAATGCCACGAAGCCCGATGTGATTCTGGGCCGGCTAGACATACTGAATCTGGCGCTCCTTTCTCAAATCGCCAATTGGGATATTCCACTGCTCCTGTTAACTGATGCCGTGCTATTTCACGAGATCAATAAAGTCGGCTATGGGAACTTTTCTGAAAAAGAGCGAGAAGTGGAACGCAATCTGTGGGAAAAAGCCGATGCAATCATCGTGTTGTCATCGGGGCTGGCCAATATGATCAAGGCCCAGGGAATTGATGAAAAGAAGATATTCATCAATCCCCTCGGAGTAGATCCCAAGCAGTTTCGTCCAGGTATTGATGGGACCAGCGTGCGCCAGCGTTATGGTTTGCTTGGGGAAACAGTGGTTGGCTATGTGGGGAAACTTAACAGAATTCACGATCTTAATACTCTGATTGATGCGTTTGCCATCTGCCTTCCGAAATGCCAGGGAGGGTTGAAGCTATTAATGGTAGGCGATGGGCTTGAACGTCCCCGGCTCGAGGCTCTGGTCGCAGCAAAAGCGCTTCAAGATCACGTGATCTTCACTGGTTATGTAAATTATGCAGATATCCCCGCCCATATAGCGGCAATGGATGTTGTGACATCCCCGCTGGATAAAGAGAACGTGATCTATAGTTCACCGATCAAGATGTTTGAATATATGGCAATGGCCAAACCCATCGTGATGACTAAAGGAGGCCAGGTCAGCGAGATACTAACTGATGGGGATACGGCTTTGCTCGTAGAACCTCACTCGCCTGAAGCGATGTCTCAGGCAATCCTCCAACTTGTGGACAATCCGCAGCAAAGGCTAGAAATAGGACAGCGGGCGCGCGAAATTATAGGCCAGCGCTATACTTGGGAAGCGAATGCTCAAAAGGTTGTTCAAATCAGTCAACAGCTTGTGAAAAAATAACCAGGGTTCCTGTATTCTTCACTGGATGAAATTCGCAAAACCTTCTTCTTTTGATTAGTTCTGGGGTGTTTCATGAAAATCACGCTTTTTGTCGGAGAATTATTTTCATCATCCACAACTTTTATTATCCGGAAGGTAAAAGCCCTGGCGGAACGAGGGGAGTCTGTAACCGTAATCACCTCTGGGCGGCTTCAAAATAAAGCCCATGAAGAGATACTGGCGGGCGTCAAGAACATCCATGTTATTTCAATCCCGGCTGATAAAGGCACTCCTTTACACAGGTTTTTTGTTGGGGTCTGGCTGCTGATCAAGGCTTTGCTGAAATCTCCTAAAGACACCTATCAATTTGGGCGTATCGCGCTCCAATATGACGCCTGGGCGCCGCGGTTGAAGAGCATGCGCAAGCTGTTGGGATTGGCAGGCTTGCGCAGTGATGTGTATCATTTTGAGTTTGGCGATATTGCGGTTCAACACCTTGATTACCTTAAATTTAAAGCCAGGCCCTGTATTGTGAGCTTTAGAGGCGCGGATATTGATATATACCCACTTGTTCATGAGGAATTAAAATTATCTTATCGGCAAGTGATCGAGCATGCTGATCGCATTCATTGTGTAAGTCAGGCCACTGCTCATCAAGTAGCTCAACTGGGTGATCCTCGAAAAATTTTTATCAATCGCCCGTCGATCTACGCATCATTCTTTAGACCAACCAGTTTCTCTAAGAAATATCCCGCTATAATTGTTAGCGTCGCGAGGCTAAAATGGAAAAAAGGTTTGACCTATGCCTTGCTTGCTGTGGCTCAGTTAGTTACTGAGTTTCCAGATCTACGCTATATCATCATCGGCGAAGGGCCGAGCAAAGATGAACTGATGTTTTATGCAGCAGATTTGGGTATTCAAAACCATGTAGAATTTTTTGGTAGGGCATCAGAGGAAAGCGTCAAGGAAACCTTGGATCGGGCATCCGTTTTTCTCCTTGCTAGCCTGGAAGAAGGGATCAGCAATGCGGTTCTGGAAGCCATGGCCATGGAAGTGCCGGTGGTGACCACGGATGCGGGAGGCATGGCTGAGGCCGTTACGGACGGCGTTGAAGGGTTTGTTGTGCCACGCTACGATCCGGGCGCTCTGGCAGCGCGCACCAGGCAGCTTTTGCAGGATGATGATCTGCGTAAAAGAATGGGCCAAAACGCTCGCCAGCGGGTGCTGCGTGATTTTACTATCGAACGCCAGGTGCAGATGTTCCTGGATGAGTATTACGCTCTGAACAAGCCGGAAAAATCGTGATCGTTTTTTTAGAATTTCTGGTTGGTGTGGTTGCATGCATTCCCAAGCTGCGTAAAGTGGTGTATGGCTGGTTCTTAAATTGGCCGGATAACCCACGACCGCTGACCTCTTTGCTGCGCGCGGCTTATTGGCGTCCGCAAATGAAGTCTTTAGGCCGTGGTTCCCGAATATCTCATTGGGTAAAAATCCGTGGCGCAGATTCGATATCGATCGGAGAAAACTCCCATATCACCAACCGCTGCATCTTAGATGGCAGGGGAGGATTAACTATCGGTGACAATGTCCTGGTTGGGTATGAGTCTATTGTTATAACGAATACTCACAACTTTGAGAACCCAGATATTCCTATCAGGCTGCAAGGCTCCTATCGCAAGCCTATCGTTATTGGTAATGATGTCTGGCTCGGTACGCGCGTGATCGTCCTGCCTGGTGTGACCATTGGGGATGGCGCTGTTGTCGCAGCAGGGGCAGTAGCCACTCAGGATATCCCTTCTTATACGATTGCTGGCGGCGTTCCGGCCAGGGTGATTGGTAAGAGGGAGAAAAAAGAACAGTCTTGAGAACAACAAGTTATAAAATCGCTTATGTTTCGCGCGTCATTTACCCCAGCTCGATGGCCCATGCTGCGCAGACTCTGCAAATGGCAGCGGCTTTCGCCAACCAGACCAACGACACCGGGTTGTTTGTGCGCGACCTGGCCAGGCTGGCAGCGGAAATTCTTTGTAACTATGCTGTTCCAGAAACGCGGCTGCATTTCTGGTCGCTGCACGCCAACCGTATACCTGCTCCCATCCGTGGCTATTATGGCCACACTGCAATTTACAATTCGATGATCGCTGCCATCCTGGCGATGCACCCGGCCTGGCGCCAGCCAAAGAACTGTCGGAAAGTCCTTTTTAATCGAGGGGTAAACGATTATACCTATTGGGGCCTGGTAAAACCTCACCTGTCCTGGCTGCGTGAGTGGCTGTTGGTTTATGAAGCCCATGATATTGCAGGACTTGATTCGCTCGCTCGTTTGGAACAGGGCGAATCAGGCAATAAAGAGAGTCTTGGTAAATGCCAGCACCGGCTGCAGGTGCTGCGCAATTATGACCTGATCGTATGCGTCACCCAGGCGCTGGCTGATGATTTGCAGCGCTGGAGCAACGGCGCTCTGCAGCCCCAGGTTGTGCGGCATGCCAGCTCCTTGCCCAGGCTGCCCCATCCCCCTGAAACCCATCCTTTTGGTAAGACGGTAGTGCTGGGATATATAGGAACAATAGATACTTATCGCGGCGTGGATACGCTGCTCAAGGCGATGCGTTTGCTGCCAGGGACATTTCACCTGCGCCTGGTGGGGGCCATCCCTGGTTACAAGGAAGATGGGCAATATCCAGATTGGCTGGCTGTGTTAATGAATGATCCTGAGATCAGGGACAAGATCGAGCTCATTCCCAGGGTTCCCTTAAGCCAGGTCACAGGGGAAATAGATCGTTGTGACATCCTACTCCAGACTGCCAGCAGCCATATATATACCCTGCGCTACGCCGCGCCGCTTAAATCGTTTGATTATATGGTGCGGGGCAAGCCGATTGTTGCTGCGGATGCACCCTGTCATCGCGAGTTGTTCCAGGACGGCGTCAATGCCCAACTATACCGACATGATGATGCAGACCATCTCGCGGTGACAATCCAGTCCCTGGCCGCCCAACCCGAGCAAGCTCTAGCTATCGCTGCCAAAGCCTGGGAACAGTCGGCGCAGTACACCTACCCGGCCCGGGCGCAGCGCATCCTGGAGCTGGTCGATGAAGCCTGGGAACGGTGCCATGCAAAGCATGCGATCTGAACTGCCCCAACCAGGCTGTTTTTCATGGGCCGGGGTTAGCTCCTTTTGGCGGGCGCTGCCCTTCGTGGGCGCGGTCGTGCTACTGATCATCTCACGCCTGGGGGGGGCTGGCCAGTATGCCTGCCTCAACCGAGCTTCCCTGGCTTTTTTCTCGGTTGCAGAAGGGATGACCGGCGGGCTGGCGTTTCAGCTAGGGACCTGCCTACCGGAGAGCAGCCCCCTGCTGGCAGGCGAGCGCGGCAGCCTGCGCTGGATCCAGGCGGCCCTGGCCTCCGTCTCGACCCAGGCCGCCGCGGCCGCCCTGGACGATCTTACGCCGCGCTCCCTGGGGGGGCGCATGGCATACCTGCTGGTGGGGAATGCCTTTCTGAAAAGTGGGGAGATGGATGCGGCCATCGCCAGTTTGCAGCAGGCGGGAGCTCTACAGCGGTTGGTGGAGGCTGGCAATGCAGCCCACGACCGGGGCAATGACCTGCAAGCTTTTCAATTCTGGCAAGCGGCGCGCTCCGCCTGGCGTGAGGAGGGGTTGCATTACAAGATAGAGCGGGTGGTAGCCGTCACAGCCCTGGAAGGCCTGGCCAGAATCTGGCTGCAGGATAAAAACTACCTGCTGGCGGCGGAAGCTTATGCCGAAAAAGCAGAGGTGATCGCGCCCGAGGTTTCGCTGGACACGTTCATCAGCGCAGGGCTGCTGTATTTTAGAGCGGGTGATTTCGTGAATTCAAAACGATGGTACGAAATTGCTAGTGAGCAGTTCCCGAGTAATCCCAGACCCTATTTCGGCCTGGGGCAGGTGCTGGCTGCTCAGGAACAGTGGGATCCGGCCTTAACCAATTTCCAGATTGTGGTCGAGATGTCGCCAGGCAATTATGAGGGTTGGTACTGGTTGGGACTAGCTTATGCTCAACTCGAGCATAGCCCTGAAGCCTGTGCAAGTTGGGCCCAGGCGATCCATTTGAAGCCGGATTACGCCGCAGCCCAACGCCAGCTTGAAACGATGGGTTGCACACCTTAAACGATGAAAAAGCGTTTACTGTTCGTATCTTATACCGCCGATTGGACCGGCCCTAACAACAGTCTATGGCTGCTGTTGGAACATCTACGAAGCCAATACGAACTAACCGTTCTCGCCCCGGGGTTGGGATCATTTTCTGAGGCGCTTGTAGACAAGCGCATACCTTTTGTGAGTTTCCCGTCACTGGATAAATGTGCCATTCCATCCTTAGCCCATCTCATCCGGCGCGAGAAATATGACCTGATCTATGGAAACGGAAGGAATGGAGCATCCCGGAATGCCTTGATCGCATCCAAACTGGCCAGGGTGCCCTTTATCTGCCATATTCGCGAAATGGAGTGGGGAGATTCCTGGCGCATAAGCGGCTTTCTTCGATTCGCAGATGGCGTCATTTTCGTTTCTCAGGCATGCGCAAAGGCCAATTCCAAATTTGTGCCTCAAGATAGATCGAATGTAATTTACAATGGCGTCGAATTGGCAACCAATGGCCTCATGCATTATCCATCAGTCCGAACAAGCTTGCTCTCTGAAATTGGTCTATCTGATCAAGATGTAATTTTATGTAATGTGGGTCGCATTATCCCTGCTAAAGGGCAGGAATATGTCATTGAAGGGATGGCAGAGGTGGTCAGAGCTGTACATCATGCCCGATTACTATTAATTGGCAGTTTCGATCGTGGATCTGAAGAAAAGATATATGCTCAAAAAGTCCGAGCGATGATCAAAAACATGAGCCTGGAGCAACAGGTGTTCCTTTTGGGATATCGCCAGGATGCCAGGCAACTGATGGCAGGATCGGATCTTTTCTTGTATGCCTCTTTAAGGGATGCCCACCCTCGATCCGTGATTGAGGCTATGTCCGTGGGACTGCCGGTGGTCGCTTTTGCGGTGGACGGCGTGGCCGAGACTGTTGTGGATGGCCAAACCGGCTACCTGGTCCAGCCAGGGGATGTGGCTGGCCTGGCTGGAGCAACTTTGAAACTGGTACAGAATCCGGAGCTGCGTAGCCGGATGGGCATGGCAGGCCAACAACGCGTTCAAACTCACTTCTCGGCGGAGACCACCGCGCAGCAGGTCGGTGCGGTAATTGAGCGGGTGTTAGCTCAAAGGGGTAGATGAAGCCCAGCATGCAGTCAAAACACCTAAACGGCCAGCTTGCAGTATGCATGTTGTGCGATCTCTACCTGCCTTTTTTTTCGGGTGCCTCTCACCAGGCTCATCGCCTGGCTAAAAGCCTGGTGGAGCGGAATGTGCAGGTGCTGGTGATCGCGGGGCGCTATCCAGGAACGGCGGCGCAAGATGTGGTCGAAGGAATTCCGGTCAGGCGGATGAGGCTGCTGAACAGCGAGCTCCCCCTGGCCAGGCCGTTCTCCATGGCCTTGGGCGCCCTACCCATTTTGTTCAAAGAACGCCATCACTTCGACATTCTCCATATTCATGGCAACAAAGTATTTTCTTTCCTGCCGCTCGGCTTTGCCCGGCTGCTGGGTAAAAAGACGGTGATTAAAATGACTCTTCTCGGTTCCCCAGATGATCCAGCCACCTGGCCTGGCAATCCATTGGGTCCTCTGATGCGCCTCTCCTTCGTTTTAGCAGATCGGGTGGTCAGCATCTCCACGCCGCTATCAGACAACTACCAGCGCAGCGGCCTGGATCCGGCCAGGCTAAGAAAAATGCCCCAAGGGGTGGATGTCAGCCGCTTCCACCCCGTGGCTGCCTGGCAGAAAAAAGAAATCCGCGCTGCCTTAGGGTTGCGCCATCAGGCTACCTACCTCAGCTTTGTGGGCTCGTTTAAGCAGCGCAAAGGCGCAGATATCCTGGTGGAAATGTTTATCCTCCTGGCCAGGCAGCATCCAGAACTGCATCTGCTGGTAGTGGGTCCAGATGCCTTTGATGACCCGGTACGGGCGAAGCGACCTTATGTATCCGATGCTGATGCATTGAAGCAAGCGGTCCAGCGGGCAGGAGTGATAGATCGGGTGGTCTTCACCGGTCAGGTGAGCAATGTGCATACTTTCCTCCAGGCATCGGATGTGTTTGTTTTTCCCTCGCGGCGAGAGGGATTCGGAACCGCTATCATCGAGGCTATGGCCGTGGGCTTGCCCTGCGTGATCTCCAGCCTGGACGGCATCGCGGCAGAGATCTGCAGCGGAGAAAATATTGCGATCATCGTAGGCAGCGAGGATCCACAAGACTATGTTCAGCAGGTTGCAGACCTACTTGCGCATCCCCATGCTGCCCAGGAGATGGGCAGGCGGGCGCGCCAGCGCGTAATAGCAGCTTACGATATCGAAAGTGTGACAGAAAAATATATCGGACTGTACCGCAATCTGTGCCCGCCAGTAAAGGCCGGCAGCGATATTAACCCAAAGAGTTGACTGTAACCGGAAAAGCGAGGATAATCACTTCCGTGCGTTTCCCCGGCCTCCAGCAGCGCTGGACATCCCACAATGTGCTAATAATCGCCCTGATCGGTTTGGGCATTTCAGCCATCATCCTGGCCGCGCTGGCTGTTCCTAAGGCTGGCCTGGGGGTCTTTGCCTTCATCCTGCTGCCCCTTGCCGGCTTCATCGTCTTTCTGCGGCCCGAGGTGGGCATATTTCTGCTGGCCTTCTCGCTGCCGGTCGAAAATGCGCTGGTGTTTGGCGAGGAGATTACAACCGCCAGGCTTTTGGGGCTCTATGTGGCCGCGGCCTGGCTGGTGGGCAAGATGACGCGCCGCGAATCCTGGGAGCATCTCAAGTACAATCCCCTGACAAAGCTCTCGCTGCCCCTGTTTGCCCTGGTGGCGCTTTCGGCCACCTGGGCTGTTGCACCCTCGGATGCGTACATTGGGCTGTTCCGGCTCATCCGGCTGCTAGCGTTCAGCCTGATGGTCATGGATCTCATCCGTTCCTGGCAGCGGGCGGAGTGGCTGGCAAAGTTTTTGGTGCTTGGAGGACTTAGCGGTGCAACCCTCACCCTGCAGCAGGCATTTATCGAGGGCGCCAGGCGAGCCGGCGAGGGGATTGCAGGCAATGAAAACGGCACTGCCGCGGTGCTGGTGACCATCTTGCCCTTTGCCTTTTATTTATACCGCTCCCAGAGAAATGCAGCCTGGCGCTGGCTCGGCGGGCTTTACCTGGTTCTGGCGGTGATCGCCGTGATCACAACCTACTCCCGTACCAGCTACCTGTTGCTGGTGGTGTTCTTCCTGGCGCATTATTGGGAGGAGATCAAACGGCGCAGCCGCCTGGTATCGCTGATCATGTTAACGGCAGTTTTGGTGGGGGGAATAATCCTGCTGCCCCAGGAGCGGATTCGCGAGCGCACCCAAACCATACTCCCATATATCAAGAATACTTTCAGCGGGAATAGTGGAACGGTCTCTGTACGCGGCTTCATCTGGCGCGTCGGGCTGGCAATGGCCTGGGACCACCCCTTCCTGGGCGTTGGCTACGAAAATTTTGATGACAATTTTAGGCTTTACCGGTTCAAAGTGCCCGACATACCAGAAAGGTCTAGTAGCAAAAGCTCTTCCCATAACAGCTACATTGGCTTTCTTGCTGAGTTGGGATTGATTGGGCTGGGGCTCTGGTTAGGCCTGCTGTATGCGCTCTTGCGCCTCCTCAGGCAAAGCTGGTTGAAACTTGTTAACGATCGGACCTCTGCGCAATTCTTGATGGCGAGAGCGGTAATATTCGGTTTTCTGATGCAGGTAGCTTATGGTTTATCTATCAATATCCAGGAGGAAAAAATGTTTTGGCTGCTGGCAGGCATAGGCCTGGCGATCGGCCGCCTGGTAAGCCAGGTGCATTCAACAAACGAGCCATGAAGACTGAAGTCGTCAGATTATCGGCTGTTGCCAGAATCCAGCAGCAGGTGGTGGGCAGCAAAACCGCCCGGCTGGGAGAGCTGTTCTGCGCTGGTTTTCCGGTGCCGGATGGCTTTTGCATCGCCCAGACTGCTTTTGAAGCCCATGCTTCTGGGAGCGGGGGCACCCAGATCCAGGCGCTACTTTCCCGGCGCCGATTCGAGCAGGTGCGAGTATATATCCAGCATGTAGCGCTCGATAAGATGTTGAAAGAAGAGATCCTGGAAAATTATCGCCCTTTGCAAGGCCGGCAGGCTGGGGCGGTTGCTGTCCGTTCTTCCTCCACAGCAGAAGACCTGGCTCGGCACAGCTTTGCCGGCCTGTACGAAACGGTCTTGAACGTAACAGACGAGGCAGCGCTGCTGGACGCCATCCGCGGTTGCTGGGCCTCTTACTGGAGTCAGGAAGCGGTGTTCTACCGCGAACAATTGGGGATGGATCATAATCGCTATGGGATGGCCGTTCTGGTGCAAGCCATGATCCAGTCCAAAATGGCAGGCGTGCTCTTCACCCAGGCTCCAGATGAACCGGAAACGGCGCTGGTCGAGTTCGTCGAAGGGGGCGGCGAGGCGCTGGTGCAGGGCGAAAGCCGCGGGCAATGCTTGAGGTTTTCGCGGGGGAGTGGGGCGGTCCTGGATGCCTCCGTACCAAGTACCCCCCTGGCCTTTCTGGATCAGTTATTGGCGCTGGGCTTGAAGATCGAGGCGCTGCAAGGCGGGCCGCAGGATATCGAATGGTGCCTGGATCAGGCAGGCCGCATCTGGATCCTGCAAACCAGGCCGGTCACCACCGCTCCCGCCCCTTTACAAGCGGGCCAGGCCAGCATCGCGGTGGGTTGGGAGCGCATGTACGACGAGCCATTTTCTACGTTGGGCTGCGATCTGGCCGCGCTGCGGCACAGGTACTGGGTGACGGCGATCAACGCTTTCCACAAGGCCCGGTTTAAAGGTGAGGCAAAAATAGACAGCGGCTTTATCTATCGTAGCACCCCCTGGCGGTCGGCAGGGGGGCTGCTGCAAACCTGGATGGGACTATGGAAACTCATCCGCTGGCTGCAGGCCCCCGCCATTCTGGCGCAGTACGAGGGAGGAATCCTGCCCGCTTATACCCGCTGCCTTGCCGAGCTTCGGAGTAAAACACTCACCAGCCTGGACGACGAGGGACTGCTGGTCGGTTTTAACACCGCGATTCAACATTACCTCGAATACCAGGTCACCAGTTATGCCGTCGGCGTCATCGCGGCGATGGCTGCCAGCCTGCTCGAACGCTTGTCCCGATTCTTGTTGGGCAGGAACCCTTCCTTTCAAACCCTAGATTTTCTGGCCGGCCTGGATAATTTCACCGTACAGCGCGATATCGCCTTGCAGCGCCTGGGACAACGTTTGCAAGCCCTGCTGCCACCCGATGCGCTGGAGAAGGTGGATTATGCCAGCTTGCAGGCTCTCCAATCTAGTGATGGTAGGGCATTTTGGGACGAGCTGGAGTCTTTCCAGCAGGTCTTTGGCTATGCCTGGGCCGACCGCTACCCGCGCGATCCAGCCTGGCAGGTTGACGATGAAGCGTTGGCAGCCTCTCTCCGTCACGCTGCTCTCCAGGAGGCAGCCTCCGGGATCGAAGTGCAGCATGTCCACCAGGCGCAGCGCCGGAGTGAGGCGATAGAATTGGCCCGCCAGGCGCTTACGGTCCCCGCCTGGCTGCGAGCGCGCTTGCTTGTCTGGGGGTGTTTTCTAAGGCGGGCCGAACAATTCTTTCCCCTCAAAGAGAACCGCAATCACCACGTTTACCAGGGCGTGATGGCCATCCAGGCGTATGCCCGTGAGATCGGCCGCCGGTTGCACGTACGAGGCGCGCTGCGGGATAGCGAAGATGTTTTTTTCTTAACCTGGGACGAGATCCGGGAGACATTTCCCAACCGCGCCGCGGCGGCGCTGCTCGAACGGGTTGCAGATCACAAGGCTATCTACCTGGCGAGCAAACGGACGGCATCGAGAACCAGCATGGAGCCGCACAGCCAGAAGACCCATGCAGTTGGCGGGCACACCATCACTCAGACCCTGCACGGTGAGCCTTGCAGCCCCGGCATTGCGGCCGGTCCGGTCCACCTGGCTGGCGGTTTGGGAGAACTGGGCCGCGTTCAACCTGGTGACGTGCTGGTCTGCCGTCACCTGCGCCCCGCCTGGAGCCAGGTTTTCCCCCGCATCGCCGCTGTGGTGATCGAAGAAGGGGGCATTTTATCCCATGGCGCAACCCTGGCGCGCGAGTATGGCATCCCCGCCGTGACCAACATCCCCGGCGTTACACGGGCTGTTCAAGATGGCTGGCGAATCCTCGTCGATGGGGACAACGGCCTGGTGCGCCTTAACGGCAGCGGGGATGGTAATTCCCCTTCAGCGGAGAAAAACCTCAGGTGAAGAGCAAAGACCAAGAACTACTCCAATCGTATACCCGTGTTTCCTCATCTTATGATGAAACACGCTTTGTTGCCTCTGTAGAGGCCTTTATGTGCTCGGCGTTGCTGAAACTATTGGACGTTCAGGCCGGGATACGGGTGCTGGACGTGGCTGCCGGGACCGGGCGCACCGCCATCCCGCTGGCCAAAACCGGCGCCATGGTCGCGGCCCTGGATTTGACGCCCGCCATGATCGGGCGCATGCGGTGCAAAGTGCTTACGCATAACTTAAAAAATCTTCACCTCCAGCAAGCCAATGCCCGTTTTTTGCCGTTCCCAGATAACACCTTTGATGTTGTCCTTTCCTTTCGCTTTTTGCACCTGTTCTCTGTGGAGGACCAGGTTCTGCTGCTGGATGAATTTCACCGGGTGGCCCGGCTGGGGGGCAAAGTGTTGGTGGAGTATAATAATTCAGGGGCCCGGTGGGCAGGCGGCATTTTTCAGGATATCTCGCGCTTTGCCAGGGGGAAAAACCCGCTCAGCCGGGCCAAGGCCAGCCAGTTGCAGACCCTGTATCAGCACTACCAGGTTTTGCAGCAGCAGGGTTTCTCTTTGCCATTCATCGGCGCTGTGGCCCGTTTGTCCCCTGGCATTGCCAATCGTCTGCTCAAGCTCAGCATGCAGGACCGCGCCAGGCCATATGCACGCTACCTGTGGATCGTCAGCGCTAAAGCAAGGCCTGAGAGCAAATGAATCCAGTCCAGCTCAAAACACTTCTCGCTGAACAAGCCCATCAATCACCCGCTAGGCTGGTGCGAGTCTGCATGCTCGTCCCTTCCTTTTACCCTCTGGTCGGCGGCGCAGAACGCCAGCTTTCTGGTTTGCTGCCTTTCCTGCGAGAGCGAGGCGTGCAGCCCTTCGTGCTTACCCGGCGGTTACCCGGAATGCCATCTATCGAACGCCAAAATGGTTTCCAGGTCGTTCGAACCTGGGCTTCGGGGCATACGCTATCTTTTTTCTTGTCTTCGTTGGGTTACCTGGCGCGCCATCAAAGCGACTGGGATATCATCCACGTTCACACAGCCGACTCGCCCGCCCTGGTTGGGGCAACGGCCTCCTGGTTCTGGCGAAAACCATTGTTGGTAAAAATTCCTAGCCGTGGCCCCGGCACAGCCCTGGACCGGTACAGCCGCTCCAGATGGGGAAAAGTCCGGTTTCGATATCTGAGGAAATTTATTGATGGCTTTATCATCGTCAACAGCACTATGAGCAGCGATCTATTGAAGATGGGGGTGCCTGGTGGTCGGGTTTATCCTATCCCCAACGGTGTCGATGTGGAAAAATTCCAACC
>JAFGQI010000099.1 GCA_016935755.1 Anaerolineales bacterium
CTGGTGCACGACCCGGCCGTGCTGATCCTGGACGAGCCTTCCACCGGGGTCGACCCGGTCAGCCGGCGCGAGCTGTGGGTCATCCTGGCGGATGTGGTCGTGCAGGGCGTCTCGGTGCTGGTCAGCACGCCTTATATGGACGAGGCCGAGCGCTGCCACCAGGTGGGCATGCTCTACGGCGGGCGGCTGCTGGTCAGCGGCGCGCCCGAAGCCCTGACCGCCGGGCTGCCCTTCGAGATCGTGGAGGTCAAGGCCCGCCCGCGCAAAGCCATGCGCCAGGTGGTCAGCGAGACCGAGGGTATTCTGGAATACCGCCCGGTGGGCGATCGCCTGCGCCTGTCGGTCGCCAATCACAACGGCGACGCCAAAAAGGTCATGGAGGCGCTCCAGGCGCGCTTCACCCAGGATGAGCTGGATGTGCGCCTGCTGCGCCAGGCGCGGCCCTCCATGGAAGATGTCTTCGTGCATCTGGTGGAAGAACAGCGCAGCGCAGCATGAGCGACGCATCCAACGCCATCGAAACCCGCGCTCTGACCAAACGCTTCAAGGGCTTCACTGCCGTGAATCAGGTCAGCTTCTACGTGCCCACCGGTGAGATATTCGGCCTGCTCGGCCCCAACGGGGCGGGCAAGACCACCACCATCCGCATGCTGTGCGGGATCATGCGCCCAAGCGGCGGGCAGGGCAGCGTGCTGGGCTATGATATCGCCCGCCAGCCGGAGCAGATCAAGAAGCGCATCGGCTATATGTCGCAGAAATTCTCCCTGTACAACGACCTGACCCCGCGTGAGAACCTCAACTTCTACGCCTCGGTCTACGCCGTGGAGCGCAGCCAGCGCGCCGCCCGCGTGGCCGAATTGATCGAGATGGCCGGGCTGGGCGAGCATTCCCGCCAGCTGACCCGCAATCTCTCGGGCGCCTGGCGGCAGCGGCTGGCTTTGGCCTGCGCCATCGTGCACAACCCGCCCATGCTCTTCCTGGACGAGGCCACCGCCGGGGTTGACCCGGTCTCCCGCCGCGAGTTCTGGGATTTGATCTACCGCCTGGCGGGGGAGGGCGTCAGCGTGCTGGCGACCACCCATTACATGGATGAAGCCGAGTACTGCAACACCATTGGGATGATGTTCCGCGGCGAGATGATCGCCGTGGCCAGCCCGGATACCCTGCGCGGCCAGCTGCCCGGTCTGCTGGTGCAGCTGGATTGCGACAATCCGCTCAAGGCCAAAGAAATCCTGCAGGCGCTGCCCGGCGTGATCGATTCGTCGGTGCATGGCGCCCAGGTGCACGCCTCGCTGGATCTGCCGCCCGACCTGCCCGCCGAGGATGAGTGTCTGACGGAGAAGCTGGAGCTGATCGAGCAGGCCCTGGCCCAGGTGCAGGTGCAGGTCAGCCATTGGGAACCCATCCAGCCTTCGCTGGAGGATGTGTTCATCCACATGGTGGACAAGCGCCGCGGCGAGCCTTCGCCCGAATCCGAATCGTAGGGGCGGATGGCATCCGAATCGTAGGGGTGGATGGCATCCGAATTGTAGGGGCGGATGGAATCCGCCCAGACTGACGCAGGAGAGAACCGCGAAGACGCAAAGAGCGCGAAGCTCTTCCTGAAAAACCTTGGCGACCTTTGCGCCTTTGCGGTGTTCTCTTGCCGCCCAGCCGGATGGAAACCGGTCATAACTGGAGTAAAAATATATGGAACGATTGTGGACGATCATGCGCAAGGAGCTCTACCATATCTGGCGCGACCCGCGCACCCTCGGGTTGATCCTGGCCCTGCCCGCCATGCTGCTGATCCTGCTGGGCTACGGCATCTCGGGGGAACGCATCGGCATCCCGATGGTGGTGGCGGACTTCTCTAAGAGCGACCTCAGCCGCCGCTACGTCGAATATTTCACCGCCAGCGACGATTTCAAGCTGGTCTACGACGCCCTCAGCGAAAAGGAGATGCTGGCGCTGATCGACCAGGGCCAGGCGGATGTTGGCCTGCTCATCCCGGAGGATTTTGGCCGCCAGGTGGACACCGGGCAGACTGCCCAGGTGCACCTGTACGTCAACGGTTCCACCGACCCCACTGATGTGCAGACCATCCAGCTCAAGCTCAGCACGATCAGCTCGGTGGTCTCGCAGGACATCCTGGTGAAGCAGTTCAGCCGCAGCCCGGCGGCCGCCAGCCTGCGCAATCCGGTGGAGGCTTTCATCAAGACGCTCTACAACCCCAACGGCAACCGCAAGCTGTTTATGATCCCCGGGCTGATCCCGATCATCCTGCAGGTGCAGGCTCTGCTGCTGACTGCCCTGGCGATCGTCAAGGAGCGCGAGCAGGGCACCATGGAGCAGCTGATCGTCACCCCGATCAAGTCCTGGGAACTGATGCTGGGCAAGATCATCCCCTATCTGCTGGTGAGCGTGTTCAACCTGTTCGCCCTGATGTGGCTGGCCGATCTGCTCTTCAACGTGACCGTGGCAGGCAGCTTCTGGGAGCTGATCGGGCTGAGCGTGGTGTTCATCATTGGCTCGCTGGGCATGGGCGTGCTGATCTCCAACCTGTCGCAGTCGCAGATGCAGGCGGTCTATCTGTCGGTCTTCCTGATCCTGATCCCGGCTATCATCCTGTCGGGGCTGCTCTTCCCGCGCAACAACATGCCCGCCTTCACCTTCTGGTACAGCGAACTTCTGCCGGTGACGCATTATCTGGAGATCACCCGCGGCATTATCGTGCGCGGCATCCCGGGTGGGATGCTGTGGTGGTCGTCGAGCTTCCCGCTGCTGGTGCTGAGTTTGATTTACTTCGCCTTGAGCGTGCTGGTGTTTCGCAAACGCATTTCGTAGCATATAGCTGATAGCTCATAGCTCATAGCTGATAGCCTAACCGGTCATCCTATCGGAATTATTGGAGAATAATTATGAAACCAAAAAATACTTTTCACTTATCGACTGTTCACTTGTTGACTGTTATCTGTCTGTTGGCTCTTAGCGCCTGCTCCGGGCTGGGCGGCGAGAGCGCCAATGGCGGCCTGATTGCCTCCGGCTTCATCGCCGCCGACCAGATCCGCGTGGCGCCCGAAATCAGCGGCAAAGTGCTGGCTATCCAGGTCGAGGAGGGCGACCCCGTCCAGGCGGGTGAGGTGCTCTTCAGCCTGGATGATGAGCTGCTGCAGGCCCAGGCCGGGCAGGCCCGGGCGGCGGTCACCCTGGCGGAAGCCTCGCTGGAGGCGGCCAAAGCGCAGCAGTCGAGCGCGGCTCTGCAGGTGGAGGTGGCGGTCCAGCAGGCGCGCCTGGCCGAAATCCAGTCCCGCTCTGCCGCCTGGAGCGTCAAACCATCGGACGAGATTGACCTGCCCGCCTGGTACTTCGAGAAAGATGAGCGCATGGCTGCCGCCCAGGCCGAGGTAGACGCCGCCAGCAAAGCCCTGGAAGTTGAGCTGGCCAACCTGCAGAAGGAGCTGGCCGACGCCAGCAGCGAGGACTTCATCGCCGCAGAGACCAGGTTAGCCAAGGCGCAGGCTGCTTTCCAGGTCGCTGAGCAGACGCTCGACCAGGCCAAGCTGGCGAATGAAAAGGATGACCTGGAAGACGCCGCCCAGAAGCAGCTGGACACGGCTGAATCCGAGCTGGACGCCGCCCAACAGGAGTATGACCGCATGCTGAACAGCAGCGCATCCGAGGATGTGCTGGAGGCGCGGGCGCGCGCCGCGGTGGCCCGCCGCCGTCTGGAGATCGCCCTGGACAGCCTGACCAGCCTGCAGACCGGCCAGGATGCCCTGCAGGTGCAGGCGGCGCGCTCGGCTCTGGCGCAGGCCCAGAAAGCCATCCCCCAGGCCGAAGCCAACCTGGCCCAGGCGCAGGCGGCGCTCAAGCTGGTGGAGCTGCAGCTGGCGCGCTGCCAGGTCAAGGCGCCGGTGGCGGGCGTGGTGCTGTCGCTGAATGTTGAGGCGGGCGAACTTCTCTCGGCGGGCGGTGTGGCGCTGACCCTGGGTCAGTTAGATGATGTCAGCCTGACAGTCTATGTGCCGGAAGACCAGTACGGGCAGATCAAGCTTGGACAGCAGGTCACGGTGAGGGTGGATTCTTACCCCGAGGCGGCTTACAGCGGGCAGGTGGAGTATATCTCCGACCAGGCCGAGTTCACCCCGCGCAATGTGCAGACGGTGGAGGGCCGCAAGAGCACTGTCTTCGCCGTCAAGATCAGCCTGCCCAATGCGGATTTGTCGCTCAAGCCCGGCATGCCCGCCGATGTTGACTTTGTAACACCCTGACGAGCGCGCCGCCTGGCCTGGAACGCCAGCGGCCTCTCTTCTCCGAGACGTCGGGCTTCCTCCTAAGAGACCCTGAGGGTTTACCAAACCCTTAGGGTCTTGTCTATAACCACCAAGATCACAAAGGGCACGAAGAATTTTACAAGGAATCCTTTGTGTTCTTAGTGGTCTAGTATGATAGGGATAGGCACGGTAGACCGATCGTGTTCTGGTCCACCAAGACCGCCACCAAGCGCTGGTCGCCGTGCCTGGTAA
>JAFGQI010000100.1 GCA_016935755.1 Anaerolineales bacterium
AGCTGGACATGCTCGATGCGGTGGCGCAGGGGTTTCTGCGCTGGAAACCGGCTGCGCTCAAGCTGGCGCAGGTTGGCAAAGGCCTCCAGCACCTCGTGGTTGGCGCGGTCGCCGATGGCATGCACTGCCAGGGGCAGGCCGTTTTCCACGGCGACTTTGCCATGCTCATACAGCTCCTCGGCGTCCATGAAGAGCATGCCGCGGTTATCAGGCTCGTCCAGGAAGGGCTGGAACATGGCGGCGGTGTGCGGGCCCAGAGCGCCATCCATAAAGGCCTTCACCTGCCCGATGCGCAGGTAATCATCGCCAAAGCCCGAACGCAGCCCCAGTTCAGCCGCCAGGGGTAAATCTTCCAGCGGGATGCTCTTGAGCACCCGCAGGCGCAGCTCACCGCTCTGATGCAGCAGCTGCAGGGCAGCGAAGCTGCGGCGGCGGTCGAAATCGTGCACGCCGGTCAGCCCCACGCTCCATAAATACGGCAGCGCCTGGCGGATCGCCTGGGCGACCTGCTCGACGGAGGGTTCAGGCACAGCCGCTCCCACCAGTTCCATCGCGCTTTCAAACAGAATACCGTCCAGCTGACCATGAGCATCTCGCCCCAGGCGGCCCCCGGCAGGGTCGGGTGTGGCCGCGCTCAACCCCGCCAGGCGCAGCGCCAGGCTGTTGGCCCAGGCAGCGTGCAGCGACTTGGCGGTCAGGTAGACCGGGTGATCGGGCGCGACTGCGTCCAGGTCAGCCGCGCTGCCGAAGGACTCCGGCCAGCTGTTCTGGTTCCAGCCGTGCCCCAATACCCACTCCCCAGGAGGAGCAGACTGCGCCCGCTCGGCTACCCGCCGCAGGCATTCCTGGCGGGTGCTGGTTTCGCAGTCCACTTTCCGCAAGCCTAAGGAGGTGTATTCCATGTGCAGGTGGGCATCGGTCAGGCCGGGGATGATCACCTTGCCGCCCAGATCCTGGCCCTCCAGGCGAGGATATTCACGGCGCAGCTGATCCACCTGGCCCAGCGCCAGGATGCGTTCTCCGTCGATCACCATCGCCGAGGCGAGAGGCTTGTGGGGATCAAGGGTATAAATTATGGCATTGTAGAGCAATTTCAAGGGTGAACCTCCGGGAATATTAACTTGAAAAACTGACAACGGATTTTTAGAACGGATTTAACGGATGGGCAGCTTATTCTATTCCTGATCGCCCAGCAGGCGGGTGACCAGGGCATCCAGCTCTTCGTCGGAATAATAATGGATCACCAGCGTACCGCCCTGGCGGAGCCTGTCCCGGCTGCGGCGCGGGTTCAGGCTGACGCGCGTCCCCAGCGAGGCCTGCAGCCTTTCCTGTAGGGCGGTGATTTCGGCGGGCAGGGCGGCAGGCAGCACGGCGGGCGGCTTTTCGCCGCTGAGACGCCGCGCCAGTTCCTCCGTCTGGCGCACATTCAGCCCCAGCTTCAGGATGGTCTGCAGGGCGGCGGCCTGGGCCTGCGGCGTGGCGAGCGCTAACAGGGCGCGGGCGTGGCCCTCGCTGATCTGACTCGCAGCCAGGGCCTGCTGCACGCTGGGCGGCAGCTTGAGCAGGCGCAGGGTGTTGGTCACGGCGGCGCGGCTCTTGCCCACCTGGGCGGCAATCTGCTCGTGGGATAGGCTGAAATCTTCCGCCAGCTGGCGGTAGGCTTCGGCGGCTTCCAGCGGGCCGAGATCGGCGCGCTGCACGTTCTCGATCAGCGCCATCTCCAGGCGCTGCAGGTCGCTGGCCTCACGCACCATGCAAGGCACGGTGGCCAGCCCGGCCTGGCGGGCGGCCTGCAGGCGCCGCTCACCGGCGATCAGAATATACCGGCCCGGTTCATCTCCCGGCGTGACAATCAGCGGCTGCAGGATGCCATGCATGCGGATCGAATCCGCCAGTTCGTTCATCTCTTCGGGATCGAAGCGGGTGCGCGGCTGGCGGGGGTTGGGCGCGATCCGCCCGACCGGCAGTTCCTCCACCCCGGATTCGCGCTGAAACGAGGCCTCGCCAGCAGGCTCGGCCCCAGGGATGAGGGCATCCAGGCCGCGTCCCAACCCGGATTTACGGCGGTGACTCGCTCCTGCGCTCATGACTGCGCCTCTTCCACCTCAGGGATCAGAACGCCATCGCCCTGCAGAATTTCGCGCGCCAGGGCAGCATAGGCATGGGCGCCCACCGAGCTGGGCGCGTAGGAGGAAATCGGCTGCCCGTAAGAGGGCGCCTCGGCCAGGCGCACGCTGCGCGGCACAACCGTTTCAAAGACCCGATTGGGGAAAAACTTGCGCACCTCCTGCACCACATCGTTGGACAGGTTGGTGCGCCCATCAAACATAGTCATCACCACGCCGCGCACCTGCAGGTTGGGGAAGAGCGCCTGGCGCACCCGCTCCAGGGTGTAGGTGAGCTGGCCCAGCCCCTCCAGGGCCAGATACTCGCACTGTACCGGGATAATCACGCCATCGTTGGCAGCCACCAGCCCGTTCAGAGTCAGCAGACCCAATGAAGGGGGACAGTCCACCAGGATGTAATCGTAGCGGTCGATTACCGGCGCCAGCCCCTTCTTCAGGCGGCCCTCGCGCGCCAGCTCATTGACCAGCTCCACCTCACCCCCAGCCAGGGAGGGCGAGGCTGGCAGCAGCGAAATCTTCAGGCGCGGGTTGTGCAGAATATAGTTGATGGCTGGAGATTCGTTGACCAGCACATCGTAGGTGCCGCCGCGGATGGCGTGCTTATCAATCTTCAAACACGAGGTAGCGTTTGCCTGGGGGTCCAGGTCGACCAGCAGCACCCGCTGGCCGAAATAGGCCAGGTAAGCGCCCACATTGATGGCGGTGGTGGTCTTGCCCACCCCGCCTTTTTGGTTGGCTAGTGTGTAAACACGTCCCTGCAATTTCATCACCCTGCTTTCCTATAATACTTCCACCATGCAAGCGCTGACTTCATCCTGAGTAGGAATACCAGCCAACCCTGGGCGAGTGACAGAAAAGGCGCTCAGCTGGGTGGCAAAACGCGCCGCCTCCCAGGGATCGCGGGTGGTATGCAGGCGGAAGAAGAAAGCCGCAGCAAAGATATCCCCGGCTCCGGTAGCATCCACTTCTTCAACGGCTGGCGGGCGGAAGCGGCGCACATCGCCATTCCAGAACAGCCGCGCCCCCTGGCTGGCTTCAGTGACTGCCATGACATGACAGAAGGCAGCCATATCTTCGATGCGTTCCTCGTCATCAGCAACATCCTCGATGCTCAGCACGGTTCCCCCGCAGTATTGAAGAACGAAGGAAGCCTCAGGCCAATCAGTGGGATATACCTTTCCATCGTCATCCCAACCGCGCAGCCAACCCTGTGGTGTCAGGCAGAGCAGCGAATCGGGAAAGTTGCGCACCAGGGCTGGCTCGACTTCCTGCGCCACTGGCCCAAGATGAACGATGGGCGTACTGCGCCAGGGCTCGGGAATATGATAATAGTCCAGGCGAGGGGCCGCGGCGCGGATATACTGCACCCGACCATCAGGGGTTTGTATATTTTCAAAGGTTGTGCTTTGTTCAGCCGGGAAGCTGGCAACCGGGATGCCGCTGAGCGGACCCAGAGGCAGCTCTGCGCCCCAGGAGGTGACCACCCCCACCCGCAGACCCAAGGCCCGGGCGGTCAGGGCAGCGTAAGTAGCCGTGCCTCCCAGGCGCAGCCCCTGCGGCGTGAGATCTACGGTGATGTGGCCGACTACCAGGTAATCGATCGGTTCGAGCGGTGTGATCTGCAGCATGGTTTGATTATACCTGAGAAACATATAACCGGTATGCCTGGCGTACATACACCAGCGGAGGTGATTATCGTTCACAAGTACCATTCCCTTGCCATCTACGGCCAGCGACAGCACGACCAGCGAGCGGCGCTACCGCGCCTGGGGCGAGACCCGGTTCACCAACGGAACCACGCCCACGAACTACCGCTATACCTGTCAGCGCTAAGCCGAGGCGTTGGGGTTGGATTTTCTAGATGCATTCGCCCTATGAAATTCAGTTCCAGCCTTGCATAAATTAAGCCTCATGGTATAATACCTGACCGCGCCGCCAATGGCGGCTTTGTCTTGTATATCGCTGAACAGTACAAGGTATCTTTGATAGAAATGTAAGGATCAGAGCAATGGAAGATTTTGTGAAAGCCGTTGAGGCCCCCGTAAACCCCAATATCCCCGACCTGCGCCCTGGCGATGTCGTAAAGGTCTTTCTGCGCATCAAGGAAGGCGCGAATGAACGCACCCAGGAGTTCCGCGGCACCATTATCCGCCTGCGCAACAGCGGAAACAACCATAATTTCACCGTCCGGCGCGTAGCCAGCAATGGCATCGGCGTTGAACGCACTTTCCTGACCCGCTCCCCGCGGGTGGAAAAAGTGCTGGTCGAGCGCCACTCGAAAGTCCGCCGGGCGCAGCTGTATTACCTGCGCGAGCGCACTGGCAAGAGCGCCCGCCTCAAACAGAAGTTCTCATAACCCGGAAGTCCTCCCAACCGGGGCGCAGTCACCAAGGTGCTGCGCCCTTTTGTTGTTTTTCAGGCGGAACACTTTATGACTATTCCCATCATCGGAGTGACCTCTTTCCGTGAACTGAATAAATCCGGCAACCCGCAGTTCTCGGTTGGTCAGAGCTATACTTCCTCCCTGGAGCGAGCCGGAGCCTGCCCGCTGATCATCCCGCTGGAACTGTCCGAAGCGATGCTCGACTCTCTGCTGCTCCGGCTGGATGGCATGCTGTTCACCGGGGGCGGCGATGTGCATCCCTCCGCCTACGGGAGCCAGGATCACCCCAAGGTGGCGGGAGTGGATCCCGACCGCGACCGGGTGGAAATCCACCTGCTGCGCCGGGTGGTAGAAGCCGGGCTGCCCTTCCTGGGCATCTGCCGCGGCCTGCAGCTGATCAACATCGCCCTGGGTGGAACCATTTACGAGGATATCTTCGACCAGCGCCCGGCCTCGCTGCAGCATTCTAACCCCGACCGGCCGCGTGATTACCTGGCTCACTCGATCCAGGTCACCCAGGATAGCCAAATCAAGCAGATCCTGGGCAGCGACCACCTGGAGGTGAACAGCTTCCACCACCAGGGCATCCGCGATCTGGCTAATGGGCTGATAGAAACCGCCCACGCCCCGGATGGGGTGATCGAAGCCTTTGAACTGCCGGGCTATGATTTCGGACTGGCGGTGCAGTGGCATCCGGAGTGCCTGCAGGAGCACCCCCCGATGCGGGCGCTCTTCTCTGCTCTGACGCAAGCCTGCCAGGTGAAGGAGCATGCCGCCTGATCCAGGCTCACCGGTAGGCGTGTTCGATTCAGGCGTGGGCGGCCTGTCTGTGCTGCGCCACCTCTGGAGCGAACTGCCGCATGAAGAGGTGATTTTCTTCGCCGACCAGGCGCACGTGCCTTACGGACCGCGCCCCCTGGAGCAAGTGCGCCAGTTTTCAGTCGAAATCACCCGCTGGCTGCTGGCGCGGGGGGCAAAGCTGATCGTGGTCGCCTGCAATACCGCCTCTGCCGCGGCGCTGCACCATCTGCGCCAGGTTTTTCCCGAGACTCCCTTCGTGGGCATGGAACCAGCGGTCAAACCCGCCGCCGAGAGCACTCGCAGCGGTCGGGTGGGCGTGCTGGCAACCCCGGCTACCTTCCAGGGCGAATTGTACGCCTCGGTGGTGGAGCGCTTTGCCGCCGGCGTCCAGCTGATGACCCATACCTGCCCTGGTCTGGTCGCGCAGATCGAGGCCGGGCAGCTGGATACTCCCAAGACGCGCCGCATCCTGGAAGAAGCCCTGCAGCCCATGCTGGCTGCAGGCATCGACACGGTGGTGCTGGGCTGCACCCATTACCCCTTCGTCATACCATTGATTGAGGAAATTGCCGGCCCTGGGGTGCGCGTGATTGACCCTGCTCCCGCCATCGCCCGCCAGGCGCGGCGGCTGCTGGTCGAGCGCGGCTGGCTGTCCTCGGCGCGGGAGAGCCGCCCTCCCCACCCGTGCACCCGCTTCCTGACCACTGGCGATCCCCGGAAGTTGGAGGCGCAGCTGCCCAAATTACTGGGCATCAGCGCATCTGTAGATCAAATTAACTTTTCCGAACCGCCTGGCCCGGCTTAGGTAGGATCTGCCAATGGGGGCCAGTCGGAGCTTTGCCTGGCGCGCTCAGGCCAGCTGCGCTTGCCGCTCCAGCTGTCAATCGCGATGGCGAAGACCGCGGTTGGCTTCAATTCAGAGTCGGCAATTGGGCGGTAGTGCACCCCTGGCTGCATCCCCGGAAAATACTTATCAATCAGCCCATATAGGGCGCGGCGCTGCTCTTCCGGATCATCAATCAACCGGATGCGGCCAAAAGCCACCACACTCTCATACTGCATACTGAACTCCACAGCCACGTTGGATGGCAGCAGCGCCCCCATCTGGCTGGCTTCGAAGCACACTTCCGGGAAGCGCTCGCTGTTGGCGCGCAGCCGGCCGACTGTGCTGGTATGGAAGTAAATTTCATGCCTCTCGGGGTCATACCAGAATAAATTGGGGGTGATAAAGGGCTGGTTTTCCCAGCGCGTGGCGATATGCCCGATCTGAGCGGAAGCCAGGAACTGGCGAATCCAGGCGTCATCGCAGGCGCGATCAGCTTTTCGCATCGCATTTGGGGGTGTCTTATCCAGACTATAATCTCGGGGCATGTTTCACTCGAACTCCTTCTCTGTACAGACACATAAACGCCAGACACTGGATGGCTTGACGCCGATCACTTTTTTTTCTTCATACTTTCGATCCGTGCTGATTGTTGATCAAATAGTGCAGACGCAATAAGTTCAGCTCGTCAAATCCGATCTCGGCGTTCAGCGCATCGAAAATCGGGCGAAGGGTGGCTGTGCCATACTGATGGAATGCTGACAGTACCCTCTCCTGCTGCTGAGCGGTCAAACAAGATAACGCTTGAAATTTTTCTCCCCCAAGCAAAGAGTTACCAGCCAATATAAACTGGTATAGATGGCTCAGAATCGTGGATTGTTTTACATCATAATCCGCCATCAGTTCTGGGATCGATCTCCCATTCTGGTAAGCCCGCCCAACCTCGATATACCTTCTCACCTTCCCAGGTTTGGTTAAAACCCGCGCTCCACGCCTGTCCAAGCGTGCGCGATCAACCAGCTTCCGCTCCTGGCAGTAGGGCAGGAGCACATCCAGGAAGGCCTGCCCATAATGGGCCAGCTTCACCTGCCCGATGCCATTAATCTGCTCCAGGCTGTTCATGGACTGGGGGAAATAGGCTGCCATCTCTACCAGGGTCTTATCGGAAAAGATAATAAACGGCGGCAGCCTGGAGGCGTCCGCCAGCTGTTTGCGTTTTCTACGCAAGCGCTCGAACAGCTCATGGTCATAATCTGGCGCGCCAGGGACTTCACTCTCGCGCGGCTCTGCTTCGGCTTCCCTGGCTGGCGCCCGGCGCAGAGAAGCCAGCAAGGGCTGTTTGCTTTTCAGCCACTCATAGGCGGCCGGAGACAGCTTGAGTACCCTGAATTCCGTCTCCTGGGTCAACAGCCCGCGCTGCACCAGGAGGCGCGCCAGGCTCAGCCATTCCTTTCGCGAAAGCTCTGTCCCGATGCCGAATGTAGATAAGCTTTGATGGCCGCGCTGCTGCACCTTTTCATCCAGAATACCCATTAATACATGCGTGATATACGTCGCCCCGTAGCGCTCTCCGGTGCGTTTGACACACGAGATGAACTTCTGTGCTGGGATGGTGACATCTTCTTGATTACCCTGTTGGCCGCGGCAGTTGTCACACATAGCGCAGTTTTCAACGGTGTAGGTCTCACCAAAGTGCGCCAGGAGCGGCGCCCGGCGGCAGGCAGAGGTTTCTGCCATGTCGGTCAGCGCTCGTAAATGCATCCGGGCTGCACTGCGTTCTGGTTCATCCTTCTGGTCAATAAAGTGAAGCTGCTTCTTCGTGTCGGCGTAGCTGTAAAGCAGTAAGCAGTGAGAGGGTAAACCATCCCGTCCGGCGCGGCCAATTTCCTGGTAATAGCCCTCCAGGCTCTTGGGCAGGTCATAGTGAATGACAAAACGCACGTTGGGTTTATTGATCCCCATGCCAAAGGCGATGGTAGCAATCATAATCTGCACATCATCGTGGATGAACGCCTCCTGGTTCTGCTGGCGTTGTTCGGCATTCAATCCGGCATGGTAGGGGCGGACAGAAAAACCGGCCTCAGCCAGATCGACAGCCAGGTCGTCCACCTGCTGGCGGGAAAAGCAATAGATAATCCCTGACTGTTCGGGGAAATTACGCAGAAAACGTATCACCTGAGCGGTAGGGTTTTTCTTAGGCAAAACCTCCAGGAACAGATTCTCCCGATTGAAGCTGGTGATGAACTCATCTGCGTCTTGAAAGCCCAGGGAATTTTTGATATCCAGGCGCACCCGGGGCGTGGCGGTTGCTGTCAGCGCCACACACACCGCCTGGGGAAATTTTTGCCGCACCTGCACCAGCTGGCGGTATTCAGGGCGAAAATCGTGACCCCATTCGGATATACAGTGGGCCTCATCAATCGCCAGACAATCTACTTTAGCAGATGCCGCCAGAAAAGCCAGGGTAGCGGGAACCAGCAGACCCTCTGGGGCGATGTAGACCAGGCGCACCTCCCCCTTGCGAATTCGGTCCAGGTTTGCCCGGTGTTCATCATAAGAGAGCGAGCTGTTGAGGTAGATGGCAGGAATACCCAATTCGTTCAAAGCATCTACCTGATCCTTCATCAGCGAGATGAGCGGGGAAACCACCACCGTGATGCCAGGAAATACCAGGGCAGGCAGCTGGTAGCAGAGCGATTTTCCCCCGCCCGTGGGCATGATCATCAAGGTGTCTCGGTGAGCAAGAATATTTTCGATGATCTCCCGCTGCAGCAGTTTGAACTGCTGGTAGCCAAATACTTCGTGCAGGAGATGATCAATATCCTGGGTCACAGTGATTTTCCGACGCCATCAAACCATATCAGCAGGAACCACGTGCAGCATTTCATCCGTGACAAGCAAATTTTGAAAATTATCAAAGCTCAGGTCACGGAATGGAAGCTTATGTTCAGTTTGTAAGTTCTGGAACAGCATGGTGTAGCTTGCCTGGACGCTGGCTCGCCAGTTTAACCCCAGTTTGGCGCTCAACGCTTGAATGGTGGTTGAATCGGGCCCCTCAATTTCGACGAAATTACCATAGGGCATCTCATCCAGGGCGATGTGCAGGCCGGGCAGCTCATATTGGGCGCGGTATTTCTCGTAGATCATGCCGATCTGATAGCCCAGGGCCTCCAAGAGGCGCTGCGCCGCTCCAAAATCGCTTACGATGAACTCAATCTCCTGACGAACGCGCACGCCATCATCGCCATGCGCAGGGCCTTTATAGGTCAGCCGGGCAGCCGTATCCTGGCGCAGGCGGAGCACCTGAAAGCTTCGCGCCAGGTCGCCCTGTGGAGTATCGAAGCGCAAATTGGTTTCTAAAGTGCGCGGCTGTGACAGCTCTGCTCCCAATGCTATGAGCCGCTGCTCCACCCGGCTGATATTCTGCACATAGAACTTTACTTCAATCTCCTGATCTTCCATCTGCTCACCTATCCTTCACCCTACGCTCAACATCACCTGGTGCTGTTCAACATTGTCGCCGGCTTTTACGCGCAGCCGCGAGACAACTCCTGGACGTGGGGCTTTTAACTCATTTTGCATCTTCATTGACTCTAAAACGACCAGCACATCCCCTTTGAGCACTTCCTGGCCCTCGCTGACATGCACTGATACCACTAATCCGGGCATAGGCGCTTTGAGGTGATACTCTTCGCCCATGCTCACCCCGCCAGTGGTTGCTACCCGCAATCGTTTCTCGGCTTCATCTTCAACCAGAGCCGGGTAGGAGTTGCCGTGAAACAGCACCTGCCAGCCTCGCTCTTCACCCGGGTACACATAGGCCTCATAAGATCTGCCTTCGATCAGCAGAGAATAGACCGGCTGGTCGCAAATCGAGTCAAAATCAACCGCGTAAATCTTGCCATTCAGCGATATCTGATGCTCATCGATGATTTCGACCAGGAATTCCTTTTCGCTCAGGGTGGTGATGTAACGCATCGCTAGATCGCTTTCATTCGTGTTAATGGCGCAGGCGCTCCCAGCGGCCTGCCCGTTTCCAGTTGTTGTCATCACCAGCACTGCCCCGCATGATATTCGCGGCGCGTTGAGTCTGGCGATGCGCTACCAGGGTGGCAAAGATGGCGGCGATCTCAGCCTGCTCATTATCGCCAGCAGCTTCTGCCATCGTAAAACGATTCTCAACAAAACGAGTGTCGAAACGACCAGCCATGAAGTGGTGAGAATCCATCAGCTTCTGGTGGAAAGGGATATTGGTGCGCACACCAACGATCTGGTATTCTTCCAAAGCCCGGCGCATCCGCAGGATTGCCTCGGCGCGCGTCTCACCCCACACAATCAGCTTGGAAATCAGCGAATCATAAAAGGGTGAAATTTCGAAACCAGGGTAGACTCCTGTATCTATACGGACGCCAGGGCCGGTGGGCAGCAGAATATGGGTGATCCTCCCCGTAGATGGCATGAAATTGTTATAGGGGTCTTCAGCGTTCACCCGGCAGTCGATGGACCAACCGTTCAGGTGGACGTCCTCCTGGGTATAGCGCATCTGCCGCCCGCGAGCGATGCGGATTTGCTCTTTGACGATGTCAATGCCTGTAACGGCCTCCGTCACTGGATGCTCAACCTGCAAGCGGGTGTTCATTTCTAAAAAGTAATAGTTCTTATCCTGATCCACCAGGAATTCAATCGTGCCGGCGTTGACATAACCTACCGCCTGAGCGGCGCGCACCGCCAGTTCGCCCATGCGCTGGCGCAAATCCCCATCCTCATCGATGAAAGGTGAGGGGGCTTCTTCCACCAGCTTTTGGTGGCGGCGCTGCAGCGAGCACTCGCGCTCGCCCAGATAGATCGTATTACCAAATGAATCAGCCAGCACCTGGATTTCGATGTGACGGGCGCCTTCTACCAGCTTCTCCAGGTAGACATTGCCATCACCGAAAGCCGCCTCGGCTTCTCGCCGGGCAGAGGTGATCAGGTCTGGCATTTCATCCAGGCTGTGCACCTCGCGCATGCCCTTACCTCCCCCGCCGGCAGTAGCCTTGATCAGCAAGGGGAAGCCAATGCCTGGCGCCAATCGCAGCAGTTCCTCGTCCCTCAGCGAGCCTTCCCCCTCCGTACCAGGCACCACCGGCACGCCTGCAGCAGAAACCGTGCTGCGCGCCACAGCCTTATCGCCCATCGCAGCGATGGCAGTGGGCTTGGGACCAATGAACGCTAAACCGGCGTCCAGGCAGGCCTGGGCAAAATCCGCGCGCTCCGCCAGGAAGCCATACCCAGGATGAATGCCGCCTGCACCACTCTTTTTTGCAATCTCAATAATCTTCTCACCCCGCAGATACGACTGCCGGGATGGGGCAGGGCCGAGCAGGTAAGCCTCGTCGGCATAGCGCACATGCAGCGCCTGGCGATCCGCCTCGGAGAAAACCGCCACCGTCTGCAGTCCCAGCTCGCGACAAGCGCGGATAATGCGCACTGCGATCTCCCCCCGATTGGCAATCAAAACTTTATTAAACATAATTTATAACGGAATACAGCCATGCTTCTTGGGCGGATTATTGTCGCGCTTGTTGGACAGCATCTCCAGTGCGTTGATCAGGCGCGGGCGGGTCTCACGCGGTTCGATTACATCATCGATGTAGCCACGCGAGGCCGCTATGTAGGGATTGGCAAAGCGGAGGCGGTAATCTGCTACCAATTCAGCTTTGCGCTGCTGGGGATCGTCAGATTGGTTCAGTTCTTTTCGGAAGATGATATTGACCGCCCCATCTGGCCCCATCACAGCAATTTCAGCGCTGGGCCAGGCCAGATTCAGGTCGCCGCGGATATGCTTGCTGCTCATGACATCGTAGGCGCCGCCGTAGGCTTTGCGGGTGATCACGGTCAGCTTGGGCACAGTGGCCTCACAGTAAGCGTACAGCAGCTTAGAGCCTGACCGGATAATCCCGCCATGCTCCTGTATCGTGCCGGGCAAAAATCCTGGCACATCCACAAAAGTGAGGACAGGAATGTTGAAGGCGTCGCAGAAGCGGATGAAACGGGCGGCTTTCTCGGATGAGTTGATATCCAGCACCCCTGCCAGCACCATAGGTTGGTTCGCCACAATGCCGATGCTGTGTCCACCCAGTCGGGCGAAACCCACCACGATGTTCGCAGCGTAATTTTCGTGTATCTCATAGAACTGCCCATCATCCACCACCAGATGAATCACGTCCTTAATATTATACGGCTTGCTGGGGTCATCCGGCACAAGGCTGTCCAACTCCTCAGCCATGCGCAGCGGGTCATCGCCGTTAGAGATGAAGGGCGGATCCTCCAGGTTGTTCTGAGGCAGATAAGATAGCAGACGGCGGATTTGATAGAGCGCCTCCCCCTCGCTGTCGCAGGCGACATGGCAGACGCCTGAGACTTCGGAATGCACCCCTGCCCCGCCCAGTTCTTCATGTGATACTTCCTCGTGCGTGACCGTCTTGACCACATCCGGGCCGGTGACAAACATGTAAGAAGAGGAGCGCACCATAAAGATAAAGTCGGTCAAGGCGGGCGAATACACCGCCCCGCCAGCGCAGGGGCCCATCACCGCGCTGATCTGCGGAATGACCCCAGAGACCAGGGTGTTGCGCAGGAAGATATCGGCATAGCCGCCCAGTGAGATTACCCCCTCCTGGATGCGCGCCCCACCCGAGTCGTTCAGCCCGATGACTGGCGCGCCATTCTTCAAGGCCATATCCATGATCTTGCAGACCTTTTCAGCATGCGCTTCACCCAGGCTGCCCCCAATGACGGTGAAATCCTGTGAGAAGACATACACCAACCTTCCATCGATTGTCCCCCAACCGGTGACCACGCTGTCACCCAGGAACTTCTGCTGATCCAGACCGAAATCTGTTGTGCGGTGCTGCACAAAAGCATCCATCTCACGAAAAGAGCCGCGGTCCAAGAGCAAGTCCAGGCGTTCGCGCGCGGTCATGCGGCCGCGCTGGTGCTGCGCCTCGATGCGATCAGGCCCGCCGCCCTGATGACTCTGCGAGCGCAATTCACGCAATCTCTGGATTTTCGGATTGCCCATGCGTGCCTCCGTGAGATACTCTGGCGTAAAATAGTTGGGCTTTCATTGAAACCCAGGCACAAATCGCGAGGATCAGCAAGTTAAGTCCAAGTGAGAAAGGCCAGCCAACCTGATGATCGATAGCGTTTCTAAAGACCAACCGGTCAAGCCAATAATACAGCGAATAAGCCAACGCCATCGGCAGCAAAATCCGCTGCGCCCAGGTCTTTCTGAGCCACAAGCCTGCCGCCAGCGTCAGCCCAGCCAGCCCCCAGACCAGGCCGCCGAGGGCGAGATATAACGGCGAAACCGGCAGCAAATCATCCAGAAACTGCCAGCGAACCACAGCTTGCTGCAGTCGCGCCAGGTTTATTCCTGCTATCAGTAACACGCCCAAAGCCAGCAGGGTTAAGATCAATGGTCGGCGAGGTTTCATCTAAGTCTTAAAACTTTCTGGTGCAATTACTTTCACACAGCCAGGGTGACTTTGCCCATCTGCTGGTTGCTTTCCAGGTATTCCTGAGCCAAACGAGCATCCGACAAAGGAAAATCGCGATCCAGCACCGGATGCAGCTTGCCGGCAAAGACCAGGCCCATCACCGCGGCGAAATCCTGGTGAGTGCCCATGGTCGAGCCAATGATACTGAGGTGTTTGCTGAAGATGAAGCGATTGTCGATCTCGAACTTTGGGCCGCCGGTGTTGCCTACGGTCAGGATGCGCCCACCCTTGGCGGCAGCGCGGAAGCTCTGCGGGAAGGTTGTCCCAACGTTGTCCACCACCACATCTACGCCGCGCCGGTTGGTGAGCTGGAAGACAGCTTTCGACCAATTTTCATCTTTAGAACGATCAATCAGGTAATCCGCACCCTGCGCTTCAGCCAGAGCCAGCTTCTCGGCGTTCGATCCAACCACATACACCGTCGCCCCAGCCAGTCTGGCGATCTGGATGCTGGCCAGGTTGACCCCGCCCGAAGCCCCCACCACCAGCACGCTCTCCCCGGCCCGCAGTCCAGCCCGGGTGATCAGCGAATGCCAGGCGGTGTGATAAACCAGCGCCGCGGCAGCGGCCAAACGTTCTTCCACATCATCAGGCAGAGCCAGCAGGTTATGCTCCGGCAGGACCACATATTCTGCGTAGGTGCCGCGCACCGTCTCGCCCAGCAGATGCCAGTCCCGGCAGCGGTTATCCCAGCCCGCCAGGCACTCGGCGCACCTTCCACAGCTAAGGTTGGAATTAATCACCACCCGCTGCCCTACCTGCCACTGCGTCACCCCTTCACCCAGAGCCGCCACCTCCCCCGCCCCATCCGCCCCGGGGATATGCGGATATTCCAGCTTGATGCCCGGCCAGCCCACCCGCACCCATAGATCCAGCCGGTTGAGGGCGGCGGCTTTTAATTTCACCAGGACCTGCCCATGCCCCGGCTGCGGAGTGGGAAATTCGCCCAGGGTCAATACCTCGGGGGCGCCGTGCTGATGCAGTAATATCGCCTTCATGTTCTCGATCCTTATCGTAAACCAGTCTCCATACGAGCGATGACCATGCGCTGGATTTCGCTGGTGCCTTCGTAAATCTCGGTGATCTTGGCGTCGCGGTAGTAGCGCTCGATGGGCAGTTCCTTGCTGTAGCCAATCCCGCCATGGATCTGCACCGCAGCATGAGCGACAAACATAGCCGTCTCAGAGGCGAACAGCTTGGCCATAGAAGCCTCCAGGGTGAAGCGCTCACCGGTGTGCTTGGAGCGCTCTTTGGCCAGGGCAGCCTGGTAGACCAGCAGGCGGGCGGCCTCGATACGTGTCTTCATATCCGCCAGCATGAAGCTGATGCCCTGGAATTCGCCGATCTTGTGACCGAAGGCCTCCCGTTCGCGAGCATACTGCACGCTGGCTTCGTAAGCCGCCTCGGCAATCCCCAAAGCCTGCGCGCCGATACCCACCCGCCCAGCATCCAGCACCACCATAGCGATCTTGAAGCCGTCGCCCTCCTCGCCCAGGCGGTTCTCCACCGGGCAGCGGTAGTCCTCGAACAGGATTTCGCTGGTAGCGGAAGCGCGGATGCCCAATTTAGGCTCCTTCTTGCCACGGATAAAGCCAGGACGGTCCGCCTCGATCATGAAAGCTGTCACCCCCCTGTGCTTCTTTTCCGGGTCAGTCATGGTAAACAGCACCAGGTAGTCCGCCACCGGACCGCTGGTGACCCACGACTTGCGCCCGTTGATCACATACACATCGCCATCGCGCACCGCCCGGCCGCGCATGGTGCCAGCGTCCGAGCCGGACATCGGTTCGGTCAGCGAGTAAGCTCCAATCGCCTGCCCTGAGGCGACCGGGACGAGGAATTTCTGCCGCTGGGCCTCTGTTCCGAACTTGAGCAGCCCGTAGGCGTAGAGCGAGTTATTGACCGACATGATCGTGCCATGGGCAGCGTCCGCCCGGCAGATCTCCTCCAGGGCCAGCACATAGGCCAGGGTGTCCATACCCGCCCCACCATACTGCTCGGGCACTTCGATGCCCATAAAGCCCATCTCGCCCATCTTCTTGATCGTAGCTCGGGGAAAATCGCCCGATTCATCGAACTCGGCGGCGATGGGAGCAATCTCCTTCTGGGCAAAATCCCACGCCGCCTGGCGGATCATCTCATGTTCTTCTGTAAAGGGGAAAAGACCTGTGTTCATGCTGCCTCCTGAATGACCACGAGTGAGAGAATGTGAGATAATGATTATAGCATGGCAGAGAGAAAATTCCGATCGGACGATTCACCAGATTAACTCGCAGGCCAGTAACGTTATCGGGTTGGGATGAACTGGATATCAACCAGATAAGCGGCACGGTGCGCCTGATCTTCATCCAGGGTGCACAGCGGCAGTCCCAACATCTCCGCGGCAGACACATAGAGAGCATCCGCGCAGCGCAGACCCAGCTGTCCAGCAAAACGAGCGGCTGATTCAACCAGCGTACGTTCCATTTCGATCAATCGCAGACCCGGCAGGTTCTGCAGACGCACCATCGTTTGCTCTGCCAGTTCTGGACTGCCCGTGCGCCGGGAGATCGCTCCAGCCACTTCCGCCAGCAGAATAGATGGTGAAATCAATAGTATGTTCTCGCTGCGTCGGGCTGCCATCCAGATGCGCACTGGCTGGTGGAAGGCATCCTGGGATACCAGGCGCGCTACCCAGACGCTGGCATCTACCACAATCATCGCTGCGCCTGGCATCAGCGCCGTCCCTCGGCGATCGCCTGGCTGGCTAAGACATCCTGAGGCCACTGACGACCAATCCGAGCCGCCAATTCATCCAGCTCCGCCCAGGCCTGCGCCTCCTGCTCATGGCTGGTCGCCGGTTCGACCGGCACCAGCATGGCTACCACCCTGCCGTGATAGGTGAAATGAAAATCAATTCGCCTGGCGATACCCAGCCACACTTGCGGTATACTTATAGCGCTCAAGTCCACCCAACAAGAAGGCCCCGATGACCGATACCATCTCCCCTGAACTCTTCAACCATCTCGTCCACCTGGCAGCCCTGGAGCTGACCACCGAGGAGGCCGAGTACCTGCGCGGGCAGCTCAACAACCAGCTCAAGGCGATCCACGAACTGGAAGCCATCCCGCTCGAGCCGGGTGCTGCAGTTACATCCCACGGCGTGCCTTATACCGCCGAAAGCCGCCCGCCCATCCGCCAGGATGACTGGCTGCCCTGCCCCGACGCCGCTGAAATCCTGGCCCAGGCGCCGGAGACGCAGGATGGCTACATCATCGTGCCAGAAATCCCACACACCGATCTATAGAAGGGCAGAACGCATGGAACTCTGTGATATCCCCGCAACCCTGCTTGCCAGCCTGATCCGCCGCAAGGAAGTGTCCGCCCTGGAAGCGGTGGAATCTGCTCTGCAGCGCATCTCTGCCGTGGATGGACGTTCTGGCAGCCTGGATGGCCCCCCGCTGACCAGCGAAGACAGCCGCAAAGTGCATGCCTTCATCACCCCGACCGCCGAGAGCGCCCGCCAGCAGGCCCAGGAGATTGACCGGCGCATCCAGGCAGGCGAAGACCCTGGCCCACTGGCCGGTGTACCGGTGACGGTGAAGGATATCTTCTGCGTGAAGGGCACGCCCTCCACTGCCGCCTCACGCATCCTGGCGAACTTCGTCGCCCCCTACACCGCCACCCCGGCGCAGCGTATGCTGGATGCTGGCGCGGTGCTGCTGGGCAAGGTCAACCTGGATGAGTTCACCTACGGCTCATCGAACGAGTCGTCCGCCTTCCAGCCTCACCCGCGCAACCCCTGGGATACCAGCCGGGTGCCGGGCGGCTCCTCCGGCGGGAGCGCCTCGGCAGTCGCCGCTGGGGAGGGACAGCTCTCCCTGGGCACCGATACCGCTGGCTCCATCCGCCAGCCAGCCGCCTTCTGCGGTGTGGTGGGGGTCAAGCCCACCTATGGGCGCGTCTCGCGCTACGGGCTGATCGCCTTTGGCTCGTCGCTGGACTGCCCCGGCCCGGTGGCGCGCAACATCACCGACGCCGCCCTGATGCTGAAGGTGATCGCCGGAGCCGATCCGCACGATGGCACGGCGGCAGTTCTGCCTGTGCCAGATTATCCCGCCCTGCTGGACCAGCCGATCCGCGGCCTGCGAGTCGGCCTCTCGCCGGATTACTTCCGCGTCACCTTCATCGACGCCCAAACAGGAGAACTTCAAGAAGCGCCGATCGACCAGGAAATCCAGGATGCTGTGCTGCGCGCCGCCGGGCGATTGGCCGAGCTGGGCGCAGATATCGTTGAGGATGTGCCTATGCCGCATACGCGCTATGGCATCCCGGCCTATTTTGTCATCTCGCGAGTCGAGGCCGCCTCCAACCTGCACCGCTACGACGGTGTCAAGTATGGCTATCGCACTCCCGAGTCAGTGGCAGATTTGCAGGAGATGTACCGCAAGTCGCGCGCTCAGGGCTTCGGCTTGCAGCCCAAGCTGCGCATCTTGATGGGCATGTATGTCAGCGCGGCGCAGTACAGCGAGCAGTACTACAACCGGGCGCTCAAGGTGCGCACCCTGATCCGCCGGGATTTTGATCAGGTCTTCGATCCGCAGGGGAAATACCGCCTGCATGCCCTGCTGACCCCCACCACCCCCACCACCGCCTTCCCGATTGGCGATGTGTATGGGGACTCTGTGCTGATGCAGTACGCCGACCAGCTGACCGTGCCCGCTGACCACGCCGGGACGCCCGGAATTTCCCTGCCCGGTGGGATTGCCGGCGACGGCCTGCCGATCGGCATCCAGCTCTTAGGCCCGGATTTCTCCGAGGCCACCCTGCTGCGCCTGGGCCGCGCTTTTGAGAAAGTAACCCAAAATGATGCCTGGCGCAGCATCAAACCACAAGTTTTGAGGCAGCTATGAAAATTCTCATCGCAGTAGATATGGAAGGCATCTCGGGTGTGACCTCCTGGGATCAGGTTGATCCGGGTCATGCCGAATACCAGCGCTTTCGCAAGATCATGACCGAGGATGTCAACGCCGCCGTGCGCGGCGCCTTTGACGCCGGAGCGGACGAGGTGGTCATCGCCGATGGCCACTGGAACAGCGGTAACATCCTGATCGAACAGCTCGATCCGCGCGCCCGGCTGAACAGCGGCACGCCTTCGCCGTACTCGATGCTACAGGGCATAGATGATAACATCGATGGCACTTTTTTCGTCGGTTACCACGCCAGGGCTGGCTCACAGAACGCCATCCTGGATCACACCTGGTCCAGCCGGCGAATATTCAACCTGTGGCTAAACGGCATCCTGGTGGGCGAATATGGCCTGAACGGGGCGCTGTGCGGCCATTTCAACGTGCCTGTGCTGATGATCTCTGGCGATCAGACCGTCTGCGCCCAGGCCAGTGAACTGCTCGGACCGCTGGAGACTGCCGTGGTCAAGCATGCCACAAGCCGTTTCGCCGCCGAGTGCCTGCCCATCCCTGATGCCCAGGAGCTGATCTACCAGGCTGCCCGCCGGGGGATAGAAAATCTGAAGGCAGGCAGAACCAAGCCTTTCCGCCTGGTTGAGCCGGTGCAGGTAACAATCGAATATGCCAGCACGGATATGGCCGACAAGGCCATCCTGCTGCCGGGGGCGCGACGCCTGGATGGACGGCGGATTGAATTCTCGGCGGCTGACATGCCTGGCGCCTATACCTCATTCAGGGCGGCTGTAAACCTGGCATAGGCATGGACGAACCGATAATAATTTTTACCATCGGACACAGCAACCACAGCCTGCAGAAGCTGGCCCAGCTGCTTAAGGAGAACGGTATAGCGGCGCTGGTGGATGTACGCAGTGCGCCATACAGCCGTCACTTCCCCTGGTTCAACAAGGAGCACCTTGAGTTCGAGCTGCCGCGCCTGGGAATTGAGTATATCTACGCTGGCAAAGCATTAGGCGGGCGGCCGGATGATCCCAGTCTGTATAAGAAACGGGAGATGCCCACCGAAGGTGCGGATTACCTGCACGAGGTAGATTACCCGGCGGTCATGAAACGCTCTTATTTCATCAAGGGAGTAGAAAGGATGCTAGAGACTGCTGTACAAAAGACGACCGCTCTCATGTGCAGCGAGGAAGACCCGGCCGACTGCCATCGCCACCATCTGATCACCCGTTACCTGCTGGACGAGTTCCCGGAGGTGGAAATACACCACATTCGGGGGGATGGTACAGTATTTAACGCCCATCAGATTGTGAAGAAAGTGGACACTCCAAACGCCACCCAGGGAAAGCTGTTCTAATTACGATGAAGATTTTCACCATCGGCTTCACTCAAAAAAGCGCGCAGCAGTTCTTTGAACTGCTGCGCCAGAACCAGATCCAGCGCCTGGTGGATATCCGCCTGCGCCCCCAAGGGCAGCTGGCTGGTTTTGCTCGCCAGGGCGATTTGCCTTATTTCCTCGAACACCTGGCAGATGGCTGTCGTTATGTGCACCTGCCCATGCTGGCCCCTACCACTGAGATTCTGGATAGCTACCGGGCTGGTAAAAATTGGACGCTTTACGTGGAGCGCTTTGAGGCGCTGATGGATGAGCGCGATATCCCAGCCGCCCTCGACCGGGAAGCGTTCGAGCGGTGGACGAGCTGCCTGCTGTGCAGCGAAGCCACTCCCAAACAGTGTCACCGCCGCCTGGTTGCAGAACGCCTGGCCACCCATTGGTCCGGGGTGGAGATCGTGCATTTATGAAGACGCAGCTGGTGATCACCGACCTGACCCGCATGCAGCGCGGCAGAGTATGTATCGCTGGTTACGATCGCAGCCGCACCTGCATCCGCCCGGTGCTGCCCCCGCCAGGCATCGCCGAAAGCGATCTCTACCTGAATGGCAAAGCAATCATCTACCCGTTTGCACTGGTCGAACTGGAACTGTTGCAGCCTCTGCCCGAGCCGCCGCATACTGAAGATGTGCTCTATGAGCCGAATGGAGTGAGCTTCATCCGCCAGGTAGTCGGACGCGAGCAGGTGCTGGCCTGGTCGCTTTTTGATCGGGTGAGCGATATCTTTGAGCAGCCAATCCACTCTGATATCGGATTCAACGTGATGGACTGCCAGGGGCCGCGTTCGCTTGGCACGATCCAGCCGCGCTCGATCGAACAGGTGCGCTATGCTCCAGGTGAACGAGGCGCCTGGGATTATCGTTTGAGTTTCACAGACGCCGAAGACATCACTTATCGCCTGAAGATCACCGACCTGACCTGGCATTATTTCTGCGACAGCCTTCGGGATGAAAACCACGATCCGCAGCAGATTTCGGCAGAATTGAGCAATCGCCTGCATTCACGCACCGTTTACCTGCGGATCGGCCTTTCGCGTGGCTGGAAACAATTCCCGGATCGCTGCTTCCTGCAGATCAACGCCATCTACACATTCCCTGACTATCTGGATGGTAGGAACTTTGCTGATTTCGCCCAACAGAGAATATCAGATGAACACGGTCAATATTTTATTGAGGAAACCCCATGACTGAATACGAAACCGTCATCGGCCTGGAGACCCATATCCAGCTCAACACCACCACCAAAATTTTCTGCTCCTGCAAAGCAGATTCATGGGGCGACCCGCCCAACAGCAATATCTGTCCAGTCTGTACCGGGCTGCCGGGTGTGCTGCCAGTGCTTAACCGGGTGGTGGTGGAGAAAGGTGCGCTGCTGGCGGCAGCCATGCAGGCGCAGATTCAACCGGTCTCATATTTCGACCGTAAAAACTACTTCTACCCCGACCTGCCCAAGGGCTATCAGATCTCGCAGTACGATATGTCGCTGGCGCGCGGCGGTTATCTCGATGTGCCCATGCCGGGATACATCCGCCGGGTGCGCATCCATAAGCTGCACATTGAGGAGGATGCTGGCAAAACCAAGAATGAATACGGGCAGCGATTGATCGACTTTAACCGCTGCGGCGTGCCGCTGGTGGAGATGGTCACCGAACCCGACTTACGCTCCGCCGAGGAGGTGGTGCAGTATTTGATCCGCCTGCGCCAGCTGCTGCGCTGGATCGGCGTATCAGAAGCCGATATGGAGAAAGCCCACCTGCGCTGCGACGCCAATGTGTCCATCCGGCCGCGCGGTGCCGAGTATCTCAACCCCAAGACCGAGATCAAGAATGTCAACTCGATCACTGCTGTGCGCGATGCCATCCAGATGGAGACCGAGCGCCAGATCCGCGAGGTGGAAGCCGGACGGCGGGTGGAGGCCTGGACGTTGGATTGGGACGAGGAAGCTGGCGTGCTGCGCAAGATGCGCTCCAAGGAGACCGAGGCTGATTATCGCTACTTCCGCGAGCCCGACCTGCTGCCCATCTTGCTGGATGAACCCTGGCTGGAACAAATCCTGGCAGCCCTGCCGGAACTGCCGCTGGCGCGCCGCTCGCGCTTTATCGAACAGTACGGCCTGCCGGATTATGACGCCGATATCCTGACCGGCGAGCGCAGCCTGTCGGATTATTTCGAGGCGGCGGCGAGCGCCTATGGCGGCGACCCCAAACGGGTTTCAAACTGGCTGATGAACGATGTCCTGCGGATGATCAACGAGCGTGGCATCCCGGCGGGCGAGCTGCTGCTCACCCCGGAGTACCTGGCGGAGGTGATTAAGCTGGTCGATTCAGGCGCGGTGAACACCAATACCGGCAAGTCGCTGCTGGAAAAAATCCAGTCCAGCGGGCATTCCCCGGCGGAGATCGTCCAGGCCGAGGGGTTGGCCCAGGTGAGCGACTCGGAAGCCATCCGCAATGCAGTCAGCGAGGTGCTGGCTGAGGCTCCAGAGCAGGTTGCCGCCTATAAGAGCGGGAAAACCAACCTGATCGGCTGGTTCACCGGGCAGGTGATGAAGAAAATGGGCGGCAAGGCTGATCCGCGCCTGGTGCGAGCTGCCCTGGATGAGCTGTTAGCCTGAAAAAACAGCTTACCAGGATGCAAGCGGTCATGTCTTGAGTAAGAAAGATAAGCCCAGGCAGTGCAGTTTCACCGGTCAGATCGCAAGATAACCAGACAGGCCTGATGTTTTCTCTCCGGCTCGCCACGGCGGACGATCAACGCGCCATCCGCGCCCTGATCCATCAGGCGCAGATCAACCCCACCGGGCTTAACTGGCGGCGCTTCCTGTTAGCTGTGGATGAAGATAACCGGGTGATAGGCTGTGGGCAAATCAAGCCGCACCGGGATGGCTCGCGTGAGCTGGCTTCGATCGCCGTGGCGCCAGATTGGCGCGACCAGGGCGTAGCCCGCCGCCTGATCGAGCGCCTGTTTGAAGAAAACACCGGCAGGGTGTACCTGACCTGCCGGGAAGAACTGGGGGCTTTATATGCGCGCTTTGGCTTTCACATCGCCGGCTGGGATGAAATGACCCCATATTTCAAGCGGCTGGCTTATCTGGCAGAGATAATCCGCAGGCTGCACCTCCTGCCAGGCAGGATGCTGGTGATGGTGAGGGATGGAGAAGGGGTCTCGTTTATCGAGCGCTAAAAAATCGGCTGGCCCACAGCGGCGCCAGGTTTTACTGGTACGCGGCTCATGGCGTATTCCGCCAGGGCAGTGATGGTCAGGCTGGGGTTGACCCCCGGGTTGGCTGGCATGATGGATCCATCCACCACGTACAGACCGGGGTAGTTATGCAGCTGAAAATCCAGGTCAACCACGCCTTCCTGATCGGACAGCCCAATCGGGCAGCCGCCCAGGATATGAGCGGTGACGGGGATATCGAGTATGCCTTCGTTAATCGAGCCAACGGGGGATCCGCCAATGCTTCTGGCAAACATACGCGTCACCTGATGCCCGATGGGAATGCTGCTGGGAATGCTGTTTTCTTCATCAGGAAGGGTTATCAGGGCCTTGCGCCCCAGGGTGAACAGGCCGCGCCCCAGGCGCATCTTGATACGGTTGTCCTCGGTCTGCATCACCAGCAGGATGGTAGTGCGCTGCGCCCAACCGGGTAAGATATGCGTGCGAATGAAGGCTTCCGGTCTCAGCAGGAGATTGGTTGCAATGCGCCCGAGGCGGGTGAGCAGATTGCCGCCTGGCTCAACCAGTGGCCCCACCAGGAAGCGGATCAACGAAGAGCCGGTGTTATAGCGCACCGGTTCAACGGCAGTGACCTCGTCTGCCATAAAGATTGAGGTGATCGAGATCCCTTTGGAATAATCCACGTTCCAGTTTTTAGCAGACGCCCCCAGCAGCGCTTCGCTGTTGGTGCGCACCAGCGTGCCCAACCTGGGTGAAATCCGAGGCAGCGAGCGGGTCATTTCGCGACAGCGGAAGAGAAGGTTAAGCGTACCCACCGCTCCGGCGGAGAAAATCACATTGCGCGCCCGTATCGTCTTCTTCCGCTTGAAGAACCAGGCGGTCGTGCGGTGGTAAGCCACTTCATAACGCGCCCCATCGGGCTGACCCTCGGGCAGCGGGCGAATGTCATCCGCCTGGCTTTCCGCAAGCACCTCACCGCCCCATTTTTCAGCGAAATAGAGATAATTTTTCACCAATGTGTTCTTGGAATTCTCTCGGCAGCCCACCATGCAAGCGCCGCAATGGGTGCAGCCCTTGCGAGATGGCCCCTCGCCTCCAAAATATGGATCGGGTACTTCTTCCCCTTCTTTTCCCGCTTCGCCAAAGAAGGCGCCCACCAGCACGGGCTGGAAGGAGGCTTCCGTGCCCAGCTCGTGAGCGATCTCTTTGATCACTTCATCTGCCGGTCCCAGGCGCGGGTTCTGCGCCACGCCTAACATGCGTTGGGCAGTCTGGTAATGCGGTTCGAGCACCTCTTTCCATTCTGCCAGGTGCCGCCAGGTGGGATTTTCGAATATCTTATCGCTGGGTTTCATCAGCACATTGGCATATCCCAGGCTGCCGCCTCCTACCCCTGCCCCTTGCAGCACCAATACATGCCGAAAAGGGTACATTTGAAAGACGCCGAAGCAGCGCAGCGCAGGCAGCCACAGGTAGCGAAAGATGTTCCAGGAGGTGCGGGCATAATCCTGGTCACGAAAACGCTTGCCCCGCTCTAAAACCAACATAGAATATCCCTTCTCAACCAGGCGCATGGCCGATACACTCCCCCCAAAGCCCGAACCAATAATGACATAATCATAGATCGAATGCAATGGCTTGTCGTTCATCGACGACCTCCTCTGGCTATGGCGATAACAAACGATCAGGCTCATTATACCTTTGATTGACTCAGAGGTGGAAAAACTGCCGATCGAAGGACAGATGATCTGGACAGGACAGCCAAATGGAAGTAAAATACGGGCAACTGGTCAGACCACTTACCACTTTGCAGGAGCGTTAGAATGGAATGGGATGCCCCTCCGAAACCGACTGAATTTGCTGAAAACCGCTTGATCGATGCAATTCTAGACGGCCATTTCCCAATTGGCTCTGCCCTACCCGCCGAGCGCGAATTGGCGATCCAATTAGGCGTCACACGCCCCACGCTGCGTGAGGCTTTACAGCGTATGGCCTGTGATGGCTGGGTCGAAATCCATCACGGTCGCGCTACACGCGTGCGCAACTTCTGGGAAGAAGGCAGCCTGGGTGTGCTGAGCGCCATAGCCACTCGCCCAGATCATCTGCCTGCAGATTTTGTTGCCAACCTGCTGGTGGTGCGCCTGCTGATGGCGCCCACTTACACCCACCTGGCAATTGAGCGCGCCGCGCCAAGGGTTATCCACCTGCTGGATGGCGCTGCCCAGCTGCCAGATCAACCGGAAGCCCTGGCTGCCTTTGACTGGCAGCTGCACCACCTGCTGACCGTGGCTTCAGGCAACCCAATCTTCACCCTGATCTTGAACGGATTCAGCGACCTTTACCAACCCATGGCAGTTCGCTACTTCCAAAATCCAGCCGCGCGCCAGCTTTCTCGGGCCTTCTACACCAGCCTGCTGGAAGCCGCCCAAAATAATGACGCCGATGGCGCTGAAGATCTGGCTCGTCAGGTTATGCGCCAGAGCCTGGACCTTTGGAATAACCGCTCATCGTAAGGCGGGATTTATCCCGCATCGAACCTTTTGTAGTCAACCACGAATTATCAGGAGGCAACCTATGCGCCGTTGGAATGGTTGGGGTGACGAAACCACCCACTATCATCTACCCGAAACCTCGTTCCAGTATCTGGTGGAGCGGGTTGGCGATGCCACCGGCTATCCAGACGCCACACTGGAAGATGCCCTGGAGGCAGTCCCCTCATCACGCCTGCCGGCTCATCCGCTGATCAAGACCGAGGCCATCGATCGCCTGAACCACGCCCGCGGGCAGAGCCTGCCGGATTGGCTGGAACTGCGTTCTGGGCCCATTCAGACCTACCCGGATGGAGTAGCCTACCCGACCAGCGACAGCCAGGTGCAAGAACTGCTGAGATTCGCCAGCCAGAAAGGCTTTCACCTGATTCCATATGGCGGCGGCACCAGCGTAGTCGGGCATATCAACCCACTGAAAGGCGAAACACCGGTGTTGACCGTGGATATGTCCCGCTTCAATTCCCTGCTTGAATTGGATGAAACCAGCCGCCTGGCAACCTTTGGCGCTGGGGTGTGCGGCCCCGACCTGGAGAAACAGCTCAACGAACGTGGCTACACCCTGGGGCATTTCCCACAATCCTTCGAACTCTCCACCCTGGGCGGCTGGATCGCCACCCGCTCCAGCGGGCAGCAATCTTATTATTATGGTCGCATTGAAGATCTATTTGCCGGAGGCCATGTCGAAACGCCTCTAGGCCCGCTCGATCTGCTCCCCGTGCCTGCCAGCGCGGCCGGACCTGATCTGAGACAGGTCTTGCTCGGTTCGGAAGGGCGTCTGGGGCTGATCACCCGCGCCACTGTGCGCATCCGCCCACAGCCAGAGGTGGAAGCCTTTTATGGGGTCTTCTTCCATGATTGGCCTTCTGGAGTTGAAGCGGTGCGCCAGATTGCCCAGGCGCGCCTGCCCATCTCAATGGCTCGCCTGAGCAACGCCCAGGAGACCGATACCACCCTGGCGCTGGCAGGCAAGGACAACCTGATTCTGTGGGCAAAACGCGGTCTAAACCTGCTGCGCTACGGGGATGAGCGCTGCCTGCTGGTCTTTGGGATAACCGGCGAAGCGCGCCTGGCCCGCCTGGCGCGACAGCAAGTGATGGAAATCGCCCGCCAGCATGGCGGCTTGTTTACTGGAACCATGATTGGGAAAACCTGGCGCAAGTCGCGCTTTCTGACCCCCTACCTGCGCAATACCCTTTGGGAGCGTGGTTACACCATTGATACCCTGGAAACGGCTGTGCCCTGGATCCAGACTCTGCCAGCGGCCCAGGACATCCAGCAGGCTATTCATGACGCAATGCGACCGTATGGCGAACGGGTGCTGGTTTTCGCCCACCTGTCGCATGTCTACCGGGATGGCGCCAGCGTCTATGTGACCTATATTTTCCGCCGGACGGCAGATCCCGAGCAAACTCTGCGGCGCTGGCAGGATATGAAACACGCCGCCAGCCAGGCGATCATCGCGCATGGCGGTACGATCAGCCACCAGCACGGGGTCGGTCTAGATCATGCACCCTACCTGCTCGCCGAGAAGGGAGAAGTTGGCGCAACTCTGCTGCACGGCGCAGTCCATACCCTCGACCCGCAAAAACTGCTCAACCCCGGCAAACTCATCGAGGAGGCCCGAGATGTGGCAGAATGATTGGCGTGATCGCACCTGGTCCACGCTGGAACAACCCTGGGACCTGATCGTGATCGGCGGCGGCATCACCGGCGCGGGCATCCTGCGCGAAGCCAGGCGAGCCGGGCTGCGCGTGCTGCTGGTTGAGGCGGATGATTTTGGCTCAGGCACCTCCAGCCGCTCTTCTAAGCTGGTGCACGGCGGTTTCCGCTACCTGAAAAACGCCCAGATTCGATTAACTTTGCAGTCGGTGCGGGAAAGAGAACGCCTGCTCAAGGAAGGGCGCGGTCTGGTCAGCCCGTTGGGCATCCTGCTCGCCACCTTCAAGGGGGATGCCATCCCTGGCTGGGTGTTCGGCGCTGGTTTGATCCTCTATGATTTGCTGGCGCTCAAGTGGGGCCACCGGCCCTACGATGCCTATGATATGCGCGAACTCTGCGCCATTCTGACAGAAGAAGGCCTCAGCGGTGGATACCGCTACTTCGATGCACAAACCGATGACGCCCGCCTGGTGCTGCGCGTTATTGAGGAAGCTGTGCAGGACGGAGCGGTTGCCCTCAACTACGCCCGTGTATCTGTTCTGCTGCGACAGCGTTCGGGTCAGGTGTGCGGTGTGCAGATCCAGGATCAGACTCCCGATCATCCCAGCAGGACAGCGGAAGTGAAAGCCAGTATGGTAATTAACGCCACCGGCGCCTGGGCGGATGATCTGCGCGGCCAGTTAGGCCAGCGCAGCCGCCTGCGGAAACTGCGCGGCAGCCACCTCATCATCCCAGCCGAAAGACTGCCCTTGACGCGTTCGGTCAGTTTTTTGCACCCTCAGGATGGACGCCCGGTGTTTGCCTTTCCGTGGGAAGGGGTCACTCTGGTCGGCACTACGGATGAGGATCACGAATTCCCTCTGGATATCGAACCAGCCATCAGCCCGGGGGAGGTGGAATACCTGCTTAAAGCTGTCCAAGTGACTTTCCCCGTCCAGGAGCTTGATCTGAAGGATATTCAGGGGACATTTTCTGGCGTACGCCCAGTAGTCAACACTGGCAAAGCCGATCCATCGAAAGAATCGCGCGAACATGTATTTTGGCTGGAGAAAGGCCTGCTGACCGTCACCGGAGGGAAGCTGACCACATTTCGCTTGATGGCGCATGACGCGCTAGAAAGAACCCGCAGCCACCTGCCCGGCAAGCCAGAGTTCGACCCCGACCAGCGCGTATTGGCTGAACCGCCTGACTTTACGTCCAGCATCGAGGGGTTGACCCCATCGGCGCGCCTGCGCCTGCTCGGGCGGCATGGGGCCAACGCGCCTCACCTCCTGGCTGCTGCCCAACCCGGGGAGTTAGAGCCGATCGGTAGGAGCTTTTCTCTCTGGGCTGAGCTGCGCTGGGCAGCCCGCTCGGAGGCTGTGGTGCATCTGGATGATCTCTTGCTGCGGCGCGTCCGTTTAGGACTGCTGCTTCCAGAAGGTGGGCTGCACCATCTTGCGGCTATACGCAGCATCGTTCAACCCGAATTGGGCTGGGATGACGCCCGTTGGGAACAAGAAGCTGCCAGCTATATCAGTCTCTGGAAGCAATGCTATTCTCTACCTGGATAGATTGCCTGTACAAATCAACCCTGGTGCAGCTGTTTTCTGAGATAAAATATCTTCCAATACCACAGGGATTCCATCAGCAGATTGAGTTTCAGGAGTCAAGATTAATATGACCACAGATTCTTCTAAAGACCTGATTTTAGCCATTGATAATGGCACCCAGAGCGTCAGGGCATTGATATTCGACCTGCAGGGCAATCTGCTGATTAAGTCCCGCGTACCCATCGAGCCATATTTCTCAACTGCACCTGGTCTGGCCGAGCAGCACCCCCAGGTCTTTTGGGATGCGCTGTGCCGGGCCTGTCAGGATTTATGGGCCAGGCTGGAGCAGGGTGAGCTGCCGGGGGTTAGCAAAGAACGCCTGGCTGGCGTAGCGCTTACCTCCCAACGCTCCACCATGATCAACCTGGATAAACAGGGACAGCCCCTGCGTCCCGCGATTGTCTGGCTGGATCAGCGCCGCACCGAGGGATTGACCCCGCTGGGAGGGCTGTGGGGGTTGGCTTTCCGCCTGTCTGGCATGACCCGCACAGTCGCCTACCTGCAGGCGGAGGCCGAAGCCAACTGGATTCAAAAGCACCAGCCGGAGATCTGGAACCAGACTCACAAATATCTGTTCCTCTCGGGTTATCTGACCTATCGACTGACCGGGCAGCTGATCGATTCGGTCGGCTGCCAGGTGGGCTATGTGCCCTTCGACTATAAAAACCTGCGCTGGTCAGGCCGCTTTGATTGGAAATGGCAGGCTGTCCCTGTGAATAAAAGCCTGCTGCCCGACCTGGTGCCTCCGGCAGGCATACTAGGCGAGATCACAAAGCAGGCTTCCGAAGAGACCGGCATCCCGGCAGGTTTGACCATGATCGCGGCAGCCTCTGACAAGGCCTGCGAAGTGGTCGGTTCCGGCTGCCTGGAGCCGCATATCGGCTGCTTGAGCTACGGCACTACTGCAACCATCAACACCACCCACCACAAATATATCGAGGTCATCCCGCTGATCCCACCCTATCCATCCGCAGTGCCTGGAGCATACAGCGTAGAAACGCAAATTTATCGCGGCTTTTGGATGGTGAGCTGGTTTAAGGAAGAGTTTGGGCAGCACGAGCAGCGTCTGGCGGAAGAACGCGGCGTCACGCCTGAAGTCCTGTTCGATGAGTTGGTCCAGGCTGTGCCACCAGGGTCACAAGGCCTGGTGCTGCAGCCCTATTGGTCCCCCGGGCTGAAAGTACCTGGCCCAGAGGCGCGCGGAGCAATTATCGGCTTTGGTGATGTCCATACTCGCGCCCACCTTTACCGCGCGATTTTGGAAGGCCTGGCTTACGCCCTGCGAGATGGCGCTGAACGCACCAGCAAGCGCAGCGGCGTACCCATCACCGAGCTGCGCGGCGTAGGCGGCGGCAGTCAGAGCAACGCGGCCATGCAGATCACAGCAGATATCTTCGGCTTGCCCACCTCCCGGATTCACGTATATGAGGCTTCCGGACTGGGCGCAGCTCTGGTCGCGGCGGTGGGGCTCGGTCTCCATCCGGATTTCCCTACGGCAATATCGTCCATGATCCGCCTGGGTGAAACCTTCAACCCCGATCCACAAGCGCATGAGATTTATGAAGAACTATACAATAAAGTCTACATGAAAATGTACAATCAGTTGCGCCCGATGTACGAAGAGATCTACCAGATCACCCATAGAGAATAACAGGCGGCTGGCTCAGGATGGTTTCCCCAGCAGCTCGGCCAGCTTACCTACCTGGGACGCATGCACCAGGGCTATGATCTCATCCACCGCTTCCAGCACCGTATCCCCATTCGGCACAATGAGCCGCCCCTTGCGAATCACCGCCGCAAAAACACACTGAGGAGGCAGCTTGATCTGCCTCAGCGCCTTACTGATCACCACGGCCTCTGGATGCACCTTCTCCTCGACAATCGAATATTCCCCTTTACGCAGTTTCAAAAGGGTCATCATGTCCCCCAGGGACATCTCTTCGGCAATCAGCCGTGCCAGGATATCCGCCTGGTTCAAGGCAACATCAACGCCCATTTCATCAGTAAAGAGCCAGGCATTTTTGGGGTTATTGACGCGAGCGATAATGCGGGGAACATTGAACTCGAAACGCGCCAGGGTAGCAACCACCAGGTTGGTTTCATCTTCCCCGGTCACTGCAGCCAACACCTGGGCTTGCTCAATCCCAGCCTGTTCTAATACAACGGGAGAACTGCCATCGCCGGCAAACACCACCCCAACCGGCAATTCATCTTTCAACCGCTCCAATACACTGGCGCGATCCTCAATCAGGCGCACCTGGTGACCCTGCTCCAGCAGTTGTGATGACAATTGAGAACCGGTTTTTCCGCCACCTACAATGATAACAAACATGTTAACCTCCTTCATCCAACCCAAGCAGCGCCTTGAAACGATCCATCGCCGAAGCTAATACAACCAGATGGATAATATCCTCCCGGTGGAATTCGGTGCCCAATAAAGGGATAAAAGCTCTTCCCTGACGTGTGATGGCAGTTACCACAATCTCGCCCGATACATTCAGGTTCTTAACCATGTGTCCTGCCAGGTTGGGCGGCGTCTCAATGGACAAAATACACACCTCGCCATTCCCAAAGGTCATCACCGGATCGAGTTCGGCATAGGTGAGTAATTCCCGGATGCGTTCGGCGCCCCAGGTAGTCGATGAAATCGTTAAAAGCCCCAGACGGCGGTAGATTTCCGCCCGTCGCGGGTCATACAGCCGAGTAACCACGCGGGGAACATGAAATAAGTTGCGGGCGATACGCGCGGCCACAATATTGACATTATCCGTAGGGCTGGTCGCCGCAAATGCGTCCGCCTGTTCGATACCAGCCTGGATTAACACCCGGCGGTCGAACCCCACTCCTTTGATCCGCAATCCCTTGAAGTCTGCCCCCAACCTGCTCAGGGCATTCGGGTCGTAATCGATCACAGCAACCTGATGCCCTTCATCAGACATCAGACGAGCAAGCTGTTCGCCTACCCGGCCGCAGCCCATGACAATAATTTTCATAATCCTTTCTCCTTTTGCTGATGCCAGCGTACAAAAGCTTTTCTAAACCAATCCAGACTATAGATCCCCAGCGGATAAAAAGCCAGTCCGATCCACAAGATGCCAGGAATAGATATATGATCGAATAAACGGACCAGGAAAGGCAGGTAAATGAGGGCAAGTAAGATGGCGAAACTGATCCCAATACCAGACAATAACAGCCGGTTGCTTGTCCAGCCCAGGCGCCTGCCCCGATTGCGCTCCGTGCGGCTGGCGAAAGCGTTGCCGACCTGCGCCATGACCACCCCGGCGTAGAAAATTGTCCGCGCGAGATCATAGCGTTGTTCTTGAGGCAGATGGATAGATAACACTGACGCGAACCCAGGCTGGAGCTGCCCAATCACCTGATCCCATCCATAGTATACATAGAAGAAGCCCAGGTAGCAAAGGATTGCTTCAATCAGTCCTAACCATAAGAAAGCCCGCGCCACCAGAGCCTGATCCACCAGCGGTGTGTTCCTTTTTCTCGGCGGCCGAGTCATGACATCCGGTTCGGGTTTCTCAGCCCCCAGTGCAAGAGCAGGAAATATGTCCGTGCCCAGGTCAATGGCCAGGATTTGTTTCACGTAAAGTGCGACTGGCACCAGAGCATTTGACATCGAAGTCACCAGGAAAGGCAGGATTTCAGGGACATTGCTGGAGAAGATATAGGTGATAAATTTCCGCAAGTTGTAATAGACCGCGCGCCCTTCCTCGATTGCATCGGTTATGGTGGCAAAGTTATCGTTGGTCAGGATGACATCGGCAGCCTCCCTGGCGACATCTGTGCCGGTGATCCCCATCACCACTCCGACATCTGCTTTTCGCAGGGCAGGTACATCGTTGACGCCATCGCCAGTCACGGCGACCACCTCGCCACGCGCCTGGTAGGCCGCCACCAGACGCAGTTTATGCTCCGGCGCCATGCGAGCATAAATTACCTCCTGATCAAGGAGTTCAACCAGAGCATTATCATCCATCAGATCGAGTTCTGCACCGGTGATGATGGTGATTTTTGGAGAAGACAACATACCCACCCGGCGCGCCAATGATTCAGCCGTCAGACCATAATCGCCTGTAATCATGACGATGCGGATGCCCGCCTGCTGGCACACTTTTACTGCCTGCGCTACTTCGGGCCGAGGGGGATCCATCATCGCCATCAAACCCAAGAAGACCAGATCCTGTTCAATTCCTTGTGGTGTGTAAGGTCCTCTCCGGGGAGGCAGAAGGCGATACCCGATGGCCAGCACCCTGAGCGCCTTTCTAGAAAATTCATCATTAACCCCCAAGATTTGGTCTCGCGTTTGTGAGTCTAAAGGATGCTGTTTGCCGTCAATAGATACATGACTGCAAAGGTGAAGAACTTCATTCGGCGCCCCTTTTACGAAAGCGATCTGCTGCCGCAGATTGCCATCCAAAGCCTCATCCCCCCAAAGATTTAGCGATAGGTGGGCAAGACCATGGATCGTGCTCATCCGCTTGCGCCGGGCATCGAATGGCAGCTCATGCTGCCGCGGATACGAACGGATGAGCACTGTTTCGTCGAGACCCAATTTATAGGATGCAACTTTCAGTGCTGCTTCTGTCTGATCACCCAGGCTTGTCCAATTCGGGTGCTCAAAGGAAGGAGGATTCAAACGGGCATTGTTGCATAGCAGAGCAGCTGTCAGGAGAGCTTGCAGATCCTTACCGGGGAGCGAACCAGATGCGGCAGGTGTGAATTCGCCAATCGGCTCATACCCTCTACCAGACACATTTAGGAGCTGACCACCGACCCATATCTGCCTCACAATCAACTGATTTTGGGTTAACGTGCCGCTTTTATCCGTACAGATCAATGATACAGTTCCCAGGGTTTCCATAACGGACAGTTTTTTGACTAGAATGCCGTCCTGCGCCAAACGCTGTACAGCCATTGCAAGCGAGAGGGATACAGTTGCAGGCAGTCCCTCTGGCAGCGCTGCGACGACCACCCCCATTGCCAATATAAATGCTTCGGAAAGCGTAAGGTTCACATCTTGTATGCCGATCAAAAAAACCACCAGGCCTAACACAAGCGCTACCAACGAGATCTTACGTGTAATATGTATCAGTTCCTGCTGTAACGGGCTGGGCGGCTCTTTGACTGCCTGGGTCAGTCGCGCCAGGCTGCCAAACTGAGTCAGCATCCCGGTGGCAAATACTACAGCTTTTCCCGTTCCAGATACTACCGAAGTGCCCGCAAAAATCAGGTTAGGTCTTTCGATCAGGCTGATTCCCTCTCGAAAAGATGCGTCGGCGCTTCTCCGGGCTGGCATGGCCTCACCAGTCAAAGTGGCATTATTAATCCGCAGGCCATATTCCTCGATGATTCGGGCATCAGCAGGAATATGATCTCCTTCTGCCAGAACCAGAACATCGCCAGGAACCATTTGTGAGGAGGGAACATGTATTTCCTGCCCCTCACGGATCAGTCTGGTGTAGGCGGGGAGCAGCTTACGCAGCAGAGCTGCGGCCTGTTCGGCGCGGTATTCTTGCCAGTAGGAAAAGCCCGCATTGACCAGCACCACGATCCAGACCACCATTCCCAAGATGAAATCTCCTGCCACCCAGGAAAGGATCCCCGCACCCCACAACAGCAAAGCCATCGGATGAGTAAGGTGCGCGGCTATTTTTTCCCAGAGAGATGCAACCTGTTGTTCGGCGATTTCATTCAAGCCATACAGCAATTGTCGCGCTTCAACCTCGTCGGGAGGTAATCCTTGCGGCGAGGTCTCCAACGCGGCAAAAACATCTGCCACGCGCAGGCTGTATAAAGGTTCAGCGGGCATAATCTTACTGAATCTCGAGGGAATTCACTCCTCGACAGGAGATGTCTCCTTTGGTCTACCCCCCAATCGGGGCATTCCATCCAGAAAAGGCGTTAGCAGCGAAGGCGCATCCGGATGATCCACATGCAGAGCATGGTCGTAATCTCCCGCTGGCACAGGTTGCTCATATCTCATGGGGCGGCGGACTCCAAACAGCTCGAAGAAGCGAGTCATCACCACTAGCAGGTGAAAGCGATATTCCTGCATTTTTAAAGACTGCCACTCAACAATCGAAGCCATAGCTCCTTGTACTTTAGCTTTCTCTCGTACGATACGATGGATTTGATTCGGTTCGCGATGACCAAGCGGAGAGATTAGCATCGCATGAGCGGCAAGCGCCAACAGACTGAAGGAGATCAATGCTACCCAGCCTCCTTCATGCCATTTCCCAACAATTTGACCCAAGAATACGGAAATCGATAGAAGGATTGAGAAAGTTGCTCCTGCAGCGCCCCATAAGCGGGCTCTCCCCGTGTAATTTTTGAGCACATGTTGTCGTACTGCCAGCCCCATCGCTGTGATGGGCATGAAAACACCTACTCCATAGAAGGGTACGGCAACAGTGGTTTGCCCACGTACAAGCAACATAATCAAAACAGCCAGACCGAATGAAATTGTCACCGAGCGGGTGAATGTGCCGCGCGGGTCACGGTAGACTATTATTTCAGGAATTTCGCCAATTGCTACATCACGCCACTCAGTAGCCTGGGCATCTTGCAGGGCTGTCATGGAAGCAGCAGCGAGCATGACCACTGCCAGTAGCTGATAAAACCAGAAAAGCAGGACGCCTCCAGGGATTTGGGTAAAACCAATGAAAGCCAGGTTACCCACCAGCGTCCGTCCTAATGTTCCATCAAAGACATCGAAACGGATAGAAAAAAAGGTCAGAAAAAGGGTTGTTAATCCGCCATAAAACAGGAAGGAAGTCTGCACAAATCGCCCAATCCCTGATTTACCGCTATAAAAGCTCCATATCCCATTCAGGCGGGGGAAATGCATCTTTCCCCATTTCACAATGCCTGCATCTTCGTTCTTCATAAATTGGATACCATTAGATACTGCCTCTAACCCGGTGAGGGCAACCATGCCTTTCATCGAAGCAGTCAGCATGTGTAAAATGGCCTGCCCGATTGAGATAGTTTTGGGAATCTCTGTCGCGGGCACCGGAGGCACCCCCTTATAATGAGCAATAAGAAGACCAACCCCCATCAGAAGAGTAAGCATTAGAAAACTAGCTATCAAAGCAAAAACCACCTTGGCTGATTCGCCTCGTCCGCGAATGGTCAGATACCAGGTTCCGGTAGCCAACATTGCTCCAAGAAGGAAATGATATAACCAGTTTTTCCCGTATAAGCCAAGAATAGAAAGCAGTTGGTCTCCACCCGATAGTGCTGAGACAACGATTGTAAGTATATAATCTTGGATGAGAGTTACAGCAACTATTAAACTAATTGTTGGCCAGAGATAGCGCATGGAGGCAGTATATGAACCACCACCCTCATTGAAAGGGCCTAATGAAAACATGTATAATGAACCAAACACCAGGTTGGCAAGAGCAATAACAATTACCGCAAGATAGGCATAATTCTGCAATCCATAGGGATGGAGAGCACTCATCAATTCACCCGTAGCATAATAATAAGATGTAAAGTAATCTACACCAAACAGCGCCACGGCTGCCAATAGACCAATCTGTCCAGCACCATGAACATGGGCATCTTCATCTCTTTGTTTTGGAGAAACCTTGACCGAGAAGTAAACAATTACAATGATAAGCAAAACCGAGATCCACATATTATTCCCTTAATCATGAAGTCTCGAAGGCTTTCTCGACTTCGCGTAATTCAGACAACAGGTGCCGGCGGGTGGAGGGGCTAAGGCGGGTGTCCTGGGCTACCTTGGCCTGCTGTTCGCGCGTGGCGCGCACAACAAAGGCCGGCACGAACATGATTCTCCCCGCCGGGATGACTTCAAATCGATGCACCTCGACGGCTAATTTCTGATCATCAAAATAAGGTAAGCTCAGACTTACCCCCCGGTTAAGGTCCTGGGCTTTGGCGCGCTTCCAGACTGTGCGGACGATTTCCTGGACTTCATACCTGGCAAGCGCCCGTCCCTGGTTGACCAGCTGCCCGAGAATTCCGTAGCGACGCCGCTGGTATTCATCGTCAGCTACAGTGTATGGTGCGATTGCCACAGCGGTATGCAAAATGGACAGGTAGCGCTGCATGGAGGCTACGTGGGCTTCTGCTTCGTTGACCGAGCTGACCAGGATCTTTCCCTGATCATCAAAAGCCACCCACTGCGGCAAGAAGAACGCTCGCGCGGCCGAGATATAGGGGACCAACAGTTCACCGCGTCCATCTTCAACTTCTGCTTCTTCTGCGATGGCATCGGTGATGGCAGTGATGGCTGAATCCACCTCCAGATCGCTACCTGCAGGAATATTAGGTATTTCGTCTTCCGCGTCGACAAGATATGTCACAGATTTACCTGCTGGAAGCATAGAGTAAACCATGTGGGCAACAGTGGCGTACCGCAGCAGACCTGCACTTGCTGCAACAGCCGGATTGACTGATTGTTCAAGCTCAGCCAGGCGCTGCCTCATTGCCGCTCGGATGTCCATACCTGTCAGGCGGTCCATCAGACCCCCTACCAGTTGTTCGCGAAATTCTGCCGGCAGAGGCGCTGATTGGCCTTCGCCTTTCCGCCCAACCAGGAAAACCACCTTATCAGGCAGAGAAAACCGCAACTGCGACATACCCTGAACCAGCGCATCGGCGACCAGGGCTGCCTGGGTTTCAAAGAAACGCTGCACCAAGGGGGTTTGGGACTGGTAGAGCTGCTGTTGTGAAATATATTCTTGCCTGAGCTGCACAACGAGCGCTTCATCTGCGCCAGGTAAAATGTTTTGTTTTGATGGTTTCGCCATCCATTACTCCTATCATTGCACCTTATCTATTAATTCAACAGGCATACTGAATTTTGAGGTGAGAACCTGGTAGAGCGGTTGGTTTACCAGGATATGGTTTCGCACCATGTGATCGGCAAAAGCCAGTATGAGATCTCCCTCCTGGTAAACCTGTTTGACTGCTTTTAACCAGGGGATTTGAAACGCCAAATGATACGAGGCGCCAAACCTGCCATTCTTGGCAATCGACACCAGACGAGTAAACTTATGCAGCGCAGGAAGATCATCGTCATAGCTGTGGATAACCGTTAATAAAACGATTGAACACTGGTGCTTAGAAGCCAGGTTATAAAAGAACCTGCCCCAAACAAGTTCATTGCCAATCTGCTGGTAATTCGGGATCAGAGCCACCAGTCTTTTGGCATTGGGTTGATTTCCAGTTATCCAGAGATTTTGTTTCATACGTCAACCTCAAAAATCGAATACACCAGGGGAAAAGTGTAACAAGTCAGGATAAATTAGGCGCTAAGTTTCGAAGCAATTTCATAAAGAAAAAATAAAGACGCCCGAGTGGGCGTCTTTATGGGTGAGTTTGGGAGGATTTCAATCGTCTGCCAAAAAGCGATAACCAATCCCTGGTTCATTGATCAGGTATTTAGGTTGGTCTGGATCATCTTCCAGCTTCTTGCGTAATTGACGAATAAAAACCCTCAGGTATTCGACACGATCCACATCTGCAGGATCCCATACATGCGAAAGGATCGCCCGATGGGTCAGCACGCGACCAGGGTTAGCCGCCAGGTAAGCTAGCAGCTTGTATTCAGTAGCTGTCAACCTGACTTCTACGCTATTACGAGTGACACTGCGTTCTACCAGGTCAATTTCAACTTGACCAGCTCTGATCACCGTATTTGGATTGCTGCCCTGAGTCTGGGCGTAGTGACGGAGAGCCACCCGGATGCGCGCCAGTAACTCTTCTATTCCAAAGGGCTTGGTCAGGTAATCATCCGCTCCCTTATCCAACGCCACCACTTTTTCGCGTTCGCTGTCCTTCACTGAGAGGATGATGATTGGAACTTGCGTCCACTCCCGCAAACGAGAGCAGACCTCTAATCCATCTATATCCGGCAAGCTTAAATCCAAAATGATGACATCCGGAAGATTGGCTGCTGCCAGAGTCAGACCTTCCTCCCCACGACTGGCAGTGGTTACCCGAAACTGTTTAGAGGTCAAGATCGTGCGCAGAGCGCGTAAGATCTGTGGTTCATCATCTATCACCAGGATATGTGGTTGGGTGTTCATTCTTCAGGAAAATTGGGCCTGGCTCCTTTCATTACACCCTCCCAGGCGAGGGGTATAGTAAAAATGATTGCGAAACCCTGGGGGAGATTTTCTGCCCAGATGCGCCCACCGTGCGCCTCGACGATCCCCTTACAAATCGAAAGCCCAAGACCAGAGCCAGTCACCCGATCAGCTGCCGTGACGCGGTGAAATCGATCAAAAATCCGCTCAAGGTCCTGTTCAGCAACCTTAGGTCCCCGGTTGATGACTGATACTTGCAGCCACTCACCATGATTAACGCTCGCCTGGATATGGATAGGTGAGCCAGGTGGAGAATACTTGACGCTGTTGCTCATCAAGTTGGTTAGTACCTGCTCAATCTGGAAATAATCCACCGCAATGAGTGGGATATCATCCGAGATATCAATTTCAATGATGTGTTCTTGCGTCTGTTGGCGCATGCGGGTCAGTACATCAGCGATGATTTCATTAAAAGAATTCCAACTTTTTTGTGGTTTTAATGCTCCAGCCTCAATTTGCGCCATGCTCAGTAAATTGCCGACCAGTCGGTTGAGGTGGTCCGCCTCTTCTTCCACCACCTCTAAGAGTTCTACCCTGGCAGAAGAATCCCATGGGACTGCCTCGCTCCTCAAGCTGGTCACCGCCGCCTTGATTGTCGCCAGGGGTGACCGCAGCTCGTGTGAAACCGATGAGAGCAGAGAGGATTTAAACCGATCGCTTTCCTCTAATACTCGTGCCCGGGTAGAGGACTGGGCGAAACGAGCCCGTTCCAGGGCTAAAACTCCCTGGCTGGCAAAAGTCTGTAATAATCTTTCGTCTTGCATCGAAAATTGTTCCGAGGCTCGCCAAATATGGATCTCTCCCACCAGCCTGTCCGTCGATTGAAGAGGCACTATCATATCCGGTTTACCAGGCAATGGCAATTCCTGTAAAGCCAATCCCTTGGATTCAAGAAAAACGGTTATGGGTGATCCGTCAGGCCCATTTTCTACCCTCACCTCCACCCGGCGGGCATGAACTGTTGATAGGGTATGTTCTGCAATCGCATGGATAATTTCGCCCTCCTCCTGTAATCCGGTCAGCCTGGCGCTCAACTCATAAAGGCGGATAGCTTCAAATTCGCGATCTCTGGCCTTCTCCTGACCTTGCCTGGCGCGGCCAACAAGCTGGCTGATCCAAACAGACAGGCCAAAAAACACAAATAACGCCAGGATATCCTGGGTTTCATGCACAAATAATGAATAATAAGGCGTGGTAAAAAAATAATTCAACCCCAGGAATGCAAGCAACGAGGCTAAAAAACTTGGACTCAAGCCCCATAAAGCAGCGCTAAACCCCACCGGCAGAAGGTAAAATAATGCAACGGTGGACGAATTGATTTGTTCCTGGAAAGGGAACAATATCGCCGTGGTGATCGATGTCACCAGGAATGCTAGCAAATGTCGTCCCCCAAAATGAGCAACTGTACGAAAAGAAGAAGAATGATCTCCGGGCATATCTTTATTATAACTTCCAATTTTCAACAAACCAATCTATGCGACCATTTGCATAATCATCCCCGAATGAGTTATACTCAATGAGCGGATCAATGAATCCGGCTGAGCAATATCGACTACCCGCTTGGAGGCCAGCATGGTGGAGAACCTTCCGCCCGACCCGATAAATATCGATCAGGATTTCATTCATATTCTGCTCCCCGATAAAACGGTGCGCAGCTACCGCATGAAATCCAGCGGCATGACGATTGGTCGCAGCCCTGAAAATGATATCATCCTGGAGTTCACCGGCATATCTCGCCGCCATGCCCAGGTTATCTTCGACGGACAATCCTACCAGGTCAGCGACCTTGACAGCACTAACGGCACCTTTCTCGAAAACGAACGCCTGGCTGCCAACACCCCGCACGTCTGGCAGCCAGGGGAAAACCTGCGCATCGGTGAAATCTGGCTGCGCTTAGAGAGATCAACCCAGGGTCAGACCACCACAGCCATCCCGGCAGAGCCAGTCACGCGCCCTATTCCTTCGGCGCCAGCCACGCCCACCCAACCCACTCCGGTCCCCGCTCCTGTTCCACAGCAGTCTTATGCCCGTCCAAACGGGGTGCCGGTTGACCCCAGCCAGGTAAAACTGAGCGTGGGCGAGGGCCGTGTGGGAGTTCTGTTGGATACTCCCAGTTTGGGTGTGGCTCCCGGCAGGAATGCGGAAATCGTCATGACCCTGTTCAACCGCTCTGCGGAACCGGACACCTTCCGAGTTACCATAGATGGCATCCCAGCCAGCTGGATTCCGCACCCATCCCTTACGGCGAGCATCCCGGGGAACAGCCAGCGCGAAATGCGGATAGAACTCCAGCCGCCCAGAACGCCCGAGAGCCGCGCCGGACGCCACTCCGTTATGCTGCACGTTGCCAGTCAGCACGCGCCTGATCAGATCGTTGAACTGCGTATGGCGCTCACGATTTCAGCCTTTTCTCTCTTCATCACTGAACTGCACCCCCGGCAGATCTGGTCGGGTTCAACCGGTCAAATTGTCATCCGCAACCAGGGCAACCTGCCAGAAACATTTACCGTTAGCTGGGATGACCCACAGCAGGAGCTGGCATTTGACCCGCCCCTGGCCAAGCTCACCGTGCCGCCAGGACATTCTGCCACAGTAGAATTTCGCCCCTCCCAGGCACAAAGCCGTTGGGTAGGTGGGGAAATCCACCACAACTTTGGGGCTATGGTGAACGCCCAATCTGGCGAGTACCGGACGCTTTCAGGCGAATTCATCAGCCGGGGTTTGATCCCCTCCTGGGCTCCCACAGCTGTAGCGATTATCTCCCTGGTGATGTGCTGTGTGCTGGTTCTATTCTATGTGCAGCTTACCGCGCCAGCGCGCCAGGCTCGCCAAACGGACGCCGCCAATCAAACTGCCATCGCTTTGATCGCCCAGGCGACGTACCAATCTATCACTCGGACAGCCCAGGCATTGGTGAATGTCACCCAGAGCGCCGAACTAGGCGCCACTCAGACCGCAGCCTGGCAGTTGGGTGATACAGATATGGACGGCCTATCCAATGTTCAAGAGGCGCTTTTCAACACCCGGCCTGATAAGGCCGATACCGACGGGGATGGTTTGAACGATGGCGATGAGGTCAATAACTGGAAAACCAATCCATTGGTCCCTGACTCAGATGGGGATGGCCTGAACGATGGCGATGAAGCTAAACGAGGTCTGAACCCGCTGAAGCGGGATACCGACGGCGATGGTTTGGAAGATGGCGTCGATCCCGATCCGGGGCACGCGCCAACTTCAACCCCTAAACCCCCCGCCACTTTTACACCCACTCCAACCCGTTGGACCAGCACGCCAACGCCCAGCCTGACCGCGCCAACACCCATTGCGGACCTGGTTGTCAGCGTCAGCAATGGGGTGAATTCAGCCGTCCCGGGCACAAACCTGGCATACACCATCCTGGTCACCAATAAAGGCCCCGGCGCAGTCGCAAATGTATCGGTCGTTGATAACTTCCCAGCAGTATTTACCAATGTTAACTGGACCTGCAGTTCATCCTCCGGTTCTCACTGTCAGGCGCCTAATGGATTTGGGAACATCAATGCGCGCGCCGATCTGGCTGCTGGCGGCTCGGTTACATTTACGGCGAATGGGACTGTCTCTGCCAATGCAATCGGCTTGCTGATCAACAGCGCCAGCGCAAGCGTGCCGGCGGGAACCACTGAGCCGAACTCAGTCGACAACCTGGCTGTGGACACAGATACCCTCACACCTCGCGTGAGCTTTACCTTGACCAAGACCGATGGTCGCAATACCATCATCCCTGGTCAGAATACCACCTATAACATCGTGGCAACCAATAACGGCCCAAGCGCGGTTACGGGGGTTAATATTACCGATTTCTTCCCCGCTGAGATCATTAACGTCGTCTGGAGCTGCAGCGCGTCGACGGGCTCGAGCTGTTCCACATCTGGCTTACAAAATGGGAATATCAATGTCAACGTAAACCTGACCTCAGGGGGAACTGCGACAATCACTGCCAACGGTACAGTTGCAGCCTCAGCTACGGGGACATTGACCAACACGGCTTATCTCTATTCGCCCATTGACCAGGCGACCAATAATAAAACCGCCGTTGACACGACCACGATCACTCCACAGGCTGATCTTTCTATTGAAGTATCCGCGCCGATCACAGCCGCGGTGAGTGCACCCATCACCTATACCATCACCATCTCCAACACCGGGCCTTCTTACGCCAACAACGTTGTCCTGACGGATATTCTACCGGCGGGAACGGTTTTCTTTGCCTCGGCTCCTGGATCACCCACCTGCGCCCTGCTGGGTGACAGGGTCATTTGCAACCTGGGCAGCATGCTTCCCGGCAGTGTGGTGCAGGTAAAAATCGTCCTGATCACGCCACCTTCCAGTGGGATTATCATCAGCATCATTGATGTAAAATCCAATGAGACCGATCCACTGCCAGCCAATAACGCAGTTAATTCCAGTGTGCAGATCGAATAACCAGCTTCATGTCTGCCAACCGTTTATTGAGTAATTGGCGCGCTGAGCCCTCCATCGCGGCCAACATTGCCGAATGGCGCACGATACCGCCCCGACAGGCCATAACGACTCCCCTACCCCCTGATCTGCATCCCGCCCTGATTTATTCATTGCGGCAGCGTGGCATAGAATCTCTGTACCTGCACCAGGCACAGGCCTGGGAGCACGTCAAAAACGGGGAAAATGTCGTCATTGTGACCGGGACAGCCAGCGGGAAAACGCTCTGCTACCAGCTGCCCGTTCTCAATCACCTGCTGCATGATCCGCAGAGGCGCGCTTTGTATCTATTCCCGACGAAAGCGCTGGCGCAGGATCAACTGGCAGCAGCCAGGAGCGAGCTGTCCATCCCTCACCCATCCGGATACGATCTTCCCGATCTGCAAGTTGCCATTTACGATGGAGATACACCTTCCAGCACCCGACCGGGCATCCGCAGCCAGGCGCATCTGGTGCTGAGCAACCCGGATATGCTGCACATAGGCATCCTGCCGCACCACACCCGCTGGGCGCAGTTTTTTCGCCAGCTAGATTATGTCGTCATTGACGAGATGCACGTTTACCGGGGAGTGTTTGGCTCCCATGTGGCTAACGTGCTGCGCCGCCTGAAACGCATCTGTGCTTTTTATGGCGCACAGCCCAAATTCATTCTGACCACAGCCACCATCGCTAATCCTGGTGAACTGGCGAGCAAACTGATCGAAGAGCAGGTGCACCTGATTGACCAGGATGGCGCCGGGCGCGGGCCGCGGCACTTCCTGCTCTACAATCCTCCCCTGGTCGACCGCGATCTGGGCTTGCGGCGCAGCGCTCTGAAAGAAAGCACACGCCTGGCAGACGATCTCCTGGCTTATGGCGTGCAGACCATCATCTTTGCGCGCACCCGCCGCACAGTTGAGATCATTCTCACCTATCTAAGGGCACACGCCTCCAGCCCCGGCAGTAGATCACAGCACCAGGCGCCTGGTCAGGCGGACGACGAGATTCGCGGCTACCGCTCCGGCTACCTGCCCGGGCAGAGGCGCAGCATCGAGCAAGGCCTGCGCCAGGGTCAGGTGCGAGTGGTCGTCGCCACCAATGCGCTGGAGTTGGGCATCGATATCGGCAGCCTGGGAGCAGCTTTATTGGTCGGTTATCCAGGATCCATTGCTGCCACACGCCAGCAGGCTGGCCGCGCCGGGCGCGGGGCAGAATCTGCCCTGGCCGTGCTGGTGGCGACCGCCGATCCTTTGGATCAATTTCTCATCCAACACCCCGAGTACCTGTTCGAACGGTCTCCCGAACAGGCCTTGATTAACCCGGACAACCTGCTGATCCTGCTGGAGCATCTGCGCTGTGCAGCCTTCGAGCTGCCTTTCCGGCGCGGCGACAGCTTCGGCAGGGTTGGCCCCGAGCGCCTCGGCGAATTTCTGGATTTTCTGGTCGAGCAAAACACGCTGCACACCTCCGGGGATAAATATTTCTGGATGGCAGACCAGTACCCAGCCCAGAATATCTCCCTGCGCAGCGCCTCGGCCAACCCTGTGCTGCTGCAAGCCCAGGTCGAGGGCAGGGTGGTTACGGTCGGCATGGTAGATCAGCAAAGCGCTCACTGGATGGTTCATCCTCAGGCAATTTATCTGCATGAGGGCCAGAGCTATCTGGTGGAAGAACTGGATCTGGAACAAAAAATCGCCCACCTGCAGCGCCTGGACACTGAATACTATACGCAGCCGCGCCAGGATTCCACGGTCCAATTAGAAGCGAAGTTGGATGAAGCGCCAGCAGTCGGAGCCGTGAAAGCTCATGGCGAAATCCTGGTTACCGTCCAGGTGACCGGCTACCAGAAGATCAAATGGCACACCCACGAACTATTAGGCATCGGAGCAGTCATTCTGCCGCCGTCCGAACTGCACACAACAGGCTACTGGCTGGCGTTGAACGAAGCCACCATCGCCAACCTGCGCCAGCAGGGGCTGTGGAGAAACGATCCAAACAACTATGGGCCAAACTGGGCTGCTCAACGTGAGCGTGCCCGCCAGAGAGATGGCTGCCGCTGTCAGGTCTGCAGCGCAGTGGAACAGAGCCGCAGCCATGATGTCCACCATAAGATCCCATTTCGCAGTTTTACCTCCAGTGAGCAGGCCAATCTGTTAGAAAATCTGGTTACCCTGTGCCATGCCTGCCACCAGCAGGTTGAGACAGCGGTGCGGGTGCGCAGTGGACTGGCCGGGCTGGCATATGTCCTCGGCCACCTGGCGCCGTTCTTCCTGATGTGCGATGTAAGCGATCTGGGTGTGCACTCTGACCCCCAGTCGCCCCTGGCAGAGGGCCGGCCTGCCATCGTGCTCTACGACCAGGTTCCAGCGGGGATCGGCTTCAGCCAACGGCTGTTTGAGCTGCATGATGAGCTGGTCAGGCGGGCCTACGAGCTGGTGCAGTCCTGTGAATGCAGCGATGGCTGTCCATCCTGTGTTGGACCTGGCGGTGAGGCAGGCCTGGGCGGCAAAGAAGAGACCCTGGCGATATTACGAGCGCTCACCCAGCCAGATAGATAAATTCCGCTCTCTTTTAACCTGCCAGGCAGCCACCCCCGCGTGATAGAATTCAGCACGATGTCGACCTTATCCGAAAAGCTTAAATCCCTGGGCGTCAAAGTCGGCGCGCAGGATCTCCCACAAGCCAGCCCGGCAAACCCGACCGCCATCGAGCAGGTGCTGGCGGGTTCCACCTGCCATACCCCCCTGGGAGATACGTTCCTGGTCGAAAAGCGATACCCGGTTGGGCAGCCGCACGGACGGGCCACGATTAAGGTAGACGCGCCGCTGAACGGCTTAGCCCGCTGGGCTGGCGATGCGCGCATCAGCGACCTGAATCCCCAATCGTTCGCTTTCCTGGACACCGAAACTACCGGTCTGTCTGGAGGCAGCGGCACCTATGCCTTTTTAATCGGCGTGGCTCGCTTCGAGGGGGACGAACTCCACCTGGCCCAGTTCTTCATGCGCGATCCAATGGAAGAAGCCGCCCAGCTGGCAGCCTTTGAAGAGTTCATCGCCCCCTGCCAGGCCATCGTCAGCTTCAATGGAAAGTCCTTCGATGTGCCCCTGCTGCTGACCCGCTTTGTAACCCAGGGCTGGCAGCCGCCCTTCGCACAGCTCTCACACCTTGACCTGCTGCACCTGGCGCGCCGCCTGTGGCGCGATCGCCTGCCCAGCCGCACCCTGTCCAACCTGGAATGGCAGATCCTGGGCGCTTTGCGCAGCGAAGAAGATGTCCCCGGCTGGATGATCCCATCCCTGTACTTCGATTACCTGCACAGCGGCGACGCGACCCGATTAAAAAGCGTTTTTTATCATAATGCCATGGATGTCGTTTCCCTGGCAGCTCTGCTGAACCACATGGCCTTGCTGCTGGCCCATCCACTAGAGACCGGGCAGGAGCATGGCGTGGATTTGATCGCGCTGGCAAAGCTGTTCGAAGATCTGGGCGATCTCGACACAGCCACAGACCTGTACATCCACGGCCTCGACCATGAGGACGCCCTCCAGGAGCGCCTCCCGCAGCCGATTCTGATTGAAGCGATCCAACGCCTGGCCTCAATCCACAAATACCAGCAGAATTATGAGGCTGCCGTTGCTTTGTGGCAGCAAGCCGCCCACCGCCAGCATCTCCACGCACATGTAGAACTGGCTAAATACTACGAACATCGCGCCGGCGATGTAGCCGAAGCCCTATTTTGGACCCAATCAGCCATCGACCTGGTTGAACTGCACGCAGCACAAACGGAGGGTAGGCCGCTGCTCAACCTCTATGAGCAGCGCCAGTGGCTCACCGAGCTTCGCCACCGCCAGGAGCGGCTGGAATCGAAAGCAGCCAGGTTAAACCGATGAATTCCGAACTCTCCAAATCACTAAAACATAATATCCTGGTGAATATATTGGATGGCGCGTTTTTTGGCCTGGGCATGGGTTTTGCGTCTTACTCGACCATCCTGCCTTTGTTTGTCCGCACCATGACCGATTCAGCCATGCTGATTGGCCTGATTCCGGCCATCCACGGCGCCTTCTGGCATCTTCCCCAGCTCCTGACTGCCAATCGGGTCGCCAGGCAAACCCGCTACAAGCCGATGGTGCTGGTGCTCACCATTCAAGAGCGCCTGCCCTATCTCGGCATTGCCTGGATTGCCATGTCGATGGCTGGCTTTGGCACCCGCACCAGTTTATTCCTTACCTTCATGATGATCTCCTGGCAATCTCTGGGCGCCGGGTTCACCGCAACTGCCTGGCAGAGCCTGATCTCTAAGATCATCCCGGCAGAACGGCGCGGCACATTCTTCGGTTTACAGGCTTCCGCAGCTAACTTGCTGGCCAGCGTAAGCGCGGTGCTGGCTGGCGTGATCCTGGACCGTCTTGAATCCCCCTGGGATTTTGCCTTGTGCTTTTTACTGACTGGGGCTGCTATGTTCCTTTCCTGGTTCTTTCTGGCGTGGACACGCGAGCCTGAAAGTGTGCCTGTGGAACTGTTCCCTGGTTCGACCAATTATTGGGCCAGCCTGGGAGATATTCTACGCCGAGATCGCAATTTTACCTGGTTCCTGATTGCGCGCATGCTGATCCAATTTGGCACCATGGGCTACGCCTTTTTCACAGTGTTTGCCGTGGGAGAACATGGGGTCAGCGAGGTGGAGATTGGCTGGATGACCAGCGTTTTGCTGGGCACCCAGATCATCGCCAATCCCCTCCTGGGCTGGATCGGAGATAAGTGGAGCAATCGGGGCGTGATGGAATTTGGGCTCGGAGCAGCTTTCCTGTGTGCGCTGTTGGTCTGGTGGGCGCCTTCGCCGGCCTGGTTCTACCTGGTATTCTTCTTAGCTGGCATCTCCATGGTAGCCATCTGGACCATCTGGCTGGCGATCATCCCACAGTTTGGCACAGAGGCCGAGCGCCCGGTCTATATTGGGCTGGCCAACACTCTGATGGCTCCAGCAACCATCCTGGCGCCCTTCCTGGGAGGCTGGCTGGCCGACAGGGCTGGCTTTTCGGCCACATTCCTGGCATCGGCGGTCGGCTGTCTGGTGAGTCTGGCTATCCTGCACTTTTTGGTCGTAGATCCGAAGAAAAAATCCAGCGCCCTCAGCGATCTTTCATAAGCTGCTGATATACAAGCCTGCTCATCCGCTGTGGGTCGCATCTAGACAGGCACTGCGCCGCCCGCTCCAGCCTGCCACGCCTAAGGTATGCCAGTGTCTCTTCCTCCAGCCAGGAGACGCTCACCGATGCCCCTTCCACCTCCACCTGGCGGTGGTTGCGAGTTGCCACCGGAATCCAATTCTCCCCCTGTCGCCACTGCAGGTCAGCCATCACCTCAACCACCACCCCATCGAAGTCAAAACGGCCATAATGTGAACGGTATTTTTCATCTTCTCGCCAGCCAACTGGCAGGACTGCCTGTGCCGAGAAAAGCTCCTGGAAGCGATACACCGAAGGGATATCCATCTCCAGATCCAAATCTCGCACTGGCAGCCAGACGCCCTGCAGCGCAGCAGATGTGCCGCCGACGACTGTAAAACCCAAACCGGCCTGGGCAAGACGATCAGCCAGCTGGCGCAGGACAGCCTGCCAGCGCGGGCGAACCGCCACCGCCAGCAGATGCTCCACCCCCGCATGCAGAGCCGGATCGCTGGATAGGTGATAGTTAAGCTCCACCCACCTCTCCCACAGCTCCCCTTCCTGCGCGTTGACCTGGTCTTCGATCATGCTGACCAGACCCTCCACCCCCAAAAGGGTGACCAGCTCCAACCCATTTTCCCAGATCAGCGGGGCTGCCTCGGTCGGGTGCGCCATATAGGCCACGAACCCACCCTCCCGGCTGGGCCTGGGCGGCAGGCGTCCGGTTTCCAGCAGCTCCTGGCTGGCAGGTTCATCGCGCAAGATCCAATCCGCTTCTTCCCGGGCGGCATAGCGGTGTCCTGAGTAGCGCGTGATAAAAGTGGCCAGGAGCATCCCGCCTGGTTTCAAGACTCGCCGGGCTTCGATCACTGCCCTCTGGCGCTGCTCCAGTTCCAATAAGTGATACAGCGGCCCCATCAGCAGCACGATATCAAAAGAGCCTGGAGCGAAGCCAGATAGATCGGTGGCTGAGCCTTGAAGGTACGCTTCCAGGTCAACTCCCGCTTCCTGGGCTTTAATCCGCGCCAGAGACAGTTCTTCAGCCGAAAGGTCGAACAGGGTCACCTGGTATCCCTGACGGGTCAGCTCGATGGCGTAGCGCCCCGGGCCTCCACCGCAATCCAGGATGCGCGCCGGTGGTTTGGGCAGGTATTCGGCCATGGCTTTGAGCGTGACAGCAAACTCGGTGCGGTGGCGGTCCATACGATCCCACTCCTTCTGAGACTGGCTGTCGTACATCCTGGCGATCACATCCTGATTCGGGTTCATCTCACCAAACTCCTCATTGACGAGTAAAATAGACCTTGTTATATTATGGCTGCTCTTTTCAGGGTAAGTCAGGGGTGTTGGGTAGGCGATACCCGCCCAAACACTCCCAGCCGCCCACGGACTGCGTAAGTCCTATATTGATACCATATTATCTGACATAACGGAGGCACATCTATGGCCCAAAACTACATTGACAGCCTGCTCGGCGAGCGTGAGAAGATCATCATGGTCGCACGGCAGCACTGGTTTATCCTGCTCAGTATGATCTTGTTTGAAATCATCCTGACCCTGATATTTTTCGTCGGGACGATCTTCGCCGCGCTGCTCGCCCAGGCATATTTAAGCCTGGGATGGATCATCTTTATCGGCTTTGTGCTGATGCTGCTGCCCATCGCCAGCATGGTGCGGGATATCTTAATTTTTACCAACCACCAGTTCATCATCACCAACCGCCGCGTGATTCAAATTTCGGGCATCATCAATAAGAGCACCACCGATTCGTCGCTCGAGAAGGTCAATGATGTCAAGATGAGCCAATCGGTGCTGGGACGCATGTTCAACTACGGCGATATCGAGATCATGACCGCCAGCGAGCTGGGAGTGAATCTGTTCCGGCGGATCGAACGCCCGATTCGCTTCAAGACCGCCATGCTCAACGCTAAGGAAAGCATGGATGCAGGCATATACACCCATGAGAGCCGCGGGGATGACATCCCCTCCCTGATCGCCGGGCTGGACAAGCTGCGCCAGCAGGGCACCCTGACCGAAGAAGAGTTCCAGGCCAAGAAAGCCGAGCTGCTGGCGAAATTATGACCCACTTCTTCCATTTTGAACGGCTGACCTGGCCGGAGGTAGACGCTCTGCCCCGGGATTGCCCGCTGGTAATCCCATTCGGTCAGGGTTATTCGATGGAGCAGCTTGCCAGTGCGCTGGGACAGCCCCCCCAGGCGGGTTTACTGCCGCCCATTCCATATGGCTGGATGGGCAGCGGACTGCGCGTTGACGAAGGGCTGCTCATCCGGCTGGTCTCTAATCTGCTTGCCAGCCTGCGCGATGACGGTTTCAGCCAGGTGTATGCGCTGACCCCGCAGGAGGTCTGCCTGGGTCTGGGCGCAGAACGCATCGCCCTGTTTCATCCCAGCCAAACACAAGCCGAAGAACGATCTATTCCCATGGACACCGGACCAGGCAAGGTGGCGCTCATCCCGGTCGGACATATCGAACAGCACGCCTACCACCTGGCCCTCTCCACAGATACCTGCCTGATCGACGCCATCGCGGCTGGGGTGGCGGCAGGTTTGCCCGATCAGGTCAGCGCTCTGCCAACCTTCCCCTACGGGGTCAGCACGCATCGCCCAGCCTTTGCCGGCACGCTCAATGCGGGCGGGCGCGCCTTCGAAGATTTCTGGTTGGGGGTGGTGGATACCCTCTCCGAACGCGGCGTTGAATGTATGTACTTGATCAACGGTCATGGCGGCAACCATTCTTTCCTGGTCAATGTGATCAAATACGCCGGTGAGCGCTACCCGCGCAGCTTCATTGCCACCTCCTGGCTGTATCTCTCCGGCCCGCAGGGTTCAGCTGCCCTGGAAGCCCACCGCCAGTCGGGCATCGGCGGGATGGGCCATGCCTGCGAGCTGGAGACCTCCATGATGCTGCACCTGCACCCGGATCTGGTGCATCTGGAGAAGGCCGTGGATGAGGTGGATTTTGTCGCCACGCCCTCTTATTACATGGATTGGAACGAAGGCGGTACGCTGATCGCCAATCCCCCCTGGAGTGACGACACCGCCACGGGCGCCTATGGGGCGGGAAGCCTGGCTACCGCCGAGAAGGGCCGCCTGTGGCTGCAGGCCGCCATTGCCGAGAAAATCGGGCATATCGGCGAAATCCTGGAGCAGCATGCCCGCCGGCAGGCAAAACGCCAGGCAGGCTACGGCCTGTGGGGACGCAGATAAAACACCCAGCGCCTCGGATGATCATCCGAGGCGCTGTTTTTTTTCAGGCTGACACCTTCTACGCTTCCAGGTGATAGGTGAAATAATGATTTTCGCACGGGTTACCCCAGGCGATGTGCATGGCGCGAGCGGTCAGATCGATGATGATCGAGTTGACTGTCTTCTCCATATCCAGCGGGGAGATATCCTCGGTGTAGTGATTGCAGATCGAGTTCGGGTAGTTCAGGTGATCGCGCAGGATAGCCTGCAGAGACTTAATCGTGTGCGCCTGGGTGCGCTTAAGCAAGCGCGTAGCGCGATAAAAGCGCAGGCGCGTGCTGATCAGCTCGTCCGATCTCTCTTCAATCGCCTGCATCTTGGGGTCAAGGTAATGATTGGTATGCACCAGCACACCATCTTCGCCATACAGGATGCCAAAGCGCCGGGCGGAGACTTCCACCGAATATAGCTCACCGCTTTCGTGCGCCAGCAGGTGGTTGTAGCCTGCTGCCCGCTGCACCACCAGCGTGGCGCGAATGGCCTCCGCCAGGTTGCGCGCTCCCAGCACCGCCCGCGAAACCACCACACGCGGGGTGCCGATGCGCGAGTCACCGGGGTAGACCGAATCAGTCAATTGAGCAATACCTAAGGCGTTAAAACCCACATTGCACAGCAATGCCCCGTAAGTCATGGATAAAAATGGCGGCTCGTCCTCGGGGGTGGCATGCACCACATACACATCCGCCTCGTCATCCGGCAGCCAATCTTCATTGTGCCCCAGCAGCACGTGCCCATCTGCAGTGCGATCGTCGTTGACTGCAAAGCTGGTGCACTTGGTCAGATGCAGCGCGTCCATGGTCACGGCTTCCATGGCGTTGACCACGGCTACATCATCAAACGGCACATCCGCGCCTTCAGCGATGCCCAACATCTCTTCATAATATTGTGGATAGCGCTCCTGGACAAAGGGCATATATTTGCGCGCCTGGATCAAGGCGCCCTCCCAGGTCAGCTCCAGGTCGGAATAGGTCATCTCCAGCAGCTTGCGGGCATTCAGAATGCTGTGCTTCACTGGTCCAATAAAAGCCTGCCCAATCTGGCGGCCGATTTCACGATGTGTGCCGCTAACTCGCACCAGCGGCGGCGGGCTGTTGTGACGCGGGATCGGGGAGGTAATTTTTAGATTTTCCATCAGTCATCATCTCCAGCGCATCAGATTTTTAATGGTGTGCATTGCGCTCGATGACGAAATTATACCTTCTTCTTGACAGTTAACTGAATGTGGGGTTAAAATCAGGTGAATTCACCATCAGAGATGTACAGTCTTGATTCAACTGAACACTTACGGGGAAGAGATATGGACTGTACTGGCAGGACAGAATGCCCTGCAGTTTTCAAGTTCATATTCCGGAAAACAGCGCTGCAAGGGGTGGTTTTCCCACCCTGAACCATGTTCCGCTGGAAAGGAGGCCATTACCGCTTACACAACTTAGAGACTCTCATAAAAGCTTGCCCAATTTAGATTTACCATCTAAAAATATTCGATCTATGGTTATCTCGAGGAGAATCTATACATGTTAAAGCGAGCTGGTTTATTACTCAATATCATTGTCGCCTTCAGCGTGGTGCTGGCGCTGCTGCCTGGACAGGTGCAGGCCACCACCATCGGCAGCGGAACTGCTTCAGGTCCGCAGCCGCCTGACGGCCCCAAATCCCCCCAATCTTTATCTCAAACGCCTGACCCTGCTAAATCGCTCTTCCCGCCCGCCGATAACGGCGGCCTGGAAGCGGCTCTGCAGCGGGTCGACCCCGAACTGCGCCAGATCGCCCGCCAGGGCGGCGACCAGCTGGTGAAAGTCTCCGTGCTGGTCAAGCCGGGCGCAGACCTGGGCCGGTACTTTGAAAAGCTGATCGTCAATCCCGGCAAGGACTTCGACCGCCTGACCGGCATGGTCAAGGCCAGCAGCCTGGTCAAGCTGGCCACCGCCAGCGGCACCCTGACGGTGCTGAACATGGGCGCCCGCCCCGCGCCAGACATTAAGAAAGGCAATGAACTGGCAGACGGGCAGGGGGCTCCTGAGCGCTTACAGAAAAGCCTGGAGGGAATCAAGGCGGAGCGCACCCCCCAGAAATCCACCGAACGCCTGGTTAACCCACAAGCCCAGGCGCAGCCGCAGTCCTTCTTCACCAACGACGCCAACGGCGTCAAGCAGACCTGGGCCGAGGGCGTCTATGGTGATGGCGATGTGGATGACCCGGTCAAGCTGGCCATCGTGGACACCGGCGTGGACTTTGCCAACCCCGACCTGATCGGCACGGCCGCCCGCGTCACCGATCCAAACTCGGCCTACTTCGACACCACGGGCGGCTTCGGCTGGCCGATCGCCTTCGATGACCGCTCCATGTCCGACTACGCCCTGGACAACCAGGACTACCGCGGCAACTGGGGCTGGTACATGAACACCAACACGGATGTAAACGTGTGGAGCCCCTCCCTGGGCGCCTTCGTGCCCTACACCGGCGCCTTCCAGGATCCCGACCTGGGATCCACCGTTGCCTTCACCTTCACCGTGATGCACCCGGATTACGGCGTGCCGTTTGAATACATCGTCGACAGCCCGGTCCAGGTCTGGAACACCAACGGCGGCTGGTATCGCTTCGGCTGGCACCCGGATGACTCCCTGGCCAGCGGATTGGGCGAAACGCCCGGCGTGCTGGTGAGCGGCGAGGACTACTGGGGCACCGACTGGGGCATGTTCGACACCATCTATGTGGATATCCTGGTATCCTACTGGTTCGACGCTTCCTATCCGTTTAATGCCTGGGCTGACCTGGGCTATGAAGTGGCCTGCGTCAACCTGGGCTGGAGCGCCTACCCCAACTGCGACCTGTCCGGCGGCATGATCTACTACATCTCCAACGGCAGCACGCCTGTGCCAGCCTCCGACTGGATGTACGGGCTGGGCAGCCCGGCCGCTGGCGAAGTGGTGGCCTTCATGCTCAACGACTTCACTGAGAACGGCGGCGAGCACGGCACCCTGTGCGCCGGCACCGCCGTAGGACAGGGCGTCATCGACGAGATGCCGTATAGCGGGTATTACGGCTCCACCTACTGGCCGCCCACCTGGTACGACCCGGACACCATGGGCATCTCCGAAGGGCCCGGCAAGCTTACCGGCCTGGTGGCGATGGGCAACTACTATGCCGGCGGTTCGTCGCTGAACTTCTACGACTTCGCCGCCCTGGGCTACGATGGCCTGCCAGCTGGCGCCACGGGCGATACCCACGACCAGCCGCACATGCTGTCCAACTCCTATGGCTCCGGCTCGGTCGATAACGATGGCTGGGATTTCTCCTCCCGCTACCAGACGCTGATCAACTACGGCTACATCGCCCAGCATGATATCGACCTGCCCGACGACGGCGCCTGGTCGCCGCTGTTCTTCAAGTCGGCCGGCAACTCCGGCTTCGGCTACGGCACGGTCAACGTGCCCCAGCCTGAATCGGCGGTCGTAGTGGGCGCCTCCGGCGTCTACGGGCAGTTCAACCTGGGCGATAACGCTCTGTATCCTGAGTGGGTCAACTGGGGACAGCTGACCGGCATGTCGGACCGCGGCCCGAGCAGCATGTCCACCCTGGGCATGCATGTACTGACCAACGGCATGTTCGGCAGCGGCAATCTGCCATTGAACTACTTCACCGGCGGCGACTGGGCTGTGGATTTTTGGGCCGGCACCAGCCGCTCCAGCCCGGAAGCGGCCGGCATCACCGCCCTGATCTTCGATGCTTACTATGAGCAGTTCGGCTCCTATCCCAGCTGGCAGGAAGCCCGCACCCTGCTGATGAACGGGGCGCGCACCGGCTACAATGATCCCTTCGCCCAGGGCGCTGGCCTGGCCAACGCCTACGGCTCCTACCAGGTCATCAATGGCGGACGGCCAGAAATCATGACCGATGAAGGCAGCGGCTACTGGATCCCCGGCAGCTACCGCGATGAAACCTATCCTTCCTTTGCCCGCGGCCTGCTGCCCGGCGAGAGCGACACCACCGGAGTGGTCATCCAGAACAACGGCGACGGTTTTCTCTTCGCCAGCCTGGAAGCGGTGACCCTGGAGATGTACGAGAGCCGCGAATGGGACTTCACCAGCCTGCCGTTGGATCAGGAAGGTCCCTCCACCCGCTACTACGACCGGCGGCTGTTCGGCCCGGCTGGCAGCAACACCGGCTTTGGCGGTCCTGATCCGCTCTTCATCGAGGGAGTTGACGACCAACTCCTGGCGGAAGCCGACATGATGGTGGTGCGCATGTCGCATCCCTTCGAGCAGTTCGAGAACGATGTGGTCGGCAACTGGTGGTTCCTGTACGCCTGGGCCTGGCGCGACCAGCCTTACGAGCCCAGCAATGCAGTAGGCACCTGGTTCAAGGATGGCAATGACAACCACGTGCGCAACAGCGGCGAGTTTGACGCGCCTTCCGAGACCGTGCGCATGATCTACGACTACCACGGCAACACGGCCGAAATCCGCATCCGCGAGCCCTGGGATCTGCTGCACGGCTACACCTGGCCCGGCGAACCCGACCTGGCGCCGATGGATGATATCCTGATCTCGCTCCGCCACTTCTACTACGGCGGCTATGACACCACCGATCTGAAGGTCACCATCGAACTGTACAAGGAAGTCCCCTGGGATCAGATCGAGCTGGAAGTCCCATATGTGAATGTCTATCCGTACGAATATGAATGGATCGATGTCACTGCGGTGACCTCCTGGAAAGACGATGAAATCCTGCCCCTGGAGAGCTTTGAGAATTATGCTCCTCCCACGGGCTGGTCGGTCTATGATATGGATGGCGGCGACCTGATCTGGGAGCCGCTGGATCTGTCAACTTTTTCCATCTTCTACGGTGATAATCTCGCCCACACTGGCAACGAAGTTTACCGCCACCGGTCGTACAGTGAGTATGGGTATGAAAGTGTCGGCATGCAGGAAGGCTGGCTGGTGACACCGCCAGTGGATCTGCATGACGGCAGCACCCTGCGCTTCTACGACCTCACCTGGTATGACCCCTACTACTACTACGGTGAAAGCGAGTTTTCGGTAAAGATTTCCACCGGCAGCTGCGACCCGCAGGATGGAGAATACGAAACCCTCGATACCTGGTGGGGCTACAACGACTGGTGGGAGGAAAAACTCTTCAACCTGAGCGAGTATGATGGGCAGACCGCCTGCATCGCTTTCGTCTACCGCGGCTACGAGTCGAATGAGTGGTGGATCGACGATGTGGAGGTCTTCAGCCAGACCTTCGATCCGCCGGGCGAATACACCGGCTACATCAAGGCCACCTACGGCGCTATGCCCAACGAGGTCGTTTACCTGCCGGTGCAGAAGCAGGTCTGGTTCCCCAGTGACATCGATCCAGTCCTGGGCGGCTTCGAGGCTGGCACGCTGTATGAGAACGGGGTGATGTTCGGCGGCACCGGCACAGCCGACGCCCAGCGAGCCGAGTCCGGCGACTGGCGCTTCTTCTACACCGA